>JABFXP010000417.1 GCA_013361685.1 Catenulispora sp.
GCCGCGACGGTCCGGGCCGTGTCGCGCTCGCGGCGGTCCACGACGGCGACGGCGGTCCGGTCCGCCGCCAGGCGCAGGGCCACGGCCGCGCCGATGCCCCGGGCCGCCCCGGTGACGACCGCGACCGTGCCCTCAGCGTCCGGCATGTCGTTCACCGCGGGCCGCCGGTGCCCGCCGCGGATGTCGAACCGGCTGTACCCGCCGTGGACGCCGATTCGGTCGACCCAGCTGATCCAGCCGAACCGGCTAATCCCTCCGACCCGGCCGAACCGGATGTACCCGCCGAAGCCGACGGCGTCCCAGGCTCCGTCCAGATCCGCCTGACATGCGTCAAACACACCTGCCGCTCCGCCGGCCCGAAGACCCTCCGCCATCCGCCCGGCGCCGCACCGGCCGCCGGCCACAACGAGTACTCCCCCGCCTCGTTGCCGAGCACTATGCAGGGCGCCGCCGCATCGTCGAACACGTTCATCCCTGTCTCCCTCCGATCTCGCGCACCGACCGCACCGCCGCATCACGCCGTCATCCGCACCGGCAGCGAGTGCATGCCGTGCAGGATGCTCGAGTAGATCCACTTCTCCTCACCGATCTGCTCGATGTCCCCGACCAGGCGCCGCAGTCCGTCCAGCACCGCGTGCACCTCCATCCGGCCGAGGTAGTGCCCCAGGCAGTAGTGCGCGCCGTGGGCGAAGGTGAAGTGGTTGTTGGGCGTCCGTCCCAGGACGAAGCGGTCCGGCTCGTCGAAGACGTCCTCGTCGCGGTTCGCCGAGTAGATCCAGACGCTCACCACCTCGCCGGCCTTGATCTGCCTGCCGCCGATCTCGACGTCGCCGGTGGCCGTGCGCCCGCCGTGCAGCGACGGCACCGTCCAGCGCAGCGCTTCCTCGGTCGCCGTCTTGACGTCGACGTCGCCGTTCTTCAATGCGCGCCACTGGTCGGGGTTCTCGATCAGCGCCAGGATGGTGCCGGTGATCGCGTGGCGGCCGGTCTCGTCGCCGCCGATCATCAGGCCGTAGCAGTTCGCCATCAGCTCGGTCGGGGTGAGCGGCTCGCCCTTGATGCGGCAGTTCGCCAGCAGGGTCACCATGTCGTCGTACTCGACGCCGCGGCGCTTTTCGGCCAGCTTGCTGAAGTACAGCAGGATCTCGCTCTTGGCGACCCAGGCCTGCTGCTCGGGTTCGTCGGCGTGGTCGGTGCTCCAGGCGTGCGAGGTCAGGCCGAGCAGGTGGCGGCGGTCGGATTCGGGGATCTCCAGCAGGTCGCAGATCGCGCCGAGCGGGACGTTGGCCGCCACGTCGTGGGCCGCGTCGCACTCGCCCTGGTCGAGTGCGTTCTTCAGCAGGCGGTCCACGGTCTGCTGGAGCGAATGCCGGACGGCCTCCAGGGTGCGGGGGTTCAGGCCGCGGGCCATGACGTTGCGGACCTGCTGGTGGCGCGGGCCGTCGGTGACCGCCAGCATGGTGCCGGACGCCGAGTCGCCGCCGGTGAGCAGGGTCGCCAGGGCGTTGCCGCCGGCGGTCGTGAAGTGGCCCTTGTCCTGGTAGACCCGGTGGACGTCGGCGTGCCGGGTGATCACCCAGAAGCCGGGACGGTCGTCCACCGGCCGGTGCCAGTGCACGGGGTCGTGCGCGCGCAGGTGGCGCCAGACCTCGTCCAGGTCGTGCTCCGCGTGCAGGATCGGCGAGGCCAGGTCCACGCGGTCGAGGTCGTCCGGCTGGACGACGGGCCGGGCGGTCATGTCAGCTCCCGTCCGCCGCGGCCGCGGCGAGCATCTCGATGGTCGGGTTCTCGATCACGCTGCGCGGGGTGAGGTCCAGACCGAACTCCTGGGCCCGCAGGATCACGTCGATCGCGGTGATGCTGGTCCCGCCGAGGGCGAAGAAGTCGGCCCCGACACCGACCTCCTCGACGCCGAACAGCTCGGCGAAGATCGCGCACAACGCCTTCTCGGCCGGCGTCCTGGGCCCGCGCCCGACGGCGTGCGCCGCGGCGTCCGGCTCCGGCAGCGCGGCGCGGTCGACTTTGCCGTTCGGCAGCAGCGGGAGGGCGTCGACGGTGGTGAACAGCGCGGGCACCATGTGCTCGGGCAGGAAGCGCTCGGCGTGCGCGCGCAGCTGTGCCGGCGACGGCCGGCTGCCGTCGGCCGGGACCACGTAGGCGACCAGCTGCGGCCCGCCGCCGTGGTCGAGGCCGTAGGCGCCCGTGGTGGAGGCGGCGTTCCGCATCACCGCGACCGCGCGCGCCACCTCCGGGTGCCGGCCGAGGACGGCCTCCACCTCGCCCGGTTCGATCCGGAAGCCGCGCAGCTTGATCTGGTCGTCGACCCGTCCGTGGAACAAGATGCCGCCGCCGGCGGGCCACGACGCGCGGTCACCGGTGCGGTACATGCGTGTGCCCTCCGAGGAGAACGGGTCGGCGACGAACCGCTGCGCGGTCAGCTCCGGCCGGCCCAGATAGCCGCGGGCCAGTCCCGGGCCGGCGATGTACAGCTCGCCGATTTCGCCGGGCGGGACCGGCTGGAGGCTGTCGTCGAGCACGTACACCGTCACGCCGGGGATCGGCGTGCCGATGGTGACCGTGTCGCCGGCGGCCAGCGGTCCGGTCATGGTGGCGCAGACGGTGGCCTCGGTCGGGCCGTAGGCGTTGATCAGGCGGACGTGCGGCGCCCAGCGTTCGACCAGGGCGGCGGGCAGCGCCTCGCCGGCGACGACGAGGGTGCGCAGCGCGGGGACGTCCTCGGGCGCGACGGTCCCGGCGGCGGTCGGCGGCAGCACCGCGTGGGTGACGCCGTTGTCCCGCAGCACCGCGGCCAGCACGTCGCCGGCCAGGATCCCGGCCGGCGGCACCACGAGCGCGGCGCCGGCCGTGAAGGCCGCGAGGATCTCGGTCAGGTAGGCGTCGAAGCTCGGCGAGGCGAACTGCAGGACGCGGCTGTCGGTGCCGACGTGCATCGCGTCGACCTTCGCCGCGGCCAGGCCCGCGAGCCCGGCGTGGGTGACGGCCACGCCCTTGGGAAGCCCGGTCGAGCCGGAGGTGTAGATGACGTAGGCCAGATCGGTCACGGACAGCGGCGCGCCGCGCTCCTCGTCGGTGACGGCGCCGGCCGGGCCGGTCCGCAGCGCCTGCGCGTGCGGCGCCGCGTCCAAGACGACCGTCGGGACCGGCACGCCGGCCGGCACGCTGCCGGCCGTCGCGGTGCTGGCGCACACCAGCACCGGGGCCGCGTCCCGCAGCATGTGGGCGACGCGTTCGGCCGGGTAGTCGGGATCGACGGGCACGAAGGCGGCTCCGGTCTTCGCGACGGCGAGCACGGCCACCGCCATGTCCGCCGTGCGGCCCAGCACCAAGGCGATCAGGCGTCCCGGCCCGGCGCCGCGGTCCAGGAGCAGCCTGGCCAGGCGGTCGGCGCGCTGGTCCACCTCACTGTAAGAAAGCGTTTCATCCCCCGCGACAAGTGCGGTGTCGCGGGAATGTCCAAGCACCGTGTCGTCCCATATTCGGGACAAGTGGCGTCGCATGACACTCTCCTCTCATCAGAGTCCGCCGAAGCGCGAAGAACAACATCCCTCTTGTGCGGAACGCGTCGTCGGCCACCGCGGTCCACGAGGTCTCAGGACTCGATTTTCGCCACCGTATGCCGCCTGCCACGACGGCCGCCATCCCCCACCTTGGTAAGGAAAAGGCCCTGGGAATAGCACTACCAACATGGGGGATAGTGCCGCGGCGCACAGCGGGCCTAGCGTTCGGAAAAGGTTGTGGCGCATTGACAGAAGGATGGTGTTTGGGAGATGACCGAAGTAGTCGTCGTGGGCGGCGGTCCGGCCGGATCGACCGCAGCCGCCCTACTCGCCAAGAACGGGGTCTCGGTCATGCTCCTGGAGCGCGAGACGTTCCCCCGCTACCACATCGGCGAGTCGATCACGTACTCGTGCCGGGGCGTGCTGGACTACGTCGGCGCGCTGGAGAAGATCGAGGCCCGCGGATACACCCGCAAGACCGGTGTGCTGCTGCGCTGGGGCCAGGAGCTCGACTGGGCGATCGACTGGACCGCGCAGTTCGGGCCCGACGTGCGCTCCTGGCAGGTGGACCGGAGCGACTTCGACAAGGTGCTGCTGGACCACGCGGCCGACTGCGGCGCCGAGATCGTGCAGCAGGCGCAGGTCAAGCGAGTCGTGTTCGAGGACGGCAGGGCGGTCGGCGTGCAGTGGTCGGGGCCCGGCGACAGCGAACCGAAGATCACGACCGCGGACGTCGTCATCGACGCCTCGGGCCGCGCCGGGCTGATCAGCGCCCAGCACTTCCGCGACCGCCGCGCCACCGAGATCTTCCGCAACGTCGCGATCTGGGGGTACTGGGACGGCGGCGAGCTGCTGCCGGACAGCCCGGCCGGCGCCATCAACGTCATCTCCTCACCGGAGGGCTGGTACTGGGTCATCCCGCTGAGCGGCGACCGGTTCAGCGTCGGCTTCGTCACCCACAAGTCGGTCTTCACCGAACGGCGCAAGGACTACGCCTCGCTGGACGACATGCTCGCGGCGCTGGTCCAGGAGTCTCCGACGGTGCGCGACGCGATGGCCGGCGGCAAGGTCCGGCCGGGCGCGCGGGTCGAGCAGGACTTCTCCTACGCGGCCGACAGTTTCTGCGGTCCCGGCCACTTCCTGGTCGGCGACGCGGCGTGCTTCCTGGACCCGCTGCTGTCCACCGGCGTGCACCTGGCCGTCTACAGCGGCCTGCTCTCCGCCGCCTCGGTGCTGTCGATCCAGAACGGCGACGTCAGCGAGGCCGAGGCGTACGCGTTCTACGAGTCCCGCTACCGCAACGCCTATGAGCGGCTGTTCACGCTCGTGGCCGGCTTCTACCAGAAGCACGCCGGCAAGGACCGCTACTTCGAGCTGGCCAAAGCCCTGACACGGGACCACAAGGAGCTGGACGGCGGCGCCGACCTCGCGTTCGGCGAGATCACCTCCGGCATCACCGACCTGCGCGAGGCCAAGGACGACACCGGCCTCGGCGACCGGCCGATCCGCGAGTCCGTCGAGCAGGCGGCGGCCCGGCGCTCGAAGGTCCAGGACCTGCTCAGCGCGACCGAGCAGGCACAGCAGCGGGCCGAGGCCGGGCTGCCCAACACCGGCGGCGACCGGGGCCGCTCCCGGGTGCAGATCGACGCCGACGACCTCTACGACGCCGCGTCCGGCCTGCATCTGGTCATGGAGCCGCGGTTGGGCATCCAGCGCGTGGCGGTCCCGTCCGTCAGCTGATCCGGCTACCGCCGCACCGGCCGGAGGCGTCCCTTCTCACGCGGGCGCCCCGGCCGGTGCGGCATCGGCCGGGGCGTCGCTCCTTACGCGGACGGCGAAGGTCACACGACGGCTTCCGGCTCCAGCCCGCCGCCGGCGTCCAGTTCGGTCCACAGCCTCGCGAGCTGGACGCGGGAGGCCACGCCGAGCTTGCGGAAGATCTTCCGCAGGTGGAAGGCGACGGTGTGCCGGGACAGATACAACTGTTCGGCGGCCTGACTGTTGGTCAGGCCGCCGGCGACCAGCTTGGCGATGGCGTACTCGGTCCGGGTCAGTCCGGCCACGCCGCTCGCGGGCAGTCCCTGGTCCTGAGCCGGGACGATGGTGTCGATCCCCCGGAGTCGGCTCTTGACGCGGGCGGCGTCCCGCAGGGCGCCGATCTCGGCATAGGCGCCGTGCGCCTCCTCCAGGAGCAACGAGGCCCGCTCCCGCTCCCCGCTGCGGGCGGCCAGCACCGCGCCGGCGTCCTCGACCGCTGACGCCCGCGCCCACCAGTCGACGTGCAGTTCGGCGGCTCCGGCCAGCTTCTCCAGGTCCGCTTCGTACAACGCCAGGGCGTGCAGCGCGGCCGCCGCCGTGGAACGGACGCCGGGGTTCACCGCGGCCAGGCGGCGCGCGGCCCGCACGCCTTCCTGGGCCAGCCCGCGCTGGCCGGACTTGAGCATCAGCCGCACGAGCCAGGGCGCCGCCGCCGGTTCGGAGATCAGCAGCTGCCGTGTGACGTAGCCGGAGTCCAGGAGTTCGGCGGCGCGTGCCGCGACCTTCTCGCTGCCCTGCTCCGCCTCGGAGATCTGCAGGATCGCCCAGGCCGCCTGTCCCGGGGGCAGCATCTTGCGGCCGAAGACCGCGTCCTCCTCCATGCGCTGCGCGTAGCGGAGTGCCGTGGCGAGATCGCCCTGCCGCACGGCGGCCAGCGCGATCACGAAGTTCCCCAGCGGCGTCCAGGACTTCAGGCCGACCTCCTCGGCCTCCCGCAGTCCGGCGGCGGCCAGCGCGGTCGCGGTGTCGAAACGCCCCGCCGCCGCCTGCACCTTGGCCCGGACCAGCGTCGCGGACGCGGCCAGCCGCCGGTCGCCGTGCGCGGTGGCGGCTCCATCGACGGCGTCCAGGACCATGACGGCCGGCTCGACGCGGCGGATCTGGGACAGCAGCATGGCCAGCCACAGCCCCGCGTATTCGCTGCAGGGTTCGCGGCACTGTCCGCAGCTCGTGCGGAACGCCGCCTCGGCGTGGCCGATGCCGGTCTGCAACCGGCCGGCCAGCCAGGCCTTGCGTGACCGCGTCAGGCGGTCGGTCACCTCGCAGACCGGCGCGCGGACGAACCGCAGCTCGTCGTTCCGGAGAGTGATTCCGTGCATTCCGATACCCGTGCCCATCGAAGCCCCCATGATCTGGTCGCGGCTCCCCGCCGGAAACCCGGAATCCGCCGCTTCCGGGTCGGAAAGGCGGCGGACGCGCGGGGTCTCAGAACAGGGAGAGTGGGTGCACTCGCAAGATCGCTTTCGCCCGGCCCGGGAGCCGGCGACGCACTATTCCACCGTGTCCAGCAAGTCTGGCCAGCATGTCGACCGGGTTGGATATATCAGCTTGACAGGAGTGGATAGAGCCCCCATTCAGCGGTGAATGGGAATATCGATCTATATTTCATCGTATGAGGATCCTCAAATGCAGTCAAGTTCCGGTTTTTACAAGCCCTGATCAACTCTGATCGTTCAGGGCCCCCGCGTCCGGCTTCGGTCGCAACCCTTTGATCACCGTCGTGCTTGTCCGGCCGCCGAGCGGGTCCGGGGACTGCCTCGGGATCGGCCGCCGCCGGAGCCTGCGCGCGGCGACGAGGTCCCCGGACGCCGCGATCAGCGCGACGGCGACGAGCGCCGCGGCCCCGTAGAGACTGCGGGACGCCGCGCCGCTGTAGTCCCGGTGCCGGACCTGGAGGTGCCCGAAGAACATCGTGGCGGCCACGGCGGTGCCGATCGACATGCCGATGCGCTGGCCGGTCTGCACCATCGCGGCCGCGGTCCCGCTGCCGGCCGGCGGCACGAACTGCAGGGCCAGGGTCTGGTTCGGGCCGATGACCAGGCCGCTGCCGAGGCCGGCGACCAGCAGGGGGACGAACAGCCGCGCCCAGACCGCGCCGCCGTCGTCGTGCGCGATGATCACCGCCGCCGGGACCAGCCCGGCCAGGACCGCGGTCAGCCCGGCCACCACCAGGACGCGGCCGATGCGGTAGACGGCCCGGCCGCTGACCGCCGCGCTGATCGCGGACCCCACCGCGAACGGCATCCCCGCCGCGCCGGCCGCCAGCGCCGAGTAGGCGCGGCCCTGCTGGAGGTAGAGGGAGAGGATGAACAGCACGCCGGGGTAGCCGGCGAAGTAGGCCAGCCCGACCAGGCCGCTCGCGCCGAAGGACGGCGTCCGCAGCAGGCTGAGGTCGATCAGCGGGTCCAGGCCGCGCCCCTTCCACCACTGTTCCCAGAGCACGAAGGCGGCCAGCAGCGCCGCCGCGAGGCCGAGCAGCCACCAGCGCACCGCCGCGCCGCCCTGCTCCTGCTCGATGAGCGGCAGCATGATCGAGGTGATGCCGCCGCCCAGGAGCGCCACGCCGACCAGGTCCATGCCCCGGCCCCGGCGCCGCGACGGGATCTCGGGCACCAGGAACACACCGAGGATCAGGCCCGCGACGCCGATCGGGAGGTTCACGCCGAACATCCAGCGCCAGCCGCCGGCCTCGATGAGCAGGCCGCCGGCCAGCGGTCCGATCGCCGTGGCGATGGCGACGGTGCCGCCGTAGAGGCCGAAGGCCTTGCCGCGCTCGTTGCCGCGGAACAACTGCTGGATCATCGCGATGATCTGCGGGTTGAGCAGGCCGCCGGCCACCCCCTGGAGCAGCCGGGCGACGACGAGCCACTGCGCGGTCGGCGAGAGCGCGCACAGCAGGCTGACCCCGGTGAACAGAAAGAGCCCGAGCAGGAACACGCGTTTTCGGCCCAGGGCGTCGCCGAGCTTCCCGGAGGGCACCAGCACCAGCCCGAACGTCAGGGTGTAGCCGGCACGCACCCAGGACACGTCCGCCGGGGAGGCGTGCAGCCCGGCCTGCATCTGCGGCAGCCCGACGTTCACGATGCTGACGTCGAGCAGGGTCATGAAGCCGGCGACCAAGCACACGGTCAGGGCGCGCCAGCGGTTCGGATCCGCGGGCCCGTCGTCGAGGGGCGTGGCGCGGTCGGAGCTCAGGGTCATGATTTACACTGTAAGCACTCTCGCTTACGATGTAAATCCACGATAACGTTGTACACATGAGCACCCGAGACGCCGCCGAGGCGACGGCGGCCGCGCCCTCGGTCTGGGAACGGATGGCCCAGTCGCCACCGGCCCATCGGCCGGCGCTGACCCACGTCATGATCGCCGAGGCGGCGCTGCGGATCGCCGACGCCGAGGGCCTCACCGCGGTGTCGATGCGGCGGCTCGCCACCGAGCTCGGGGTGTCGGCGATGACCTGCTACCGGTACGTGTCAGGGAAGGACGACGTCATAGAGCTGATGCTCGACACCGTCCGCAAAGGGATGCTCCTGGAGCCCGGCGAACTCGCCGGCGACGGACCCGGCGACGATCCTGACGACAAACCCGGCGACGGCGCCGAGCACTGGCGGCGCGTGCTGCGCGCCTCGGCGATGCGCTTCCGCGGCGTCATCCTGAAGCACCCCTGGATGACGGACCTGCCCGGCCGGATCCTGTTCGCCCCGACCCCGGCGTTCCTGGCCGTCGCCGAACAGAACCTCGCCGCCCTGGACGGCCTCGGCCTGACCCTGGCGCAGATGACGGACATCACCGGCGCGGTCACCGCCTACACCCGCGCCGGCACCCACGACGAGGTCACGCGCCGCCGGCTGAGCGCCCCGGAGGGATGGACGTCGCCGCGCGACGCCAGGGACGCGAACACCGCCCGCCTGGCCTGGCTGCTCACGAACGGCGACTACCCCTTGTACGAGCGCTCCCTGCGCGAGGGTGCGCCGCGCCCCGACGAACAGGCCCGCTTCGAGTTCGGTCTCGACTGCCTGCTCGACGGCATCGCGGCCCGGATGTCCCGGGGCTGACGCGCCGCGCTGTGCCGCGCCCGCGCCGGCCGCGCCCGCCGGCCGTAAGTAGCCCTGCGCACGGCGGGCTCGGCAGCGGGCTCAATAGCCGGCGAGGTTCCAGCGTCCTGGATCCGCTGTCGCCCGGGATGCGCTCAGTGAAGGTAGGACGCGTAGTCGCTGTAGCGGACCCGGCCGGTGGAACTCGCGAGGATCGCGTCGGACACCGTTGAGGGAATCGGGGCCCACCGCGCGGGCATCTCCGCCGCGAGCGCCGGGTTCAGCGTGTAGATGAGAGCGAAGTTGACCAGCCACAGTGCGGGGGCCATCGACATCCCGACCTCGACCGACGTCGACCCCTTCGTATTCGTCACCAGCTGCGCCTTGCCGGAGATCTGCTGTGCCACGAAGCCGTACAGCGCTTCCACCAGGTACGCCGACCTGTAGAGCATGACCAGCGAGTCGGTCGCGCCGTTGGCCCGCATCCAGCGGCCCATGTAGCCGCCGGGCGCGATCACCGTGTTGACCAGTCTCGTCGGGGCGGTCTCGTAGGCCGGGCTCTCCAGCCAGCCGTCCTGGGTCACGAAGAGGCCGTAGCTGGCCAGGACCGTGGGGGTGAGAACGCCGTCGACGCAGGAGTACAGCGGGTGCCCGGTGGTGTTCGTCAGGATCCTCACACTCTCGTCCACCAGAGCCGCAGCCGCGGGATCGCCGCCGACGCCCCCGCCGGAGATGAACTCCAGATACTGCTGCCGGGTGAAGGCGCCCGACTTCCGCAGCCCCAGCTTCACGGCGAGCGCGTCAGCCGCCTGCTGACCGATCGGCTGGTGGAGCTGGTCCGGGGCGGCCAGCTCCGTCGGCGCCAAGGGCAGATAGCGCGGCGCTCCCGCGAACGGGATCGAGAACCCCGTGTCCGAGGCGGCCTGCGTCCCCGTCGCGGTGAGCAGAAGCGTGGCGACCAGCGCTAGCACGATGGCGGTGAACCGGCGTCGGAAGATCATGGGAGGACTGTGGCGCCCATGCGTCGTTCCGACGGCACAACACGCCGTTGCAACGACGCACTCTCACCCCTACGGCTGCATCAAGCAGTCACCTTGTCGGCGAAGGCCGGCTCGGGGGGATCGGCTTGAATCGATGCCAGCAGGTTGAGCTTGTCGGCGGTGTCACTGCCGAGGTCGGCGTGGTAGAGGACGAGGAGCTGCCCGGAGGCTCCGCCGATGGCGAGCTTCTCGCGGTTCAGGGTCATGGCACCGAGCTGCGGGTGATCGAGCGTGACGGAGGCGCCTTGGTAGGTCTTGACATCGTGGCGCGCCCACAGCGTTCGGAAGCGTTCGCTGGCCAGGGAGAGTTCGCCGGCGAGCTCGATGAACCGGGGATCGTCGGTGGCGGTGCCGACAGACTCGCGGAAGCCCGCCACCAAGGCGACGGTGGACTGCTCCCAGTCGGGATAGAAAGACTGCTCGGCGGGGTCCAGGAACATGTCACGCAGACGGTTGCGACCGGCCTGGAACCGTGGCGAGAGCGCCGTCGCCAGGCGGTTGGCCGCGAGGACGTCGTAGTAACGGCCCTCGACGAACGCCGGCAGGGCGAGTGCGGCCAGCAGGTTGGCCATCCCGGGTGCGACGGTCTCCTTGCGAGGCCGGCGCCGCCTGCGGCGGGGCACCTCGCAGCCCAAGCTCATGAGGTAGGCGGTGGCCGCCTCGTCGAGCTGGAGCACGCCGGCGAGCGATTCGAGCACCTGGACCGAGGGGTTGCGGTCCCGGCCCTGTTCCAGGCGCAGGTAGTAGTCGGCGCTGATGCCGGCGAGCATCGCGACTTCCTCCCGGCGCAAGCCGGCCACCCGGCGGATGCCGACGCGCGGGATGCCGACGCTGTCCGGGGTGATCAGCTCACGGCGGGCACGCAGGTACTCGCCGAGGGCGTTCGTGTCTGCCATGAGAACAGCGTAAACACGTCCCTACCCGCGTGCCTGGTCCTGTCATCCCCAGGATCACCGGGGAACTCCCTCGACACGGCGTGTGCTCGCAGGATGGTCCGCACCGATCCACATGGATACCCGCACGGATCCCCACGCTGGTTCGGCGGATCAAGCAAGGAGAGACCGGAAAATGACCGTGACACTGATCACCGGGGCCAACAAGGGCATCGGACGCGAAACCGCCCGTCGCCTGGTCGGCGCGGGCCACACCGTCTACCTCGGCGCCCGCAACGTCGAGCGCGGCGAGCAGGCCGCCGCCGCCATCGGCGCTCGCTTCGTCCAGCTGGACGTCACCGACGACGCCTCGGTACAAGCCGCGCTGCGCACCGTCGACGAGCGCGAAGGCCGGCTCGACGTCCTGGTCAACAACGCCGGGATCGGAGGCGTCGGAGGCGTCACCGTCGGCGCCGGCGACGTCAGCGCCGAGGCCGCGCGCGCCGTGTTCGAGACCAACGTCGTCGGCGTCGTGCGCGTGACCCAGGCCGCGATCCCGCTGCTGCGCAAGTCCGGCAACCCGGTCGTGGTGAACGTCTCCAGCGGGCTCGGCTCGTTCTGGGCCGTGACGAACCCCGATCGTCACGAGTCACACAACGCGTTCATCGTGTACGCGGCGAGCAAGGCAGCCGTGTCGATGCTCACCGTCCAGTACGCCAAGGCGCTGCCGGAATTCAAAGTCAACGCCGTCGAGCCCGGGTTCACCGACACGGACTTCACGGCCGGGTTCCCCGGCGGACGTCCGGTCGAGCAGAGCGCCGAGGTCGTCGTCCGCCTGGCGACCATCGGTGAGGACGGGCCCACCGGAACGTTCCATGAGGAAGATCGGGAGCTCGCTTGGTGACAAACCCATCGCCGGCGACCGATGGCGGCCGGTGCCGGACCCGCCCGGTGGGTTAGTGTTCACCGGTGCGGTCATGGATGAGCTGGCTGATGGGCACCGAGGCGGACGACCGGCGCGCACGGTCGACGGGGACAGCGCTCCTCATCGCGGCGCTGGGCCTGTCGGCCTGGATCATCTACCTGGGTGCCGCGCTGCCGAACCAGGGACCGGCGCAGGACTGGAACACCACCTGGACCGGCATCGACACCTGGCAGCTGACGTGGGCCGGCCTCGACGTGTTCGAGGTCGCCGGGCTCACCGCGACCGGCTACCTGGTGCGCCGCAGCCACCGGCAGACCCGCACCGCGGCGCTGCTGGCGGCTCCGGTCTTCGTCATCGACGGCTGGTTCGACATGCTCACCGCCGCGAGCCGGTC
This sequence comes from Catenulispora sp., assembly GCA_013361685.1. Taxonomy (GTDB): domain Bacteria; phylum Actinomycetota; class Actinomycetes; order Streptomycetales; family Catenulisporaceae; genus Catenulispora. The sequence goes on from JABFXP010000417.1 coordinate 12,602, forward strand.
CGATCTCGCGGTCTCGCTGGCGCTGCTGGCGGTCGCCGAGCTGCCGGCCGCCGCCGTGCTCCTGCTGGTCGCGCGTAAGGCGCGGCAGTTCGAGACCGGCGAGCAGCCGGCGGCAGCGGATGAGCGGCCCCAACTCGGCGAAAAGGCCGTGGACGAGCTCGGAAACGAAAGCGGTGGATGATCGGTTGACGATCATCCACCGCGGAACCCGTCCTGGACGACGGCACGATCACCGCGGCGCCAGACCCCCCTCGAGCCCGTCACCGGCAGCGTCAGCCTACTGATTCACCGCCGACGCTCGGCGCCGTGGGCGGCCAGGGTCAGGTCCTGCTGCAGGGCAGCCAGCGCGGGCTTCGGGGCGAGGTTGACGTCGTACAGGTTCGCGTAGCCCTCGGTCTTGAACCAGCTCGGGATCCACGAGTCGGCGTCGCCGAAGCCCCAGACCGTGAACGAGATGCACTGCTTGACCGCCAGGCACGCCTGGAGCATCTGCGAGTACTCATACGGCTGCGCGAACGTGGCCAGGTGGTCGGTCGGGACCTGCGTGGCCGGGGCGTCCACGAAGGTGCGGACGTCGGCCTCGGTGATGGCGGTCTTCAGTCCCAGGTCGGCGAAGCGCTGCAGGTCGTTGGTCATCTGCGTCGGGAAGCCGTACTGGGTGTCCAGGTGGCCCTGGTCGCCGACCCCGTTGATCGGCACACCCTGGGCGATCAACTGCTGGACGAAGGCATAGGCGGCGTCGCTCTTGGCGTTGGTGCCGTCCTCACCGGCGATGTTGTAGTCGTTGTAGAACAGCAGCGCCTTCGGGTCGGCCTCGTGGGCCCAGCGGAAGGCGTCGGCGATCACACCGGTGCCCAGGTGCGAGATCCAGAAGTCGTTCGGGTTGAGCTGCGACGGGCTGCTGTCGGTGAAGAACTCGTTGGCGACGTCCCACTGCCAGATCTGCCCCTTGAAGTGCGTCACCTCATCGGTGACGTGCTTGTGGAGCAGGTCACGCAGCTGCGCATTACTGATCGAGCCGTCCGCGACCCCGGCGGTCAGCCAGTCCGGCAGCTGGTTGTGCCACAGCAGCACGTGACCGCGCACAAGCTGATGGTTCTGCCGGGCGAACTGGACCAGCCGGTCGCCGCCGGACCAGTCATACGTGCCCTGCGTCGGCTCGACGACCTGCCACTTCATCTCATTGCCGGGGGTGACCACCGAGAACTGGTCGGCGGCGATCTTGGCATAGTCCGGGTTGTCGAGGTCGAACGGGACGACAGCGGTGCCGACGCGCAGATCGATCCTCGAGGCGAGAGCCCGGAGCGAGTCGGAGGACTTGTCCGAACTCGCCCCGGCCGCGCCGGACCCGGCGACGGCGGCGGTGACAGCGGTCGCGAGCGCGACGCCGACCGCGGCCAGACGGTGAAACCTCATTGCGGGAACCCCTTTGCTCGACAGCAGATAAGGACCCTGATTTCCGATAACGATACCGAAACTCGTTCGCAAAATCCGGTGAGAGGGACTGTATCCGCGCCGTGACAGAAGTCAACAACCTGCCTGAAATTCGTTGGTTATACAGTTGTTGATATGAGCTCTGACCAGGGCCTTTAATACACTTTTGCAGACGTCAAATGTTTCGATAAGTTTCGATAACCTTTCGCCGCCACCGATTCCGGCCGAGGCGCTGGCATACTCGGCAGCATGGGGAGAACTGCGAGCCGTGGCCGGCCGTGGATCGCGTCCGGGTCGACACCGGATCGCCGAAGCACTGGACCGAGCCGAGCGGAGCGCTGACGTGGACGAGGCCGATCCGCACATCCACGTGGAGCGGAAGGTCATCGAGTCGGGCCCGGCCATGCGCAATCTGGCCTCGTCGCTGCTGGGCCGCGCTACTGACGCGCCGAGCGTCGTCACCACCGGGTGCGGGCTCGAGGTTCCGTACGCGATGACGTCACCCCGGCCGGAGAGCGTCACCTGCCTGCCGTGCCGAGAGCACGCCCACGCGGCATACCTGCGCTCCGCAGCCCAGATCGAGCGGCTGGGCAGCGGCCCGGCGTCGGGGTTGAACATCACCGGGGAGCAGGTGGCGCAGGCCGTGGAACGGCTGCGTGATCTCGCAAGGCGGTTCGGCGGCTAGGGCCACCGGACGGCCGCGACTGCGCCCAAGGTCAGGACCGGCTCGGAAGTTCCGAGTTTGGCGGTAAACCGTCAGCGCGATTTTCGCAAACTACTGATATACATCCAGGTTCCGCGTCAAGACATGGATCATGGCGCACATCGACCTCGTCGACGCCATGCGTCGACGAGGTCCCACGGACTCTACGCCTGCGTAGTTACACTGCTGGTGTCAATGCCAGTAGGGACGCTCGAGTGGTAAACCCATGAATAAGTTACGGTCAGGGCGAGTGCGACGCTGGCGAAAAGTAGGGTTCTGCGATTTTTCATGCGCTTCCGCCTCGAATCTGAAGGGGCCGACCAACCGGGCCGCGCATCGGGCTCGGCCGAGACGAGCAGACTACTTGCATACGGGTGGTTGTTTCAGGCGAACGCCGAAACGCGTTGAGCCCTAGCGGTCGATAGGGCAACCGCCCAGCCCGGGCCACATTGGGGAATTTCCTGTACCCTGAAGGCGGCACTGATCCGCGCGTCAAAGTCTGCGATATCGGGCATAACGCACTAGTCGCACGCGGCTTGATGAGTCTCACAAGGAGCAGCAACCACGATGCCGGGCACCATCGAGGCCGACGACGGACAGCGTAATCAATATCTTGACAGTAAGTGTATGCGATGACGCTGCACGCGGACGCAGCTCTACGCCAGCAACTCAACGACCTGTCAACCCTACTCCGCTCCGCCCGGATCGACGCCGGCCTGCGACGGCGATCCCTGGCCGCCGAGCTCCAGGTGAGCACCACGGCGCTGGCCGACTGGGAGACCTGCGCGGACGACCCCACCATGAGCCATCTCATCCGGTGGGCGTCGGCGCTGGGCTTCCGCCTGGCCATCGTCGATCCGGTGGGCAGCCCGGAACTCTCCCCCGCCCGACTCGATGAGGGCGAGTCCTGGGAAGAGCACGAAATGCGACGGCTGGCCACCGCCCTGTGGGCCCGGCGCCGTTCCCGTAGAATGTCGCAGGAGTCTCTTGCGGTTCAGATCGGAGTCGGGAGAATCTCTATGCAGCGCTGGGAAAGCACGCAAGTGTTTCCCCGGCCGATAGCCTTTCTGGCGTGGGCACGAGCGCTGGAGTGCAGCGTGGTCCTGCACGCGGGCAATGGCCCTTTTCCGCCAGACCATTTTCCTGAATTCTAGACATCTCGCCCCACGAGTGGTTAGCTCTTGAGCGTTTGCAGGGGGCGGATATCAGAGCGCAGATCGACATCGCTCCCCCATGCCCATAAGAGCCTTCGGGGAGGGACGCCCACGGCCGCTCGGGCCGCGAATCCTGCGGTGCACAGCCGTGTCGGCGGCAAAACATGTGGTGCATATGCTGCGAGTAGAAACATCGGTCCGACAGGATTTCAGCGAGCTGCTGAGCCAGCTCCGTTCCGCCCGCAGAGCGGCGGGCCTTCCTCAGCGTTCCCTGGCCGCCCGGTTGGACGTGAGCAACACGTCGCTGGCGGACTGGGAGACCGGCAAAGACGATCCCACCATGGCACATCTCATTCGGTGGGCGACCGAACTCGGCTTCCGCCTGGCCATCGTCGATCCACGGCACAGTCCGGCCGTGTCCTGCGTCGAGCTCGAAGACGACGAATCCTGGGAACAGCACGAAATGAGGCGACTGGCCGCCGCGTTGTGGACCAGGCGAAGATCCCGGAAGATGTCGCAGACGGCTCTGGCCGACCGGGTCGGGGTCGGCAGGATATCGATGCAGCGTTGGGAAAGCGCGCAAGTGTTTCCCCGGCCGATCGCCTTCTTGGCATGGGCTGGGGCATTGGAGTGCAGTGTGGCTCTCCATGAGAGCGACAGCGACTGCGCCACGGCATCGGCGAGTCCTCGCGTCTCGCTCGTGCACAGTGAGCCCGCCAAGTCGCCACGC
>JABFXP010000842.1 GCA_013361685.1 Catenulispora sp.
CCGAACCCGCCGTCACCTTGGCGAAGCCCGTAAGAAAAACCAACGCACCCAAGCCGATGATCGAACCGGTTCGTCACCACCCCCACCACCGACAATCCCCACGAACCCCCGCCGATACCCCCACCACCCCCACCCAAGCCCCGCATCCCTGGTTGCTCGACGTTCACATGGTTGACACAAAGCCATGCTGGGCCTAACCTCGCTTCAACTCGCCGGTCGAACCGGTTCGATGAACGTACGTCGCAGACATCGGAGACAGTCGCGTGAACATCGGTGAGATCGCCCGGCGGGCGGGAGTATCGCGCAGCACGGTGTCCTATGCGCTGTCCGGCAAGCGCTCGATCTCGCCCGCGACCCGGGCGCGGATCCAAGCGGTCATCGACGAGCTGGACTACCAGCCCAGCGCCGCGGCGCGGGCCCTGTCCTCCGGGCAGACCCAGACCCTGGGGCTGGTCTTCCCGCCGGCCGGCAGTCACTACACCGACATGCAGCTGGACTTCATCGGGTCGCTGGTGGAGGCCGCGGCGGGGTTCGGGTACGACGTGCTGCTGGCCGCCGCGGTGGGTGACGGGCGGCAGGGGTTGCGGCGGCTGGTCGCCGAGCGGCGCGTGGACGGTGCGGTGCTGATGGAGATCCGGCTCGACGACGCCCGAGTCGACTACCTCGCCGCGGCCGGGTTTCCGTTCGTCACGATCGGCCGTGTCGGGGAGCCGGAGCACACCCGGTGGGTGGACCTGGACTACACCGCCCTGGTCCGCTCCTGCGTGAGCCACCTCGCGCAGCTCGGACACCGGCGGGTCGCGCTGGTCAACCGCTCCGAGCGGCTGTTCCGGGCCGGGTACGAGTCGGCGCATCGCAGCCTGACCGGCTTCGAGCGTGCCTGCGCGGAGTACGGCGTCGTCGGGACCACCCACCTGTGCGGTGACGACGCGGCCGCCGGGGAGGACGTGATCGGCCGGATTCTGGTCGCCGATCCCGCCACCACCGCGCTGGTCACCGTGAACGAGGCCGCTCTCGGCGGCCTCTACCGCGGACTGGCCGCGCACGGCCGGCGGATCCCGCAGGACTTCTCCGTCACCGGAATCGCCGCCGGGCGCTGGGCCGCCGCGGTGACCCCGCAGCTGACCGCGGCCGACGTCCCGGCTGTGGAGATGGGCCGGGTCGCGGTGGAACTGCTGCTGGAACTGCTCGCCACGCCGGACGCCCCGCCCCGGCACGTTTTGCTCACTCCGCCGGTGTCCCTGCGTGCGAGCGCCGGACCCGCCCCGGCGTCGGACGACTGACCGGAACCGGCGCACCCGGCGCCCGCACGACCTTGAGAAATCCCATCACTCCGCACGGCAATGCGGAGTCCGTCAGCCGCCTCGCGGCGGCAGATCGAAAGGGAACGACCATGAAAGCACAGTCCATAGCCCGGCGCATCGCCTGCCTGGGGCTGGCCGTCGCGGCCACCGCGGCGGCGGCCGGGTGCTCGGCGTCGAAGAGCTCCACCGCCGGCGACACCGGCACCGGGGCGAGCACCGGCGGCGGCAGCTCCGCGGCCGGCGGCACCTTCACGATCTGGGACCCCTACCCGCAGTTCGACAACAGCTCGGCCTGGTCGCAGCTGCTCACCAAGTGCGGCACCGACGCCGGCGTCAGCATCAAGCGCACCGGCTTCGACACCACCGACCTGACCACCAAGGTGCTGCTGGCCGCGCAGCAGGGCAACGCCCCGGACGTGCTGATCGTCGACAACCCGGTGGTCTCCACCCTGGCCGACGGCGGCGTGCTCACCGACACCGGCACCACCAAGCTGGACACCTCGACGATCTCGCCGAACCTGCTGGCGGCCGGCCAGCTCGGCGGCAAGACCTACGGCGTCCCGATCGGCGCCAACACCCTGGCGCTGTACTACAACAAGGCGATCCTCTCCGCGGCCGGCGTGGACGCCGCCTCGGTGAAGGACTGGCCCTCGCTGACCGCGGCCCTGGCCAAGGTCACCGCCGCCGGCAAGAAGGGCATCACCTTCTCCGCGATCGGCACCGAGGAGGGCAGCTTCCAGTTCCTGCCGTGGTTCTGGGGCTCCGGCGCGAACCTGAAGCAGCTGGACTCCCCGCAGGGCATCTCGGCGCTGAGCCTGTGGACCGACTGGCTGAAGAAGGGCTACGCCCCGAACTCGGTCATCAACAACACCCAGACCACCAGCTGGCAGGAGTTCGCCACCGGCCAGTACGCCTTCGCCGAGAACGGCACCTGGCAGCTGGCCAACGCCAAGAAGGCGGGCTTCGACTACGGCATCCTCCCGATCCCGGCGGTGGCCGGCGGCACCGCGGCCGCACCGACCGGCGGGGAGTTCGTCACCATCCCGGTCCAGGACAAGACCGACCGCTACACCACCTCGCAGAAGCTCGTGGCCTGCCTGACCAGCGCCGACAACGCCCTGGCCACCGACACCACGCTGTCCTACGTCGCCGCGACCAAGGACGTGCAGGCCAAGCAGGTCGCCGCGAACCCGGACCTGAAGCCCTGGGTCGACGCGGTCGCCGCCGCCAAGGGCCGCACCAGCGACGACCTCGGGACGAAGTACCCGAAGATCTCCCAGCCGCTGTGGACCGCGGTGCAGACCGCGCTCAGCGGATCCGGCTCGCCCCAGGCCGCGCTGAAGACCGCACAGACCGCGGCCGCCGCGGCGATCAAGTGACGGCGGGCGAAGGCGGAACCTGATGAACTCCTCGACACAGGCCGGGGCACGGTCCGCGCTCAAGAGGTCTGTGCTTCCCCAAGGGTCTGTGCGAGGCGCGCGGGGGGCGGCGCAAGCCGCCCCGCGCCGTGCGCCCGCACCCCGCTCCGGGACCCGGACCACCAACTGGGCGGGCTGGGCCTTCCTCGCCCCGGTCACCATCTACCTGCTGGCCTTCTACGCCTACCCGATGTACCGCAACGTCGAGCTGAGCCTGCGCCACTACACGGTGCGCTCGTTCGTCCACGGCGGCGCCCCGTTCACCGGCCTGGACAACTACCGCAAGGTCCTGAGCGACCCGGCGTTCGGCCCGGCGCTGACCCACACGCTGGTGTTCACCGGCGTGTCGATCCTGTGCCAGTTCTGGATCGGCATGGGGCTCGCGGTGTTCTTCAGCCGCAACTTCCGGCTCTCGGCCACGCTGCGCGCGCTGTTCCTGGTGCCCTGGCTGCTCCCGCTGATCGTCTCGGCCTCGACCTGGTCGTGGATGCTCAACAGCGACTCCGGCGTCGTCAACCACGTGCTGCACGGCCTGGGCATCGCCCCGGTGGACTGGCTGACCTCGCCGACCTGGGCGCTGGCCTCGGTGACGATCGCGAACATCTGGATCGGCATCCCGTTCAACCTCGTCATGCTCTACAGCGGGATCCAGACGATCCCGAGCGACGTGTACGAGGCCGCCGAACTGGACGGCGCGACCGCCTGGCAGCGGTTCTGGAAGGTGACGTTCCCGCTGCTGCGCCCGGTCGCGGCGATCACGCTGCTGCTGGGCCTGGTCTACACGCTCAAGGTGTTCGACATCATCTGGATCATGACCAAGGGCGGCCCGGCCGGCTCCTCGGCGACCTTCGCGACCTGGTCCTACCAGCTGGGCTTCGGCAACCTGCTGCCGGAGTTCGGCCCCGGCGCGGCGGTCGGCAACCTGCTCGTAGTCATGGCCCTGGCCTTCGGCCTGATCTACGTCCGGGCCCAGCGCAAGCAGCGGGAGGCGTGATGCGGAACTCCCGGCGGCTGCGTCCGGCCCGGTGGAAGACGGTCGTCGGGCTGGTGCTCACCGGCCTGATGCTGTTCCCCGTCTACTGGATGATCAACGAGTCCCTGACCCGGGACCAGGACATGCGCAAGACCCCGCCGAACTGGTTCCCGGTCCACGGCACCCTCGACGGCTACCGCGCCGTCCTGCACCAGCAGATGCCGTATCTGGGCACGAGCCTGTTCATCGGCCTGGGCACGGTGGCGCTCACCGTGGCGGTCGCCGCCCCGGCCGGCTACGCCCTGGGCAAACTGCGCCCCCGCGGCGGCGGCGTCCTGAGCTTCGCCCTGCTGATGGCCCAGATGATCCCCGGGATCATCATGGCGATGGGCTTCTACGCCATCTACCTGAACCTGGGGCTGCTCAACGGCGTGCCGGGGCTGATCCTGGCCGACTCCACGATCGCGGTCCCGTTCGGCACGCTGGTGTTCGCCGCCTTCATGTCCGGCATCCCCGAGGAGCTGTTGCAGGCCGCCAAGACCGACGGCGCCGGGCAGCTGCGCACCTTCTGGTCGATCGTGATGCCGGTCAGCCGCAACGCCGTGGTCACCGTGTCGCTGTTCGCCTTCCTGTGGGCGTGGTCGGACTTCATGTTCGCCAACACCCTCGACAGCGGCGGCCGGTCGCAGCCCATCACCCTCGGCATCTACCACTACATCGGCAACAACAACCAGCAGTGGAACGCCATCATGGCGACCGCCGTCGTGGCCTCGATCCCGGCCACCGTCCTGCTGGTGATCGCCCAGCGGTATGTCGCCGCCGGCGTGACCGCGGGAGCGGTCAAGGACTAGGGCGACCCCGCCGAACTCCTCCGGCCGGTGTCCGTCCGCCGTCTGCCCGCCGTCTGCCGCCTTCGAAGGAAGACCACTCATGACCCACAACGGAGCGCTTCCGGCGTTCGACGTCCGCGACATCCCGTTCAGCCACCACGGCGCGTGGTTCGGCATCTCACCGGTCGTCGCCGAGGCCGTCCACGCCGACGACCTCCACCTCGTCTCCCATCAGACCGGCCTGCACGCGGTCCTGCGGTTCACCCCGGCCGACACCTTCGGCGCACGCGTCGAGGCCGACGTCGCCGCCACCCCGGCCCGGCTGGCCTGGACGGTGCCGGACGCCGCGGTCGAGCTCGTCTACGAGACCGACGACACGGTGCTGATCCGGGGCGGCGGCACGGGCCTGGGCCTGCGGATCAGCGCCGCCGATCCGAAGCTGACCCCGTTCAGCGGGCCGTACTTCTACCGCGACCCGGTCGACGGGTCGTACATCTACACCCTGTACCAGACCGGCCGCCGCTACCGGATCACGCTGCTGGCCGGCGAGCCCGCCGAGGTGTTCGGGCTGCAGGCGCTCGGGTCCGCCGAACGCGGGCTGTTCCTGCCCGCCGACCAGCCCTGGGAGATCGCGGTCGAGGAGTTCGACAGCGCCCGGCCGCGCTATCGCCGCGGGGCCGGGTTCGACCACGCGGTGCGGGCCTGCGCGGCGCGGTTCACCGCGTTCGCGGACGCCGTCGCGCCCTGGCGCAGCGCCCGGACCCCGGCCGCCGAGCTGGCGGCGTATGTCGTGTGGTCGGCGACGGTCCGCCCGGCGGGCTTTTTGGCACGTCCCGGCGTGCTGATGTCCAAGCACTGGATGGACAAGGTGTGGAGCTGGGACCACTGTTTCAACGCCATCGCGCTGGCCGCCGGCGCGCCGGAGCTGGCGTGGAGCCAGTTCCAGGTCCCGTTCGACCACCAGGACGAGACCGGGGCGCTGCCGGACTCGGTGACCCACTCCGAAGTCCTCTACAACTACGTCAAGCCGCCGATCCACGGCTGGGCGCTGGGCCTGCTGCGCGACGGCCTGCCCCGGGAGCTCACGCGGGCGGAGGTGGCCGACGTCTACGGCCGGCTGTCCTCCTGGACCCGGTTCTGGCTGACCATGCGCCGGGTCCCCGGCCAGGCGCTGCCGCACTACCAGCACGGCAACGACAGCGGCTGGGACAACGCCACCACGTTCGACGCCGACCGCGTCGTGCAGACCGCGGACCTGGCGGCGTTCCTGGTCCTGCAACTGGACCGGCTCGCCGGGCTGGCCGACGAGCTCGGCCTGGCCGAGGAATCCGCCGAGTGGCGCCGCCACGGCTCCGAGGTCCGCGCGGCGATGCTGGAGCACCTGTGGCGCGACGGCCGGTTCGTCCCCCGCGGCGCGACCACGGGGAAGACCGCGACCAGCACCAGCCTGCTGGACCTGATGGCGATCGTCCTGGGGCCGGACCTGCCCGACGACGTCCGCGGCAAGCTGGTCCGGGACATCGAGGGACACCTGACGCCGCACGGCCTGGCCACCGAGCAGCCCTCCTCCGCGCACTACGAAGCCGACGGCTACTGGCGCGGCCCGATCTGGGCCCCGTCGACGGTGCTGATCGAGGACGGTCTGCGCCGTGCCGGCTGCACCGGGCTGGCCGACGAGGTCAGCAGCCGGTTCCGGGCGCTGTGCGAGAAGTCGGGCTTCGCAGAGAACTTCGACGCCCTGTCCGGTGCCGGGCTGCGGGACCGGGCCTACACGTGGACCGCGAGCGGCTACCTGATCCTGGCGGCGGCCTACGAATCGCGCAGGGGGCAGCAGGGGGCCGCCGAGGACTGAGCTGAGCCGGGGAGCGGCCGGGGGCCGGGCGCTACCGGATCGAGGGCTGTGGTCGAAGCGCTTCGCCATCCTATGGTCGAAGCCCGGGTTACCGTTCGATGACGGGTTCTTTACCGACTGATCCGACGTGAGCATATTGACTCAGTCCTGGTACAGACCGATGATTCGAAGCGCTTCGACATTTGTCCGGCTCTGGACTGGAGGTCTTCCCGTGCGAAAGCTCCGCCCCTTCTCCCGTCGTCGCGGCGCGCTCCTGCTCGCCACGGTGCCCGCCGCGGCGGCCACGGTCGCCCTGGCGGCGGGCCCGGCCTCGGCCGCGGTCTGGTCCTCCACCGACAGGTGGGGCTCGTGGAACAACAACGGCTACACCCTGTACAACGACGTCTGGGGCAGCGGCGCCGGCCCGCAGACGATCTGGGCCAACTCCGCCAGCAACTGGGGCGTGTGGTCGAACCAGCCGAACACCGGCGGGATCAAGTCCTACCCCGACGTCAGCAAGTGGGTCGGCAAGCCCATCAACTCGCTGAACTCCGTCACGTCCGGGTACACCGTCTCGGTCCCGTCCTCCGGGGCCTTCGAGACGGCGTACGACATCTGGGACTCGTCCAACGCCAACGAGATCATGCTCTGGCTCAACCAGACCGGGCCGATCGGGCCGATCGGCTCGTACGTCACCACCGTCTGGGTGGGCGGCTACAACTGGAAGGTCTACAAGGGCTGGAACGGGTCCAACAACGTCTACTCGTTCCTGAACACCGGCTACGCCACCTCCGGCACGGTGAACGTCCTCGACGTCCTGAAGTGGCTGGAGAACTCCGAGCACTGGATCGGCAACGTCACCTTGGGCAACGTCCAGTTCGGCTGGGAGATCACCTCCTCCAGCGGCGGCATGAACTTCCAGGTGAACAACTACTGGGTGTCCGCCTCCTGAGCGGATGAATCTGAAACTTTCGATGCCCGGCGACGCCCACCAGGGCGCTGGCCGGGCTTCGGAGTGAAAGAGTATGAAACATTCTTTGACGTCCCTTATAAGGGTTCGTATCATCCCGTCGAACCAGTCGTGCGAATCGATTCGACGGAGGGTGCGGCAATGAAGAAACGCGGAGCGGTGCTGGGGCCGGTCGCGCTGATGATGCTCGTGGTCGCCTTGGTGAGCGCGTTGACGGCGTACGGCGGCCTGGGCCGCGCGGCGGCCGCCCCCGGCACCGCGGCCGCGGCCTCCTCCGGCTGCGGCAAGGCGCCGGCGCTGGCCAGCGGCAACCACACCATCCAGAGCAGCGGCCAGACCCGCAGCTACATCCTGCGGGTGCCCGCCGGCTACGACCAGAACCACGCCTACCGGCTCATCTTCGGCCTGCCCTGGCTGGGCGGCACGGCCAACGACGTCGACTCCGGCGGCACCGACGGCTACAACTGGTCCTACTACGGGCTGCGGCGGCTGGCCGACGCCGCGGGCAACGGCACGATCTTCGTCGCCCCCCAGGGGAACAACAACGGCTGGGCCAACCCCAACGGCCAGGACGTGACGTTCGTCGACGACATGCTCAGCCAGTTCGAATCAGGGCTCTGCGTCGACACCGGGCAGATCTTCTCCGCCGGCTTCAGCTACGGCGGCGCCATGACCTACGCGCTGGCCTGCGCCCGGCCGAACGTCTTCCGCGCGGTCGCGGTGTACTCCGGGGCGAACCTGTCCGGCTGCTCCGGGGGGACGCAGCCGGTCGCCTACATCGGGCTGCACGGCCTGCGGGACAACGTCCTGCCGATCGCGGACGGCCGGGCGCTGCGCGACACCTTCGTCCGGAACAACCACTGCACGCCGCAGAACCCGCCGGAACCCGCCTACGGCAGCCTGACGCACATCGTCACCGCCTACAGCGGGTGCCAGGACGGATACCCGGTCGTGTGGGCCGCCTTCGACGGCGCCGGCCACGACCCCGGCCCGATCGACGGCTGCACCTGCGACGGCTGGCACACCTGGACCTCGGGCGTGGTGTGGAACTTCTTCAGCCAGTTCCAGAGCGGCCCGCCGAGCACCACGCCGTCGACCACGCCGTCGACCACACCCAGCACCACCCCGTCGACGACGCCGAGCACGACTCCGTCCAGCACCCCGCCGCCGCCTCCGGGGGCGTGCAGCGCGACCTATCAGACCACGAACTCCTGGCCCGGCGGCTTCCAGGGCCTGGTGACCGTGACGGCGGGGAGCGCTCCGATCAGTGGCTGGACGGTGCGGTGGACACTGGCGAGCGGCCAGACCCTGACCCAGGTGTGGAGCGGCACGCTGTCCACGAGTGGATCGTCGGTATCGGTGGCGAACGCCGCCTACAACGGCGCACTGCAACCGGCGGCGACGACGACGTTCGGCTTCCTGGCGAACGGGACACCATCAACACCGACGCTGACCTGCACCAGTCCGTGAACTGACGCAGGTTTGACAAGCTCGGTCATCACGGCCGGCACCGGAACGCGTGATCCGGTGCCGGCCGTTCGTCGGTTTTTCCGCGGGGACGGCGCACATATGGCCGCCCCGGACTGCTAGGCTGCTGATCCGCAAAGCGCTTGAACGTTCACCAATACGAGAGGCCTCCTCGCGAAGATGATCTTCGACGATGCCTCGGCGGAGTTCCACGGCTTCTTCGAACGTCACCACTCCGAACTCGCGCGGCTGGCCTTCCTGCTGACCGGTGACGCGGACGCCGCTGACGACCTCGCGGCCGACGCCATGCTCGCGCTGTGGCACCGGTGGGACCGGATGCGCGACGCGGACCACCCGGTGGCCTACGCTCGCGGCGTGGTGGCGAACATGGCGCGCAACCAGACCCGCCGCGCGATCCGCGAACGGAGCCGGATCAGACTGCTGGGGGCGAGCCGCACCGAGCGCACGGAGGGGCCGGACGTGGCCGCCGGACTGGACGTCCGCGCGGCGCTGGCCCGGCTGCCGTTCCGCAAACGCGCGTGTGTCGTCCTGCGGCATGCTTTCGACCTGTCGGAGAAGGAGACGGCGCAGGCACTGGGCATATCGGTCGGTACGGTGAAGAGTCAGACGTCCAAGGGCATGGCCGAGCTCAGACAGCAGCTCGGCACCCGGGCGACCGGTGAGTTGGCGGAGGAGGGATTCGGTGGACGACCTTCACAGGCGCCTGCGGGAGGCCGCTGACGCCCACCAGCCGGACCGGGACGCCATGCTGGCCCGGATCGAGCGGGGGATGGCCGACGCCACCGGCGCCGACCGGGCCCGGCTGTACCGCAGGCGGCGGCAGGCCTCCTGGCTCAAGGTGTCGCTCGCCGGGATCGCCGGCGTCGGCGTGCTGGGCCTGGGCGGCCTGGCCGTGGCCGCCGGAGTCCAGCAGGGTGCGCCCCAGCGCCCGAACCCGCCGGTCGCCACGCCGACCGACGACACCGGCCCCGCCGGGAACGCCGCCACCGCCTCGCCGAAGCCCCGCGCCTCGGCCACCAAGCCGACGGCGGCGCCCCCGGCCACGTCGCACCACTCCGCGACGCCCACGCCCACCCCGACCCCCACGCCGACCGTGTCCGCCGACGGACCGCTCGCGGCACAAGGCGACGTCAACGCGCACAGCACGGTGTACTGGGAACAGAACGACCTGACGGTCGCGGTGGCGCAGCCGCTGAGCTCGCTGACCGTGGAACTGCGGATCGCGCAGACCGGCGGGGTCGACAGCACCGGGGCGTGGCAGACGGCGCCGACCGACGACTACACGATCAGCGTGACGCACACCGACGGGTTCGTGGTGTACCGCTGGGTCCTGAAGCCCGGCCACACGGTGCCGGGGTCCTCGCAGCAGGTCTTCGCCGCGCAGTTCAACCACGACACCGGGAAGCGGGACGCGTCCAAGGACACGTTCCACGTCGAGACCTCCGCCGGCGGGCGGACGGCCGCGGTCGGCGGGGGTTTCGCGGCCACGGGCTGACGGGCTGACGGGCTGACCGGCTGCGGCAGGCCGGGCAGCAGGCCCCTGACAGGCCGCGACCGAGGCGAACGCCTGTCACCGTTGCCGCCGGCTCCGCCCGGGCTCTACAAACGGTTCATGCCACGAAACGACACCACCAGCCCACGCCCCGCATGGTTCTTTCGCGAGTACGAGCCCGTCGGCGTCGACCTGGGCAGCCCGGCTGCGGTGGCCGACTACGACCGCAACCAGGGCACCGACCCGGACGCCGACGACGCGCTGCTGGACCGTCTCGGCGTCGGCACGGGCACCCGCCTGGTCGATCTGGCGTGCGGCACCGGCTCGCTGGTGGTCCAGGCCGCACGGCGCGGGGCCGAAGCCCACGGCGTCGACGTCTCGCCGGAGATGCTCGCCTTCGCCCAGGCCAGGGCCGAACAGGCCGGGGCCGGCGCACACTGGCACCGGGCCGGATTCTTGGACTACGTCCACCGCTCGGCGCCCGCGGACGTGGTGACCACCAAGGCCGCCCTGCACCAGCTCCCGGACTTCTGGAAGCAGCAAGCACTCCTCAACGCGGCCCGCATGCTGCGGCCGGGCGGCACCTTCTACCTGTGGGACGTCATCTTCAGCTTCGAGCCCGCCGATGCCACGGAGCAGCTACAGCGGTGGATCGACACCGCAGGACGCCCCGAGGGTCAGGGCTTCACCCGGGCGGACTTCGAGGCGCACGTTCGGGAGGAGTTCTCCACATACGCCTGGATTCTGGAAGGCATGGTGGAACGGGCCGGCTTCGACATCGTCTCGCGCAGGTCCGGCACACCCACACACGGTGAGTTCCTCTGCCGCCGCCGGTGAGCCGCTTCGCTTCCGGCAGGATCCACGATCCCGGCTTCGCCCGCCGCAGCCGGTCCGGCGCCGCGGCGCAAGGTCGCCACCGCCGCTGAAAGTTTCGTCCGCGACCGCGCTCCGTCCCAGGTCAGCCCGCGCGGAGGGGGCGCGCCGTTGACGTTCGCGCGGCGGTTGCCGACCGTCACTCCATGAGAATCGGCCAGCTGCGGCTTCGCGCCGCCCGAGCACTCGCCGCCGTCGCCGCCGCCCTGGTGGCGGTGAACGTCGTGGCGGTGGTGCAACCCTCCGTCGCTCGAGCGAGCACCCCTTCGAGCACGGGCGAGTTCGACTACGCCGAGGCGTTGCAGGACTCCATGCTCTTCTACGAGTCGCAGCGCTCCGGGCCGCTGCCGGCCGACAACCGGGTGCTGTGGCGCGGACCGTCCGACCTGACCGACGGCGCGGACCACGGCCTGGACCTGACCGGCGGCTACCACGACGCCGGCGACGAGGTGAAGTTCGGCCTGCCGGCCGCCTACTCGATGACGGCGCTCGCCTGGGGCGCCGTCGATGACAAGGCCGGCTACCAGAAGGCCGGGCAGTGGGCCTACGTGGAGCGGAACCTGCGGTGGGGCGACGACTTCATCATCAAGTCGCACCCGCAGCCGCACGTGTTCTACGGCCAGGTCGGCGACGGCAGCAGCGACCACAGCTTCTGGGGTCCGGCCGAGGTGAACCCCGAGCCGCGGCCGTCCTACGCGGTCACCGAATCGTGTCCGGGCTCTGACCTGGTCGGCCAGTCGGCCGCGGCGCTGGCGGCCTCCTCGATCGTGTTCCAGACAGACGACCCGACGTACTCCGCCAAGCTCGTCGCGCAGGCGAAGTCGCTGTACGAGTTCGCCGACGACTTCCGCGGCAAGTACGACGCCTGCATCACCGGCGCGTCCGGCTTCTACACCTCGTTCAGCGGCTACTGGGACGAGCTGGTCTGGGGCGCGCTGTGGCTCTACAAGGCCACCGGCGACTCCACCTACCTGACCAAGGCCGAGACCTACTTCCCGAACCTGAACAAGGCGAACCAGACCACCACCCCGGAGTACGCCTGGACCATCAGCTGGGACGACTCCTCCTACGCCTCGTACATCCTGCTGGCCCAGATCACCGGCCAGCAGCAGTACATCGACGACGCCGAACGCAACCTGGACTGGTTCACCACCGGCTACAACGGCCAGCACGTGGCCATGTCGCCCGGCGGCGAGGCCCAGGTCGACGTGTGGGGCACCGCCCGCTACAGCGCCAACGAGGCCTATCTGGCCCTCGACTTCGCGAACTGGCTGAAGACCAAGAGCCTGGACCCGACGCGCCAGCAGACCTACCACGACTTCGCGGTCCGGCAGATCAACTACATCCTCGGCGACAACCCCGGCCACGAGAGCTACGAGGTCGGATTCACCAACGGCGGCACCAACACCGCCTGGCCGCAGTCCATCCACAACCGGACCGCGCACGGCTCGTGGGACCAGAGCATGACCGACCCGCCGAACACCCGGCACCTGGACTACGGCCTGCTGGTCGGCGGCCCGACCTCCGGCGACGGCTTCACCGACAGCCGGCAGAACTACCAGCAGACCGAAGGCGCGCTGGACTACAACGCCCTGTTCTCCGGCGCCCTGGCCGAGCTCACCACCGAATACGGCGGCGCCGCGCGGGCGAACTTCCCGCCGACCGAGACCCCGGACGGCCCCGAAGAACTCATGCAGGCCGCGCCGAACCAGACCGGCACCAACTTCATCGAGATCAAGGCCGAGGTCGTCAACAAGTCCGGCTGGCCGGCCCGGCACCTGACCAACGGCTCCTTCCGCTACTACTTCACCCTCGACCCCGGCGAGACGGCCTCCCAGATCCAGCTGACCTCGCCGTACAGCCAGTGCAGCGCCCCGGGACCGATCACCCAGTTCTCCGGCTCGACCTACTACCTGACGATCAGCTGCGCCGGGCAGGACATCGCCCCGGCCGGCCAGTCCGCCTTCCACCGCGAGGTGCAGTTCCGCATCACGTTCCCGGCCGCCCACGACTACACGAAGGACTGGTCCTTCCAGGGCCTGGGCGGGCTGGCGACCAACGCCACCCCGGTGAACACCAACTACATCGAGCTCTACGACGGCGCGACCAAGGTCTGGGGCACCGGGCCCAGCGGCACCGTCACCACCCCGCCGAGCGCGCCCGGGCAGCCGGCCGCGTCCGCCGTCACCGCCACCGGCGCGACCCTGACCTGGGCCGCCTCCACCGCGGGCACCAACCCGATCGCCGGCTACGACGTCTACAGCGTCTCCGGCTCGACCTCCACCAAGGTCGCGTCGTCCACCACCACGTCGGCGACGCTGACCGGCCTGACGCCGGCCACCGCCTACACCTTCGACGTCGTGGCCCGGGACAGCGCGGGCACCGTCTCGACCGCTTCGCCGACCGTCACCGTGACGACCGGCTCCAGCTCCACGACGCCGCCCGGCGCGCCCGGCGCGCTCACCGTGACCGGGACGACGGCGAGCACCGCCACCCTGAGCTGGACCGCCTCCACCCCCGGCACTCTCTCGATCGCCAACTACGTGGTCTACCAGGCCGGCACCCCCGCCACCGCGGTCGCCACGGTCTCCGGAACCACGACGACCGCGACCGTCAGCGGCCTGAGCCCGGCCACCGCGTACCAGTTCTACGTCGTGGCCAAGGACAGCAGCGGGCAGACGTCCCCGGCCTCGGCCACCGTGACGGCGACCACCGCCGCCGCGCCGCCGTCCTCGCTCACCGCCCAGTACCAGACCAGCGTCACCGCCGCCTCCACCGGCCAGCTCCAGCCGATGCTGAACCTGGTCAACAACGGGACCAGCGCGATCCCGCTGTCCACGGTGACCGTCCGGTACTGGTTCACCTCCGACGGCGGCGCGAACACCTTCGCCACCAACTGCTGGTACGCGCTCATCGGATGCGCGAACGTCACCCAGTCGGTCGTCGCGATGGCCACCCCGGTCACCGGCGCCGACCACTACCTGCAGGTGGGCTTCACCAGCGGGGCCGGCAGCCTGGCCGCCGGCGCCTCGACCGGCCAGATCCAGAACGCGGTCAACAAGACCGACTGGTCGAACTTCACCCAGACCGGCGACTACAGCTTCAACGCCGCGGACACCGCGTTCGCCCCCAACCCGGCGATCACGGTCTACGTCGGGGGCGTCCTGGTCTACGGCACCGAACCCCACTGATCCCGGCGAGCAGAAGCAGAGCAGGCAGAGAAGACAGAGAAGGCAGACTAGGCATGCGAATCCTCAACAGAGCCAAGGCGAGACCGCTCGCCCTGGCCGTCGCCACCGCCCTGGCCGGCGCGGCCGTGGTGAGCGGACCGGCGGCGCCCGGCGCCGCCGCGGCCACCGCGGTGTCGGTGACCGTCAACGGCACCGCCGGGCTGGGCGCCATCCCCGGCGGCGCGATCGGCCTCAACACCGCCGTCTACGACGGCTACATGAACGACACCCCGATCCCCGGCCTGCTCAAAGCCGCCGGAATCAACGCCCTGCGCTACCCCGGCGGCTCCTACTCCGACATCTACAACTGGCAGACCAACGTCGCCCAGGGCGGCTACGACGCCCCGAACACGAGCTTCACCGACTTCATGGGCACCGCGCGCGCCGCCTCGGCCAGCCCGGTCATCACCGTGAACTACGGCACCGGGACGCCGGCGCTCGCCGCGTCCTGGGTGCAGAACGCCGCCGTGACCAACAAGGACGGCGTCGCCTACTGGGAGGTCGGCAACGAGGTCTACGGCAACGGCACCTACGGTGCGAACTGGGAGGCCGACGCGCACTGCCAGACGTCCTCCGGCACGCCGGTGACGATCGGCAGCGAGCCGTCGCAGACGTACAACTGCGGTCCGGGCGTGTACGCGAACAACGTGCTGAGCTTCATGTCGTCGATGAAGGCGGTCAGCTCCGGCGCGCACGTGTGCGCGGTGCTGACCACGCCGGGCAACTGGCCGGACAACGTCACCAACGCGCAGACCAGCCCGCTGCCGTGGAACCAGACGGTGCTGACGGCCCTGGGCACCAAGACCGACTGCGTCATCGTGCACTACTATCCCGGCGGCTCGAGCGCCGCGGCCATGCTCACCGCCACCAACCAGATCGCCGGGATCATCTCCACCGTCAAATCGGAGATCAACCAGTACGCGAAGGTGAACCCGGCGAACGTGCCGATCCTGGTCTCCGAGGCCAACTCGAACGTCGACATGGACACCCAGCCGAACGCGCTGTTCGCCGCCGACATGTACATGACGTGGCTGGAGAACGGCGTCTCGAACGTCGACTGGTGGGACGAGCACAACGGCCCCGGCACCAACCCGCCGAGCGTCGTCAACGGCGCCCAGGACTACGGCGACTACGGCATCTTCTCCAGCGGCGGCAACAACAGCGGCGTGACCGAACCGGCCGTGGAGACGCCGTTCGCGCCGTACTACGGGATCTCGATGCTCTCCAAGCTCGGCAGCCCCGGCGACACCATGGTCAACAGCACCTCCTCCAACGCGCTGGTGCGGGTGCACTCGGTCCGCCGGGCGGGAGGCAATCTCGACGTGCTGATCGACAACGAGGACCCGAGCAGCTCCTACACCGTGAACCTGGCCTACAACGGGTTCACCCCGTCGGGCAGCCCGACCGTCTTCACGTTCGCCGACAACGGGAACGCCATCACCAGCACGACGCAGAGCTCTGCTTCGTCGGTCACCGTCGCGCCCTACACGCTCACCGTCGTGCAGGTGCCCGGCAGCGGCGGGGGCGGCGTGACGGCGCCGGGCGCGCCGGGGCAGCCGACCGTGTCCGGCCTGGCGTCCAGCACCTCGGGCAACAACACCGGCGTGGCGACCCTGAGCTGGCCGGCGTCCACCGCCGGCACCTACCCGGTGGCGAACTACCAGGTGTACCGGCAGAACAGCGGCGGCGGCACCACGCTGGTCGGGACGACGAGCGCCACGACGCTGAGTCTCAGCGGTCTGACGATCGGCGCGTCCTACACCTACGACGTGCTCGCGGTCGACTCCCAGGGGAACCCGTCGTTGCCCTCGCCACCGGTGACGTTCACCGTGCCGCCGCCGGCGACCGCGAGCTGTGCGGTGCACTACGCGGTCAGCAGTTCCTGGCCCGGCGGCTTCGGGGCGGCCATCACCGTGACCAACCGGGCCGCGACCGCGGTGAACGGGTGGACGCTGACGTTCACCTGGCCGGACTCCGGAGAGGCGGTGCAGAGCGGCTGGAACGGCACGTGGACCCAGAGCGGCTCGACGGTCACCGTGGTGAACGCGGCGTGGAACGGCACGATCGCGGCGAACGGCGGCACGCTGAGCCTGGGCTTCAACGGGACCGACACCGGGCTGGCCCCGGCGCCGACGGTGTTCTCGCTCAACGGGACGGTCTGTGCCAATAACTGAAGGCGCCGATA
>JABFXP010000835.1 GCA_013361685.1 Catenulispora sp.
GATCTGGCGGCGCCGCGGGCCAGGGCATCACCTGCGCCCAGGGCGGCTCCTGCTCGGCCGGCGCCTTCGGCACCGCGGCCGCCATCGGCGCGGTGCAGGGCCTGGTGACGGCCGGCGGGACCATGGCGCTGTACGGCCTGCTGCCGGACACGGTGGCCGGCTGGGCGCTCGGCGCCGTCCCGAACTTCCTGGGCGGCGCGGCCGGCGGTGCGTCCGGCTACGGAGTGGGCTGCGCACTGGGCGCCGAGTGCTCCGTGTCCGGGCTGGCCACCACCACGGTGACGGCCGGCGTGCTGAACAGCGTGCTCGGCGCGGTCGCCAACAAGCTGATCATCAACAAGATCACCGGCCTGCTCCGGGCCCGCACCGCCCAGGCGGTGCAGGACTACGACTCCGGCTCGGCGGTCCTGGAGCCGGGCGAGGCCCGGCAGGCCATGAACCCCCGCACCGCCGGCGCCGCCCGGGGCAACTACATCGACCGCGTGGTGAAGGACTACGCCGAGAACCACCCGTTCCTGAGCCGGTACCTGTACATGGCCGAGCGTTTCGAACCGCTGCCGGACTTCTTCAGCGTCAGTCTCAAGACCTGGTGGGACATGACGACGCCGCCGGAGTGGGAGGACCACGTCAACAGGTATGAGAACGAGTTCGGGAAGGGGATCTCCTTGTTCACCAGGTAGGGTCACCGTCCAGGGACCGCAGTAAAGGTGTGGTCGCCCCGCAATCGCCGGGGCGGCCACACCGCTTCATGTGGAGAAGGCCTATATGGAAATCCTGAATCGCTGGGAGACGCCTGAGGGGCGGAAGACCTCGGCGGAGGTGGTCTCGCGGTTGCGGCGCCGCAAGCCGCTGGACAAGCTCCCGCTCGACACGGTGGACGGCCGGTGGGATCTGCGCGGGTTCAGGTGGCCGACCGTCGACGTCAAGATGCAGCGGCTCGACAGGTTCACCGCCGCGGTGGCCACCCGCAAGCTGCCGGAGCTGCGCGGAGTGCAGCTCAGCGGTGTCGACTTCTCCCAAGCTGTGCTCCCACACCTGCGCTTGTTCGATTCGACCGTGTCGGACTGCGTGTTCGACGGTGCGTTGATGGGAGACCTGCGGGCGTGGCGCACGTCGTTCGAGCACTGCGATCTGACCGGGGCAGACCTGCGCGGCAGTCTGGTGGGAGGCTGGGACCAGGGCAAGGGCAATGTCTGGCGGCACTGTCGGTTCGCGTCCACGTCGCTGCAGAAGATCGTCGTGCGCGGCGCGGTCTTCGAGGACTGCGTGTTCGACAACGCGGGCATCGGCTCGCTGGCGGTGGACGCTTGCACCTTCCGGCGGGTCCGGTTCGTCGGGCCGTTGGTGGACATCGCCTTCTACGGACCCACGAAGCCCGACGGCCCGCAGGAGGCGGTGTTGGAGGACGTGGACCTGACGGAGGCACGGGTCAGCGGCCTGATGTTCGTCGGCCTGCGGCTGTCCGGGGTGCGGTTCCCGGCGGACGGCGACTTCGCGGTGTTTCCCGACGGCCGAGCCCGGTTGCAGCGGGTGCTCGAGGCTCTGGAGGGCGACAGCTCGGAGGAGGCGTATGCGCTGACGGTGCTGGCGCGGTCGACGATCAAGCAGTATCGGGACGACTCTGATTTGTACGTCAACTACGACGATCTGGCTCGCGATGTGAGTGTGCGGGGTGCGGAGTTGATGCGGAGGTTGGTGTCGGACTGAATACGGGGCGGTTCCGGTGCCCCGGCGGGCTCAGGGGCTGTCTGCGGAGACTACGATCCCCACGTCGAGGATGGGGTTGCCGCCCGGGTCGAGCAGTTCGCCGGCCGCCTCGCGAGCCGTGATGGCCTTGTCGGACATCAGGGCGGCGATTCTGCCGGCCACGTGCGAGGCGGCGAAGCCGGTGCCGCTCCACGTCGCGTAGCCGTCGAAGTCCTCCCCGTGCGCGCGGCGGTGGCTCAGGAAGCTGCTGGCCACGTGTTCGCCCGGGGCCACGGCGTCCACCCACCAGCCGTAGTTGGAGAACGAGGCCGGCTCGGGGCCGTCGGCGCCGCCCTGCCGGGCCAGCGCGGCCACGGCGACGACTTGCTTCAGCGCGGCCGGCCAGAACGGGCGGTCCTGCCCGTTGTCGCCGGCCGCGGCCACGACGAGCGTATGCCGGGACAGCCGCGCCACGGCCTCGGCCAGCACCGGGGAAGGACGGTCGTCGAAGGTGAAGCAGCCCAGGGGGAGGGTCAAGATGTCCAGCCGGTCGGCGTCGGCCGCGGTGCGGGTTCGGATGCGGGCCAGACCGTGCAGCAATTCCAGTTCGTCGGCGATGCCGTCACCGCCCAGGACCCGCTCGACGCGCAGAAACGCGTTCGGGGCCTGCTGGAGCACGATGCCGGCGGCGAACGTGCCGTGCCCGGCCACGGAATCCGGGCCTCGGCCGGCCGCGGGGTCCGGCAGCTCGTGGTGGTCCGGGGCACAGGATTCGTACCAGGCCGAGCCGGTGAACCACGGGTGCGGAAGGATGCCGGTGTCCAAGATGCCGACCACGATCCGGAGCCCCGCGCCGAAGCCCGCAGAGGGGGTCGGCATTTGCGCCAGCGGAACGGGTGTTCCGTGTGTTTTGGCGAGCAGGTCCGCTCCCGCGCACAGGACATGATTCGGTGTGACGCTCGCCCGTCGATGCGCCCCCGCTCCGCTGCGCAGATCGTGGACCAGCTCCGTCGCCGCGACGCCCGCGCCGGAGCGCAGCCGCAGCCGCGTCACCCCGAGCTCGGCGAAGTCCTCTCGGACCTCGACCCAGCGCCGCGCCGACTCGTGCACCGCGTCGGCGTGGGCGCCGAGCACCAGGAGTTCGTCCTTCTTGATCAGTGTTTCGGTGGCGCCTTCGACGTGGACGACGTCGGGGTGCGTCTCCAGCAGCCGAGCCAGGCGCGTCGCGTGGTTCTGCATACCTGCTGTCGCACCCCGCGCAGCGTTGCTGCTTCGCTCGGTCGGCGTGTTCATCCGCGCCAGCAGCCGCTGCGCTCGGCCCCGGGACTCCGGGGCGACCCGCCGCTCCAGGCTCTGGACCTGTCGCGACAAGGCGGCCAGGTGCTTGCGCTGGTACCGTCCGGTGGCGGCCACGCTCTCGTACATGCTGTCCAAAGCGCCGGAGATCAGCGCGCTGTTCTTTGATCCGTCGACGTCGGCGTCGCGGCGGCGCAGCAAGGACTGGATCTCGTGGAGCCGGGTCGTGGCCTGGACCAGGTACTGCCACTCGCGTCCTCGGTCCGAGACGTTCATCACGATGCGAAGTTTCTCCCAAAACAGCTTGATCGGATACAGCTCATCGCCCGGCAGCGCTTGGTCGGTGGTCGCTCCCAGGCTGCTGCCGCTGTTGTCCGCCGCGAACATTGCTGAGAGCGCGCGTTCGAGATTGCCGGCGAGGTGGGCCCGGAATTCGGGCCTCGCCGTCGGGCCGTGATGATCGTCCCCGAAGTACCTGTCGAGGGTGCGCAGCAGCGCCGCCAGTTCGGAGTCCGCGCCGGCGGGGACGCCCGTGCCCGGGTCGTCGACGAGTTCGGCGGACTCGGCTGTCTTGCTGATGACCAGCGTCTGCCCGCCAGACAGGCTGCCTTCCGGATCGTTGACACACGTTTTTCGGGCTGTGCCCCGCCCAGCGGGGAACCGGGCCACGTCGCGTGCCGGGCTGGAGGTCGCGCGCACGTGGGACAGCAGGTTGTCGTGGGCCGCGCGCAGGAGCGCGTCGAGTTGCCCGTCGGTCAGTTCCGGTCCGTCGGGGGCGTGGTCAGTCATCGAGTTCGCTCCTTTCCGGTGGCATGGGCGGCTGGGCCAGGTGTTTCTTGAGGTGAGCGCGCGCCTTCTTGCGGAGGTCGCGAACCCTCTGTTCGCCGACCTCCAGGATGTCGGCGATCTCCGCGCTGGAATAGCCCTCTATGTCGAGGACGATGACCGCGCACGCCGACCGGTCCGCCAGGCAGGCCAACTGGTCGAGGACGAACAGGGTCTGCACGGTCAGCTCGGCATGACCGAGGTCTTGGGCGATCGGATGGGGCAGGTCCTCATGGGACGTGGCGACGGTCCGAGGCTGCTGCCGCGGGCCGGGGGGACGCACGAAGCGACGGTAGGCCACCGTACGGATCCAGGCACGGTGACTCTCGACCTTCTCCCAGTCCTCTGGCGCGTCGGTGAGCATTCGCCATCCTTCCGCGAACGCCTCGTGGGTGGCGTCCTCGGCATCCTGGCGGGAGATGCCGAGCGTGATGAGGAAGGTTTCGGTGCGCGGCCGTTCGTACTCGTAGAAGTCGCGGAACTCCGTGCTGCGCATGGCTGCCAGCGTCGCAGAGTCCGGCGACGCCCGTGCCGGATTGCGACGAGCCGGCTCCGGGGGGCTCGGAAGATCATCGCGACGCACCGTCGCCCTGCCCGCCGACCTCGATCACCACGCCGCGCCGGCCGAGATCCACGATCCGGCTGCCCGGCGGCAGGTGCCGCACCGTTCGCTGCCATGTCCACATCCGCACGATGCTGGACAACGCCACGATGCCGGCGGTGACAAAGGTGACTGGTTCCATGGGCCTGCCTCCGGTCGGTTTCGGCGACTCCTTGCGAAAGGGAGTGGCCGAAACCGGGGCGCGGCGGGAGGCGGCGGCCCATGATTTTTCTGATGCCGCCTCGGCGGGGAGGGAACGAGCAGGAATCGCGGCAGGTTCGCGGCGCGGGCGGGGTCGGGCCGCCGGCCAGGCTCCCGACGGTGTCCGCGCCGGGTGGTTCGGCGGTCGCGACGGCGATGATCCGCGGCTGTCCTGCGGGGACAGTCACGGGCGGCCGCCGGGGCGCGGCCGGTCAGCCGGTGCAGCCAGGCGCTCGGTCACGAAGCGTTCGCGCCAGGCGCGGACGCTGTCCCCGTGCCGGCCGCCCTCGCGCGCGACGACCGTGGCTGACCAGCCCCGGTGGCGCCAGGTCTGCTGGCGGGCTCAACCGCCGGGCGGCCGTCGCATCGGCCACAAAGGCGGGCCGCCCTCGGGCAGCTCCAGAACACCAAGGTGGACGAACCCGAGCCGCTCGTAAAGCGCCGCGCTCCGCTCGCTGCTGGCCTCCAGATACGCCGGCAGCCGTTCGCTGTCGCAGCGGTCGAGCGTCGGCCGCATCAGCGCGCTGCCGAGCCCCTGCCCCCGCAATCCGGACCGGACGCCGATCCAGCGGATGTAGTAGTGCGGCTCGGTGGGGTGGTGCTCCTCGAGCAGCCGTTGGACACGGAGCGAGCGGGGCAGCCGCGTTCCGAGCGCCCACAGCCACCGCGCCGCTGTCCGTCCGTCCGCCGCTTTGGGCATCTGCCACCGGTCCGGCGGCAGCGCGACGCATCCGCCGGCCAGGCCGTCACGGCCGGCGTCGGCGGTGCACACGAGACCGTCCTGCGGCAGCACGTAGGTCTGCAATTCCAGCCTGAACATCTGCTGGCGACGGGCAGTCCGCCGGGTCCGCTGCGGCAACAGCCAACTCATCATCGTCTCGCTCGCAAAGGCTTGCGCCAGCGCCGCGCTCAAGGCCGCGACCTCGCCTGCGCCCGCCGGTCGAACCGTGACCATGCGGCCACGGTAGTGCCGAGCAAGCGCATCCCCAAGCCCCGCCTCCCACAGCTCGGCACGTCGAGCAGCGATCCGTTCCACCATCACGGTGTCGGCTCTGTTGATCTCTGGAACCGCCGATGGTAGGAAATGTACTGGTGCGATTCCAAGGTGCGGCGGTGACAGCCCGCCGGCTCCGCCGGTCACGGCGGGACGATTCGGTGCGATTCCGAGCCATGCGGTGATACCCCGCCACCTCTCGGGCCGTGTTCGCGGTCCCTGGTTTTCTGCTGCGGTGAGGATCGTCCTCCCGCGATGGAGAGGTGGTGTCGCATGTTCACCGGGCACATCCAGGAAGTCGGTACGGTCGCGGCGGTGGATCGGACGTGGATCTCGGTCCGGGCGCCGAAGGTCGCCGCGGGCGGCCCGAGCGCGATCTGTCTGAACGGTGCCGGGTTGATGGTCGACCGGTCCGAGCATGAGGCCGGCGTGCTGCATGCCGAGCTGTCGGCTGAGACGGTGCGCAGAACGGCCCTGGACCGGCTGCTCCCCGGGATGCTGGTCAACGTGGAAGCCCCGCTGGCGCTCGGCGACCCGGTAGGCGGTCACCTGGTGCAGGGCGCGGTGGAGGCGGTGGGCAAGATCGTGCGGATCGATGACGAGGGAGGCGCCCGGCGGTTGTGGATCAAACCGCCGGAGCGGTCCTTGTCCGTGGTCGCGCCCAAGGGCCAGATCGCCGTCGACGGTGTCGCTTTGACCGTCGCCGAGGTGTCCCGGGACCGGTTCTCGGTGGTGCTGATCCCGATGACGCTGCGGGACACCGCGCTGTCGGAGTTGACCGTCGGCGATCGAGTGAATCTGGAGCCGGACATGGTGGCCAGGCTGGTGCGGCGGTGGCCGTCGGCACCGGGGCAGGCGGTGGGCCGGGCGGTCGCGGCGCTGCCGTGGGCGGGACGGCTGGCCGGTGCCCGCGGAGTGCAGAAGGCGCTGACCCAGCTGGCGTCCGGCGGGGCCGTGGTGATCTGGGATCCCGATCGGGAGGGCGAGGGTGATGTGGTCTTCGCCGGCGCCCGGTTGCGCCCGGCGGCGTTCACTTTCCTGCTCACGCAGTCCTGCGGTCATACGACCGTGCCGTGCGCGCCGGAAGTCCTCCAACGGCTGGAGATCGACCGCATCCCCGGTCCCGGTGACCGGCATGGCACCCGGCCCCATGTTCCGGTGGATCTGGCCGCCGGGACCGGAACTGGGGTCTCGGCGGCTGAACGCGCCGCGACCGTGCGGCGCCTGGCCGATCCCGACGCCCGGCCGGAGGACTTCCTGCGCCCGGGTCACGTGTTCCCACTGTCCGCCCGCCCCGGCGGGCTGGCCGAGCGGGCCGGTCACACCGAGGCCACCGTCGCCATGTGCGTGGCAGCGGGTCTGCCGCCGGTCGGGGTGTGCTGTGAGGTCATGAACCCGGACGGAACCATGGCCAAAGCCGCCGACTTGGAGGTCACGGCCCTGCGCTGGGGCCTGCCGCTGCTGGACATGGCCGACTTGCGGCGGTATCTGTGACCACGCCGGGCCGTGAGCTCTACGATGATCGGCACTTCTTCGAAGGCTACCGACGTCTCAGGGATACCGAGACGGGGATCAACGACGCCATCGAGATCCCGGCCATGAACAGGATGCTGCCTTCCGTGCAAGGCGCGAGCGTAGTCGACCTCGGATGCGGAACCGGCCAGCTCGCCCGGCGCCTGGCAGACGCCGGAGCGGTCGACGTGCTGGCCGTCGACTCCTCCTGGCGGATGCTGGCCGCGGCTGCCCGGCATCCGCGCATCCGCTACCTGCGAGCCGATATCGACGAACTCTCCCTGCGCAGGTGCTCAGCCGACCTGGTGGTGAGCAGCCTTGCGCTGCACTATGTCGCCGATTACGCGGGGCTGGTCCAGCGAGTCGCACACTGGCTGCGGCCAGGCGGGCGATTCGTGTTCTCCGTCGAACATCCCATATGCACCGCCTCCGACCCCATGACCGGCTGGCGAAGGATCGCTGAAGACACAGTGTGGCCTGTTGACCGCTATGCGTCGGAGGGGCCGCGGACTCAGACCTGGATCGTCGAGGGCATACAGAAACATCATCGCCGGGTCGCCACGTTGATCGGCGGCCTGCTCGATGCCGGGCTGGAACTGACCGGCGTCGACGAACCCGAGCCGAGCCCTGCGATGGTGCGCCGCCACCCCCACTTGGCCGAGCATCTCAGACGTCCTCCGCTGCTGGTGCTGGCCGCGCGCCGCAAACAGCCCGACCCAAGTGTTCCGGGTCGGTGAACGCTGTCATTCGCCGGCGGACACCGGAAAAGCCTGCGCGGCTTCGGCGCAGCGTATGCGACGATCACGTAATGGCGGAGACGGTGAGCTTGCGCAGGATCGACGAGGCGGACTGGCCGGTCGTGCACACCTGGGGCCGACTGCTCGAGTTCTGCCGGTTCCAGCCGTGGGGGCCTGACACTCCGGAGGACTCGCGCGCCTTCGCTGCCGCGGCTGCGGCGGCCTGGAGCCAGCAGCCCCAGACCCGGTATGCCTACCTCGCCTGCCTTGACGGGCGGCCGATCGGCAGCGGCGAACTACGGCTGCGCGACATCCGACACCGCCAAGGCGAGATCGCCTACGGTCTACACCCCGACGAGTGGGGCCGCGGCTACGGCACCGCGATCGGCGACGAACTGCTCCGCATCGGCTTTGAGCAGATGGGCCTACACCGGATCTACGGGACGTGCGATCCACGCAACCTCGGATCGGCCGCGGTACTCAAGAAGCTCGGGATGACCTACGAAGGCAGGCAACGCCACACCATGCTCATCCGCGACGGCTGGCGCGACTCTGAGTGCTTCAGCATCCTCGAGCACGAGTGGCGCGCGCGAGCTGAGTAGCTGGGCGCCAGCGGTCTGCTCCCCGGGGGCAGACCGCTACCGCTGCTTCCTCACCCTCCGCGTCGCGAGCACGCCGCCGACCACGGCTGCCCCTGCCGCCGAACCCGTCACCACACTGAGCAGTCGCGCGGCCGAGCGCTGCGGCCGGGGCCGGGCAACGGCCCGCTCAGGATGACCGCCGACGGGCACCGAGCCGTCAAGCGCCGAGGCGAGCACCTCGGCCAGGTGCACAGCAGTACGGCCGGCGTCCGACTGCTCGATCTGCGTGCGGCAGCTGAACCCGTCCGCCACGACGAACGCCTCCGGCGCCGTATCCCGCACCGCCGGCAGCACGCCCTTTTCCGCGATGGTCTGGGACAGGTCGTAGTGCCCTTGTTCGAAGCCGAAGTTGCCTGCCAGCCCGCAGCAGCCTTCGTCCAGCACGTTCGCGTCGAGGCCGGCGCGCCGCATCAGCTCGCGGTCCGGGTCGGCGCCGAGGATGGCGTGTTGGTGACAGTGCGTCTGCACGGTGGCCGCGCGGTCCACTCGCGGTGGCTGCCAGCCTTCGGGGGCGTGGTTGACGAGGTGTTCGGCGAAGGTGCGCATCTGGGCGGCGAGCCGGGTGACGTCCTGGTCGCCGGACAGCAGATCGGGGGCGTCGGTACGGAACACCGCCGCGCAGGACGGCTCCAGGCCGATGACCGGCGTTCCGGCCTCCAGCCACGGCCTGAGCACGCGGATGGTGCGCTTGAGGACGCGGCGGGCGGTGGCGAGTTGGCCGGTGGAGATCCAGGTCAGGCCGCAGCACACCGGTTCGCCGGGGACCGCGATCTGGAATCCGGCGTCTTGCAGGACTCGGACCGCGGCGTCCGCGATGTGCGGGTGGAAGTAGTTGGTGAAAGTGTCCGGCCACAGCAGGACGGTGCGCGGATCGTGCGGGTCCGGCTGGGGATGGCCGGCCCGGTGCCAACCGGCCTGGAAGCTCTCGGATGCGAACAGCGGCGCGCTGCGGCGCGGGTCGATGCCGCCGAGCCGTTTGCCGAGCCGGGCCAGGCCGGGGGCGTGGAGGGCGGCGTTGGTGAGGCCGGGGGCCAGGCGGGCGAAGCGGCTCCACAGCGGCAGCCAGCCCATCGTGTAGTGGGCGGCGGGGCGTAGTCGGCGGGCGTAGTGGTGGGCGAGGAACTCGGCTTTGTAGGTGGCCATGTCGACGCCGACCGGGCAGTCGGACTTGCAGCCCTTGCAGGCCAGGCACAGGTCCAGGGCGTCGCGGACCTCGGTGGAGCGCCAGCCGTCGGTGACGGGGGAGTCCCGGTGCCCGCCGAGCATTTCGAACAGCAGGCGGGCCCGGCCGCGCGTGGAGTGCTCCTCCTCCATGGTGGCGCGGTAGGAGGGGCACATCACCCCGCCCTGGTGGCCGCGGCAGTTGCCGACGCCCACGCAGCGCAGGACGGCCTGTCCGAAGTCGTTGTGGTCGTCGGCGTAGGCGAAGTACGTGTCGCGGTGGATCTCGGGGCGCCAGTCCGCGCCCAGGCGCAGGTCTTCGTCGACGCGGTGCGGGTGCACGACCTTGCCCGGGTTCATCCGGTCGCCGGGGTCGAACAGGTCCTTGACCTCGCCCATCGCCGTGACGAGCGTGGGGCCGAACATGCGGGGCAGCAGTTCGCCGCGGGCCTGGCCGTCACCGTGCTCGCCGGACAGGGAACCGCCGTAGGAGGCGACCAGGTCGGCCGCCTCGAACACGAAGGCGCGGAAGTCCTCGACGCCCTTGCCCTCGCGCAGCTTGAACGGGATCCGGGTGTGCACGCAGCCCTGTCCGAAGTGCCCGTACAGCGAGGCCTGCTGGTAGCCGAAGCGGTCGAAGAGCCGCTCAAGGTCGCGCAGGTAGTCGCCGAGCTTCTCCGGGGGCACCGCCGAGTCCTCCCAGCCCTCCCAGGTCTCGGAGTCGTCCGGCGGCCGGGCGGTGACGCCGAGCCCGGCTTCGCGGGCCTTGAGCATCTCCCGCTCGCGGGCCGGGTTGTCCGACAGCGCCACCGACGGATCGTCCTTGTCGCGGCCGAGTGCGCGCAGCAGTTCGTACGCCTGCTCATCGGCCTGCTCCGTGGTGTCGCCGACGAACTGGAGCAGCAGCCAGCTCCCGCCTTCGGGCAGGTGGTCGAGCGAGTCCAGGTAGGCGTGCTCCTCGCGCATCAGCTGCGCCATCCGTCCGTCGACGGCCTCCAGCTGGCTGGGGCTGCTGTGCTCGAGCAGTTCGGGGACGGCGTCCGCGGCCTGGAAGACGTCGTCGAAGCCCAGGACCAGCAGCGCTTCGGCGGCGGGCACCTCCACCAGTCGCAGCTCGGCGCGCAGGACGGTCACCAGGGTGCCTTCGCTGCCGACCAGCGCCTTGCCCACGTCGAAGCCGTTCTCCGGCAGCAGCGAGTCCAGGTTGTAGCCGGAGACCCGGCGCGGGATCTTCGGGTAGCCGAGCCGGATGTCGGCCAGGTACCGGTCGGCGATGTCCTTCAGTCCCTGATACAGCCGGGCCTGCGGGCCGCCCTCACCCACGATCCGCTGGTACTCGGTGTTCTGCGTCGGCCCGGCCCAGAAGCGGGTGCCGTCATAGGTGAGGACTTCCAGCCGGGTGATGTTGTCGACGGTCTTGCCGTAGGCCTGGGCCGATGCGCCGCAGCTGTTGTTGCCGATCATGCCGCCCAGCGTGCAGTGGGTGTGGGTGGCCGGTTTCGGACCGAACTTCAGCCCGCGCGGGGCGAGCTGGCGGTTCAGCTCGTCCAGGACGATTCCGGGCTCGACGACACAGGTCCGGGCCCGCGGATCCACCGAGACGAGCTGGTTGCAGTACTTCGTCCAGTCCACGACCACGGCGGTGTTGGTGCACTGACCGCCCAGGCTGGTCCCGCCGCCGCGGGACAGGACCGGCGCGGCGAACCGGGAGCACACCCCGATCGCCGTCGCGCCGGCCTCGACGGTGCGCGGCACGACGACGCCGAGCGGGATCTGCCGGTAGTTGGAGCCGTCGGTCGCGTACGCGCCGCGGCTGCCGCTGTCGAAACGGACTTCTCCGTCGACCTCCTTGCGCAGCGCCGTTTCCAGCGCTGCCAGGTCCACGTCGTGATCGCCGCCGCCGGACATCGTCAGCTCCCACTCCCGCCGCCGGGCAGGAATTCCTGGACCTTCGCCTTCACCCCTTGCCGGATGACGGAGGCCCGATCGCTGTCACCGTGCAGCACCGCGGAGGCCGCGGCCTTGATCTGCTCCCAGGTGGCGTGCGGCGGGATCGGGGGCACGGCCGGGTCGGTGCGGAAGTCGATGACGAACGGCCGGTCCGCGGCCAGCGCCCGGCGCCATGCCGGGACCACGCCGTCGGGCTGCTCCACCCGCACGCCGTCCAGGCCGAAGGACCGGGCGACGTCGGCGTAGGGCACGTCGGGCAGGTGCTGCGAGGGCTCGAACTGCGGGGCGCCCTGCATCGCCCGCATCTCCCAGGTCACCTGGTTCAGGTCCTGGTTGTTCAGCACCGCGACCACCAGGCGCGGGTCGGACCACTCGCGGTAGTACTTGGCGGCGGTGATGAGTTCGGCCAGGCCGTTCATCTGCATCGCGCCGTCGCCGACGATCGCGATCGCCGGCCGGTCCGGGCAGGCGAACTTCGCTCCGATCGCGTACGGGACGCCGGGACCCATGGTGGCCAGGGTGCCGGACAGCGAGCCCCGCATCGTGCCGCGCATCCGCAGGTGGCGGGCGTACCAGTTGGCCGCCGAGCCGGAGTCGGCGGACAGCATGGCGTCCTCGGGCAGCAGGTCGTCCAGGGCGTGCACGACGTACTCGGGGTTGATCGGGTCGGCGGTGACGTCGGCCCGCCGCTGCATGACCTCCCACCAGCGGGCGGCGTTGTCCTCGATCGTCTTGCGCCACGCGCCGTCGGTCTTGCGTTCCAGCGCCGGCATCAGCAGGCGCAGCGTCCCGGCCGCGTCGCCGACGAGGTTCACCTCGAAGGGATAGCGCAGTCCGACCATGGCCGGGTCGACGTCGATCTGCACCGCCCGGGCCTGGCCGAACTCGGGCAGGAAGTTGCTGTAGGGGAAGCTGGAGCCGATGACGAGCAGCGTGTCGCAGTCGCGCATCATCTCGTAGGACGGCCGGGTGCCCAGCAGCCCGATCGACCCGGTCACGTACGGCAGCGTGTCCGGCAGCGCGTCCTTGCCGAGCAGCGCCTTGGCCACGCCGGCGCCGAGCAGCTCAGCGGTCTGCTCCACTTCCGGACGGGCACGCCGGGCGCCCTGCCCGATCAGCATCGCGACCTTCTCGCCGGCGTTGAGGATCTCCGCCGCCCGGGCCAGGTCCTCCTCGGCCGGGACCGGCGCGTAGCCGGAGACGCCGAGGCTGGAGGGCACCTGCTTGAAGGCGTGCGCGGGCGGCTCGTAGTCCAGTTCCTGGACGTCCGCCGGGACGATCAGCGCGGTGACCGTGCGGCGGGTCATGGCGACGCGCAGGGCCCGGTCCAGCACGTTCGGCAGCTGCTCGGGGACGGTGACCGTCTCGCAGAACTCTGAGGCGACGTCCTTGAACAAGGAGGCCAGGTCGACTTCCTGCTGGTAGGAGCCGCCCATGGCGGTGCGGTCGGTCTGGCCGACGATCGCGACCACCGGGACGTGGTCGAGCTTGGCGTCGTACAGGCCGTTCAGCAGATGGATGGCACCGGGGCCGGAGGTGGCGGCGCACACGCCCGTGCGCCCGGAGTACTTGGCGTACCCCACGGCCTGGAAGGCGGCCATCTCCTCGTGCCGGGCCTGGATGAAGCGCGGCCGGTCCTCGGCGCGGCCCCACGCGGCGAGCAGCCCGTTGATGCCGTCCCCCGGATAGGCGAAGACGTACTCGATGTCCCATTCCCGCAGCCGCTGCAACAGGTAGTCGGCAACCTTCATCGTCTGCTCCTCCTGCTCCTGGTGTGACCTGGTGGTACTCCGCCCCGCTGTGCCCCCGAACCGGTCAGGTATGCGTCCCCGGCGGTCCGGAATCCCGGTGCACCAGGCTGCGGTCGAGCTCAGCGACGCTGGTCGCGCCGCACAGTTGCATGGTCATCCGCACTTCGCGGCTGAGGATGTCGACGCAGTGCCGCACCCCGGCCTCCCCGGCCGCCGCCAGCCCGTACAGGTGCGCCCGGCCGACCAGGACCGCCTTGGCGCCCAGCGCGAGGGCGGTGACGATGTCGCTGCCGCGCCGGAACCCGGAGTCGACCAGCACCTCCATCCGGTCGCCGACCGCGTCCACGATCTCGGCCAGCACGTCGATGGTCGCCGGGAGGTGGTCGAGCTGGCGGCCGCCGTGGTTGCTGACGATCACGGCGTCCAGTCCGTGGCCGGCCGCCTGCTCCGCCTGGCCGGCGGTGGTGACGCCCTTGAGCACGATCGGCCCCTCCCAGATCCGGCGGATCCAGTCCAGGTCCGCCCAGCTGATCGTGCCGTCGAACATGTCCGGCAGCACGTCCAGCGAGCGCTGGTCCGGCGGGCCGATGTTCGGGAAGCTGATCGTCGGGGAGGTCAGGAAATGCCAGGCCCACGCCGGATGCAGGGCCCCCTCGAAGAGGGTCTTCAAGGAAATCTCCGGTTTGGGCAGGATCAGTCCGGCATGCTTCTCCGGGATCCGTTCGGAGCGCACCGAGGTGTCGATGTTGAGCAGCAGGGCCTGGTAGCCGGCGGCTCTGGCCCGGGCGACGGCGCGTTTGATCGTGCTCCGGTCGCCCCACACGTACAGCTGGAACCACAGCGGGGCGTCGGTCTGGGCCGCGGCGTCTTCGACCGAGGTGGTGCCCAAGGTGGAGATGCCGTACGGGATGCCCGCGTGACCGGCGGCCCGGGCCACGGCCAGTTCGCCGTCGTGGTGGAACATCCGGGGCGCGCCGATCGGTGACAGCGCGAACGGCAGCGGAATCCGCCGCCCCAGAACAGTGGTGCTGGTGTCGACGTCGCTGACGTCGCGCGGCTGCTTCGGCCGGAACGTATAGGCGTCGAAGGCGCTCCGGTTGCGTTTCAGCGTGTGCTGCCCCTCGCCACCGTTCTCCAGATAGGCCCGTGCTCCCAGCGGCAGGCGGCGGCGGGCCACCCGCGCCACGTCCTCGATCGTGGAGCAGCGGGCCAGGCGGAACGCGCCGTAGGGCGCCGGCGGCCGGGCCACCCGTACCAGGTGCAGGATCTCCGAGAGCTTCATGACGCTGCCGCGTACCCAACTGCCGGGGTATGAACCGGTGCTTTTCGCCGAGGCCGCCAGTCCTCCGATCGGAGCAGCGCACGTGTGCGCGTGCCTCCGGCTCGGGTACGGGCGCCAGGGTCAGCCGCCACCCGCGCAAGCGCCGGCCTTGGAGGGAAGACCCGATGTCCGGTCTCAGCGCGGCTCTCCTGCGGACTTTCGCCCTGGCGTGCTGGGCCATGGCTGTCTGGCTGCTGCTGACCTGGACCGTCACCGCCGAGCAGCTCGTCGTCGGAGCGATCGTCAGTGCGGCGGTGGCCGTGTTCCTGGCGCCGCTGGGGCCGGTGGCCGGGCCCTGGCGGCTGCTTGATCCGCGGGTCGCGCGGCGGACGGCGGCGCTGGCGTTCGTGGCGGGCCGCCGCGCCGTCGCCGCGAACCTGCGGCTGGCCCGCCGCATCTGGGCGCCGTCGCGGCCGCTGCGCTCGGGCATGGTCATCGTGCCGACCACCCAGCGCAGCCCGCTGGGGCTGACCGTCGTCGGCCTCGTCAGCTCGCTGATCGTCGACAACCAGCTCGTCGACGTCGACCGCTCGCGCGGCCGGCTGCTCTACCACGCGGTCGACGTGCCGCCGCGCGATCCGGACCAGGCGCGCGAGCGCATCAACGGGCCGCTGGAGGCACACCTTCGGCAGGAGCGCGGCTGATGCGCACGGTCTACGGAGCGATCGCCTTCGCCGAGATCGCGATCGGCGTCCTGCTCGTCGTGCGGATGGCCATCGGCCCCACCGTCGCCGACCGGATCGTCGCGCTGAACACCGTGTGCACCCAAGCCGCGTTGTCCGTGCTCTTCTACGCCGCCTACGCAGACCGCTCGATCTACCTGGACGTCGCGCTGTGGTTCGCCTCGTTCAGCTACCTGGGATCCGTCGTCTTCGCCCGGTACCTGGAGCGGGAGCTGCTGTGAAGGCCGTGATCGTGATCGCGCTGGCCTGCGTCGGGCTCGGGTTCTCCCTGTCCGGCGCGGTGGGCATCCTGCGCATGCCGGATCTCTACTGCCGCATCCAGTGCTCCTCCAAGACCACCACGATGGGCGCCCTTCCCGCGCTGATCGCGCTGGTGGTCGGCGAAGGCGTGCTGAGCAGCTACGCCAGCCGGGCTCTGCTGACGGCCTTCCTGCTGTTGCTGCTCAACCCCGCCTCGTCCCACGCCCTGGCGCGCGCCGCCTACAAGTCCGGGGTGCCGATGTGGGACGGAGCGGTGCGCGACGAGGCGGCCGAGGCGCGGCACCGCCGGGAGCAGCGCCGGCGGGAACGGCGTCGCGACGGCTCCGGACAAGAGGACTGAGATGGCTGTCTTCTGGATGATGGACTACCTCGCCTTGGCGCTGATCCTGGTCTGCGCCGGGCTCGTGGTGCGGCTGCGGAACCTCAACGGCGCCGTGATGGCGCTGTCGGGCGTCGGCGCCTTCTCGGCGCTGCTGTTCGTCGTGCTGGGCGCACCCGACGACGCGCACTCCGAGATCGTGGTCGGGGCCATCGCGCTGCCGGTGCTGTACCTGGTCGCCATCGGCAAGGCGCGGGCCGAGGTGCACGACTCCGGCGAACTCGACGAGCAGCCCCGGACCCGGCCGTGACGGCCCGCTCGGCTCCGGGGCACGAGCCGCACCACCGGACCGCCGTCGGCGTCCTGCTGACCGCCGGAACCGCGGTCCTGCTCACCGGCGGGTACCTGCGGCTGGCGCGGGAGCACGCGGCGCTGCCGGCCGTGGCCCGGTACGCGATGGACGTCGCGCTGCCGCGCTGGAACCTGACCGAACCGGTCAACGAGATCGTGTACGGGACCCGCGGGTTCGACACCTTCGGCGAGACCTTCCTGCTGCTCGCCGCCGTCATCAGCGTGATCCTCATCGCCCGGCCGCGGGAACCGCGCCGCGGCTACTTCGGTGAGGAGGCCGCGGGCCGGCGCGAGCAGGC
>JABFXP010000213.1 GCA_013361685.1 Catenulispora sp.
CGCTGGCTCTGGTGCGGCAGCGGGGCCATCACGCTGAAGTCGAGCATGATCTCGCCGTTGGACGGGTCCTGGTTCTCCGTGGAGGCCAGCGGATTCAGGTGCCCGGAGGTGTCGGCGACGTAGGTGGGGATCAGCGGCATGGACGGCATGTCCAGGTAGCGCTGGCCGTTCGAGACGACGGTGGTGGGGCCGTACTGCTGTACGTAGCCATCGCCGGCGTCGGCCATCGACTGGTCGGTGAGGTCGCCGACGCAGACGTTGGTGATGATCTCGCCCTGGCCCGGCAGCTTGCCGTAGCCGGTGGCCAGGTCGCTGTAGGCGCCGAGAGCGTCGACGCCGCCGGAGTTCATCCAGCTCTCCAGCGAGGTGGAGATGCCGTAGTTGTCCGGCAGGCCGGATGCGTTCGCGGCGTTCAGGCGCTTGGTGACGGTCGCGCTCGCGTCGGATCTGGCGGTGGCCAGCAGGGAGTCCGGGATCTGCGTGCGGTCGCTGATCATGCTGCTGACAGTGTGGCCGGGCACGGCTGCGGCGCCGGCTTCGGCGCGGGCGGCAGCGGCGCCGGGGACGGGGTGGTCGGCGGCGTTCCAGGACTCGCCGAAGACTGAGGCCCCGCCGGACCCGAAGGCGTAGGTGGGCCGGTGCGGTACGGTCGGGGCGCCGGGGGTGGTGGCGCCCGTGGCGGCGCCGGCCGTGCCCAGCGTCCCGGCGGCTAACGCGGTGCCCGTTGTCAGGGCTATGAGCAGGCGTGTTCGCCTTCTTGCAGTGTGCATCGATGATCCTCGCACGCGTGGGGCCCGGACGGATCTGCGGGCGCGGGGTCGATGCATCGACCCGTCCCGCAGGGATGTTCGGATGAACGATGGGGAACAACCTGGCAGCGCGCCGGGTGATGGCACAAGATGGCCAGCGGGGCGTATTCCCGCCACGTGGCGTAATCGCGCAACCGCCGGTGAACAAGGGGTCTGACGTGCCGGAATCGGCAGGCCTGCCCGAGCCGTGCGGCACGGTACTCAGCACTCGTTGAGGATCCGGAGTCCGGCGCGGCCCGGTTGGCGGAGGTCACGGGCCTGCGTTGGCCAAGGTGCGCGGCGCTTGACCGCTTGACCGCTTGACCGCTGGGGGGATGGCGGGCCGGACCCCGGGCCGTGCGGCGGTGCGGTTCGCCTCGGCCCCGGACATCGCGCTCGGCTCGCTGGTGGGCCGTGCGGAGCAGGGCCTGGTGCGCGTCAGATCCTTGATGAACGAGCTCATGGACAGCTACCACGAGGCGGCCCGCTCCACCGACCCCTCGCTGTCGGTGGAGCGAGCCGCGGCCACGAGGAGATCAGCCGCCGCTTCGCACACCTGCAGACCGGGGCCCGCCACCAGATCCGCGGCTTCGCCCGCCGCCCTACCTCAACGACCCCGGCACCAACCACGACCGCGCCGCCGGCCGCGCCCCCCCGGCCTGAACTACCAGGTGATCTACACCCGCGCCACCCTAGCCCGACCCGGCCGCCCGGCCCAGGACATCAAACCCTCGCAGACCTTCGGCGAGCACGCCCGCACCCGTCCCACACTGCCGATCAAGATGGTGATCAGCGACGACCGCCAGGCCCTGATCCCGATCAGGGACCCAGAGGAGGCGCTGACCACCGCGTCGTGATCCATCCCTCCTCACTGTTGCTGGACGCCCTGATCGCGCTGTTCGAGGCCGAATGGCGCCTGGCGCTGGCGATCCCGCAGGGCTCCGAGGCCGGACCGGACGAGGAGAAGCGCGCGCTGCTGTCGCTGCTGGCCTCGGGGCAGACCGACGAGGCGATCGCCCCCGCGCTGGGCTGGAGCTTCCGCACCACGCAGCGGCGGGTCCAAGCCCTGATGCGGAGTCTAGACGTCACGACGCGGTTCCAGGTGGGGATGGAGGCGCGAGGGAGGGGGTGGGTGTGGTGGACGAGTCTCGGTATGGTTCATAAACGAGGGCTCTACTGCCCGCAGACCCATGCGGACCCATGGCGCCTGGCACCTGAAGAGGACCAGGGGTGGCCGATTCATGTCCCAGATGGACAAACAAGCGCTGGCTCTGGCCTCCTTGGCCTGTCAGCGGGTGCTCTTTGAAGGTGTCGCCGCCGCGATGCCACAGGCCATGGGCCTGCGGCGCTCACGGCTATGGGCGCAACGGGTGGCTCTGGGAGCCGTTCGGGGCCCCGAATTGGCCCCCAAAACATATCAAGGGCCTCAATCCGATCCCTCGGATTAAGGCCCTGACCTGCGACGTTACCGTCGGGCTGACAGGATTTGAACCTGCGACCCCTTGACCCCCAGGTCCGTGTGGTAACCGCTACCGCACGTCAGGCACGTTATGCCTCCTTGAGCGACTGTGTATGGCAGGCGCCAAGCCGTAGGTCGTTCGCGATCGCGCAGATAGTGCGGCCCCCAAGCGGCCCCCAAGTCGGTTCACGTGGCTTGATCACGTGTAGAGGCGGTTGCGAGGTGGCCATGCGTCGATAGTCCCGGTCTCGGCCAATTTCGGCAACCTGGCCAAGATCGGCGCCGAACTCGCCGTCGAGGCCGCCGAGGCCGGGGTCGTTTTCCGGGCGGTCGCGGCTGATGCCGCTTACGGCGATCAGGACAACTTCCGTGCCGAACTGCGGGCCGCCGGACTGCCGTTTGTGATGGTGCTCAAGCCGCGGCGCGGGGTGTGGCAGTACCACGCCGACGCCTACACCTCCAAGGACGCAGCAAGCATCGTGACGTGGGGAGGACCCGATCAGCCCGGAGACTGGACCTGCGTCGACCGCGTCTTCCACGACCGGCGCACCGAGCGCTGGTGGGCCGCCGAGGCCCGGCTCGGCTGGTGGGGGCCGGACGGAACTAGCCGCCTGGTCGCGGCCACCGCTGACCCCGCAGCCCTGCCGGACAAGAACGCCTGGTACCTGGCCACTGACCTACCCCACCCCGGCAGCCCATGCGAGGCAGACTCACCACACCCGGCGGCCGACCGGGCCGATATCGTGCGGATCTACGGCGTCCGGCCCTGGATCGAGCAGGGCTACAAGCAGATCAAAGGCGAGTTGGGCTGGGCCGATTTCCAAGTCCGCTCGGCCACCGCGATCCACTGCCACCAGGCGCTGGTGTGCTGCGCCTTCTCCTTTTGCTGGGACACCTTCCTCGACCAGCCCGCCCCGGCAGACTCTCCGGCACCGCCGACCGGCGACGACGCTGGAGAGAGGGGGTCCCGAACCGCTCCGGCCACAGCCATCGCCGTCCTTGCCCAAAGCCATCCGAGCCGTCCGTTCCTGGCTGAGACCGTGGATCGCGCTACGCCGCTGGTGGAACGCCTGATCGGACGAACCCCCGCCACGCGAGATCAAAGCCCTGATCGAATCACTCGCGGCAGGAAACGGACTCAACCTATACCTTCCGCCTTAACAAACCACCGCTAAACCACGCCGAAAAGGTTAAACGACAAGCTCAACCTGGTCCCGAAACCAGCAGCAGAGCATTGATCAACTTCTGACCTTAAGCGGCAAGCTGAAGGCGAGAACTCTGATGATCATGCGGCGTCAGGTCGTCATGCTCACCGGAGTCGTGCCGTCCATGTCCCATCACGCAGTGTTCGGCCGACCCGTGACCCAAGGCCGCCAAACCGGCTCGTCGTCGACATCCACGGTCGTCCCGTCCGGAAACTCGTGAGTGCCGCGCCCGGGGAGATATGCCGCGGTAATGAGGTCTAGATCGTGAGTCAGAACCATCGCGGTGTCAGGGTGTTTGAGGGCGAGCTCTCGGAAAATCTGGCGAGCTTCCGAGCCCTGCTTGGCCAAGGACCTGACCGTAGTCCAGATTGCGAAGACGGTCTCATATCCATCGAACGCCTGAGGCTCGTCATCTATTTCTGTATCCGTGAACCGGTTGCGATATACCTCACCGCCGACCTTGCCATCGCCATCCGTGGCCGCACGACTGAGGTAGATACGCCCATCGCTATCCTCCGCGAGGGTCATCCCAAGATCTTCGGCAAGTGCTCGCGCCTCCGAATCAATCGACCCACCGACCCGAATGAAAAGTTCTTCAAAAGTTGCCACTAGCCACCACTCCTGGGCACTGAGATCATGCTTCCGTCGCCCAGGATGAAGTGGACGACACTCGAGACCTTCCCTCCGGGCTGGAGCACGGCCAATCTGTGGCCTTCCAGCGCGTCCTCTTCCGACAATCCGACATTCTCGCCATCGATGACGACCTCACCGTCGAGGCCCGCTTGACCACTCCCCTTGTTGATATTTCGCTTCAGGGATTTTAGGCTGTCGGTATCAAGTTGTTTGAACTCCGTGATGGTCCCCGGATCGTCCGGACCCTTCCGAACCATCGCGTCCGGATTCAGCTTGCCCTCAGCCTGAGCTTCAGGCGACTGATCTTCCTTCCGCGCATCGCTACGCCAACCTTGCCGGTCCGCCAGTCTATCCGCAAGATCCCTTTCATGCGGCAGAAAGCTTCCTTCGGGATCATGGGCGCCGGGTGCGAAATCCTCGCCGAGGGGACCATGTTCGAAGGCCGGGTCCTCGATACCGCCGGGAGATCCGTCATGGGCGGCCATCGCACCGGGTGGGAGGCCTTCTTCGCCCTCGCCGCCCTTGCGGCCCCCGCGCATCTGGGCGGCCGTCGCGGCGTCCATGAACGCGTCCTTGTAGTGGCCCTGCAAGCCGTCGCCGACTGCTTTCAGCGCCATGCCGCCGGCGGCGACTTCGGGTGCCACCTCGGCGATGACGTCGTCGGCGGCTGCGAGGCCGGCGGTAACGACGTCGACGCCGGGGATCTCGACGGTGAGCAGGGCGATGCCGTTGAGGATGGGCGCGAGGATCTGTGCTATTTGGCCGATCTCACCGGCCCATTCGGCGATCTTGCCGCCGATGTCGGACAGGACCGCACCGACGTGTTCCCACCAGTGCTTGTTGTGGATGCCGTCGGATTGGGCGTGGTGGAGAGCTTTGGCACATTCCTTGGCGGCGGCTTCGAGGTCGTCGTGGGCTTGTCGGGCAGCGGCGGCGAGAGCGGCCAGGCGGCCATTGGCTTCGGACAGCGCCTTCTGCGCCGTGTCGTGGGCTGTTTGGGCGTCAGCGATCACCTTCGGGTCGGTGCCGGCCTGAGCGGTCTTCAGATCGGCGGCGGCACCGTTGGCATGACCGGTAGCACGGCTGATGTCGGCTTCGGCGTCTTGGCCCTGCCGCAACGCCGTGTCGGCTTTGCTTTGCGCCGCCTGGAGCTTGGACTGGTACACGGCCAGGGCGTCGGAGGCCTCCCCGTAGGAGACATACAGCTTCTGCAACCGGCCGGGCAGCGGGCCGAAGTTGGCTTTGAAGACATCGGCGCTCTGCCCGATCCATGACATCGCGGTGGCATCGGCACCGAAAGAGTTGAGCGAAGACAACGCGTCGTGCACGTCATGGGAGAAGTCGCCGAACTCCTTCGCCAGCGCCTGCACGGATTCCACGACACCAGGTGTCGGATCCTCGTCCAGACCCAACACGTGCCACCCACTTGGACGCACCACTGCTAAGCCCCCCGTCGGTCATGTCGCATCTGCGCTCTACATCAGGGCACGTATTCGACTCCGCCGAGGGACGAGTGTACAAAGATGCTCATGGCTTCCGCGACCCCTGAGCATGCTCCAATCACCTACCGTCTTGACCTTGGTGAGGGCTGGTACTGCATCCGCCTGGACGAGCACGCCGAGGCGGACGTCAAGACCTTCCTGGACGTGATGTTCGACGGGGTCCCGGCCGACGCCGCCGAGCAGACCAGAACCCTGATCACGACTCAGTTCACGACGCAGATCGCCGCAGCGCGCGCCAAACGCGGGATCGAGCTGCTGATCCCCGCGCCGAAGCCACACGCCACAGTGCTGCCGGCCGCGGTCGTCCTGGTCGCCGAGGTGGTCATCCCGGCCCCGATCGTCCCAGACCCGGTGGACGTCGTCGCACGCGTTGCGCGGGAAGCGCCCAACGCCCGCACCGGCGTGATCGCAGGCTCGGTCGCGGTCCGCATCGACCACAGTGAAGCCGACGCAGAGGCCGAAGCCAGCGACGACACACCGCCCAGCCGCAACCGTATCGAGTACGTGATCGCCGTCCCCAACGACCCGCGCTGGCTGTCCATCGACCTGAGCGTGCAAGCCGTCGACGGGTTCGACACGGACCAGGCGATCGCGAAATTCGATCAAGCCGTCGCCGAACTCACCTGGTCGGATTCAGCCCTGCTGGAAGATGGACAAGCTGGCTGATCGGCACACCCCGGCTGCGCCCTACGCCCCGCCGTCGTAGCGGTCCGAGCCGCCACTGGCGCGGGTCACTCAGCACTCTCGCCCGTGCTTGGACACCTGCGTGACCATGTTGGTCGATGTGACGTTCGCCGGAAATAGTCTCCAGGGTGCGGAACAGTTGAGTATGACCGAGTCCTGGGCCACCGGGGTTGAGGAGGGGACGCCATGTCGATGCGTCCGTTGCCCGCGCCAGCCGTGCCCGATTCCACCGCGAAGGTGGCACGAGCCGCGTTCCCGAAGGGCTGTCTGGCCATGCGGATCTGCGACGAGTTCGGGCCGGTGTTCCAGAACACTGATTTTGCCGAGGCGTTCGCGCATCGAGGCGGTCCGGCGGTCGGGCCGGGAGTGTTGGCGCTGGTGAGCGTGCTGCAGTATGCGGAGCGGCTGACCGATGGGCAGGCCGCGGACGCGGTGCGTTCAAGGATCGACTGGAAGTACTGCCTGGGCCTGGAGCTTACGGACGCCGGGTTCGACTTTTCGGTGTTGTCGGAGTTCCGGGACCGGCTGATCGGGCATGGCCTGGAGCAGCGCGTGGGCCTGAGCCTCGCCCGGTGCACGGAGCTCGGGCTGTTGCGGGTCGGCGGGCGGGTGCGCACCGACTCCACGCATGTCGTGGCCTGCATCCGAGATCTCAACCGGTTGGAGTTCGTGACCGAGACGATGCGGTGCGCGCTGGAAGCTCTGGCGGTCGCGGCCCCGGACTGGCTGGCCGCCTCCGGGGCGGTGACACCGGACTGGGTGCAGCGGTACGCCAAGCGCGCGGACTCCTACCGGCTGCCCACCCCGCATGACCTGGACGCCCGACGCGGGGTGAGCGGACCACCGTGTGGGACGGCTACAAGGTCCACTTCACCGAGACCTGCGACGCCGACGTCCCATACCTGGTGGTGTTCGTGGCGACCACCGCCGCGTCCGTCGACGACGCCACCATGACCGAGCCAGTCCGCCAGGGCCTGGCCCGGCGGGGCATGACACCCGCCGAGGACTACGTGGACTGCGGATACACCAGCGCGAAACTCATCCTCCAAGCCCGGGCCGACGGCATCGACCTGATCGGACCGGTCAAGCAAGCCGGCGGACACCAGGCCCACAGCGCCAACGGCTACGCCGCCACCGACTTCCACATCGACTGGGAGACCCGCCAACCCACCTGCCCACAAAGCAAGACCAGCAGCCGCTGGATCGACACCCGCGAAAACGGCGAACCACGCGTCCACATCGACTTCTACCGGGCCGGATGCCCCACCTGCCCAGCCAAAGCGCTGTGCACCACGGCGGCCTATCGCGGCATCACTCTGCGCACCGCGAACAGCACGAGGTGCTGGAAACCCACAGACGCGACCAGCACACCACCGAGTGGAAGCAGCGTAACAACACCAGAGCCGGAGTCGAGGGCACGATGTCCCAGGCAGTGA
The DNA here is from genome assembly GCA_013361685.1 of Catenulispora sp. Lineage (GTDB taxonomy): Bacteria > Actinomycetota > Actinomycetes > Streptomycetales > Catenulisporaceae > Catenulispora. Next base: position 7,708 of record JABFXP010000213.1, read on the forward strand.
GCCGAACCGGCGTGCGCCACGCCCGATACCGGGGGCTGGCCAAAACAGGCCTCGAACACGTCTTCACCGCCGCGGCCCTCAACCTGCTCCGACTTGACGCCTGGTGGACCGGAACACCCCTTGCCCCGACCCGCGTCTCGCACTACGACCAGCTCGCCCTTGCCCTGGCGGCATGACCGACATCACCCAAGGCCACATCGACCAACAGGGTCCCACAGGACCCTGGGCTCTTGAAGCTTGTGCACCTGATGTGCGGGCATGATCTCACCTCGCAAGGTCCCTACTGCCGACCGGCGTGTCGTGGTCAACCTGCACGGGGCCCGCGCGTTGCTCCGTGGAGCCGGCGGGCAGGGGGAGCAGTTCGCCTCGGCTTGGCCCGACTCGTCAATGCACTGACCTTCGCGCAAGCGACGCACTTGCTCCTCGGGTGCATGACAGAACGCTCCCAGCGAACAAGGGTGCCCGGAGCAGGCTCTATCTCGTCGATGGTTCGACGCCCTGTGTTGCGCCGACCCGGAGCGACAAGGCGAAGACAGCCCGCGGCTGCTTAAGCGCTGAGCGAAGAACGAGAGCCGTACCGTTTCAGTCTGTCCGTGGTTGGTCGCCCACCTCAGGGGTCACATTGACGAATTCGGCACGGTAAGGGTAAGACGGCCGCACGAAAATCTCACGGCCGGTGGACCAAGAAGTGAAGCAGTGGATTGCCAATCCGCTGGTTTAAGTAGTCAGGTCTGCGACAACGTTCGCAGCCGGCGAATCTCCCTCGGTGAGGGTGGTGGGGTGACCATGCGGTGCGGCTCGGTGAGGAAGGCCGAACCTCGCTACGAGCCGAGTCGTGCGCAGGAGCGGTATCGCCGCCAGGAGCGTAGCCACGGCGAGAACGAGTCCGAAGGCTGGCGCACCGATGGAGTCAAGAATCCAGCCTGCAGGAGCTGGACCCAGCCCGGTGCCGACGGCGACTGCGCCACTGGCGGCTGCGACCCAGCGACCGCTGCGATCGGCGGATGCGGCGACGGCTAGCACCTGGACGAGAAGCGCCATGTAGCAGATCTGCCAGACGGTGACGGCGGTGATGAAGCCGTTTCCCGATGCGGTGCTGGCGACGGTCAGCTTCGCCATGGCCTCCACTGCGAAGAAGACGGCCACTGTCGGCAGGCGCCCGAATCTGCGTACCGCCCATGCGCTCAGGCCGACACCCGCGAGCGAGGCGACGGATACGACCGACAGCACGACGGAAACCGTGTCCGCGGACAGGCCCGCGTGATTCTCGCCGAGGACTTCGCTGTACGACCACGCACCTTGTTCGGTCGCGCCGAGCAGCACTAACGCGAGTACGAACAGCATCGGTGGCGGAGCTGTCGAGTGCTGCTCGGTTGTCCGCTCGGCTGCGTCCGGCATCGCGCGTACACACCACAGGGCGGGAAGACAAAGCGCGGCCAGCAGGGCGAAGGCGGCAGCACCGCCCCACGAGTCGTTAGCCATGGGTAGCGCGATGATGAGCAGCGCGATCAGGATTGTGGCGCCCACGACGGCGACGGCTGAGGCTCGGTCGGTGTCTTCGGTGGCGGCGATCGCTGCCATGCCCGCGGCGTAGACGACCCCGAGCCCGGCGCCGGCGATGAGGTTGCTCAAGATCAGCGTGGTGAAGTTCGGCGCGATGCATGCGGTGATGAGGCCGGCGGCTGCCAGGAGGAGGCCGAGTCTGGCGAAGCGGATTCGCCCTGGCCGCGATGCCCATGGTGCCGCGGCGAGGGCTGCCAAGGCCGTGGCCAGAAGCTGTACGGTCGCGACGATGCCCGAGCTGGTATCGGACAGGTGGAAGCGGCTGGCGATCCCGGGAAGCACGACCGGCATCACGTTCGACCCGACGTTGCCCAACGCCGCCGCGGTCACCAGTGCGACACCGACGCCGGCGCCACCGATAGTGCCCTTCGGCACTGGCTGACTCATCGATCGCTTCCAGCGGACAGAAGATCTGCCTGCTGTTCGTCGTTCGCTGCTGAGTGGCTGTGGGCTGACATCCGGGCTCTCTTTTCGCTGGCGTCGGACTTCGATCCGTCGTCAAGATCACGTCGCCCCGGTGCCCCCCGCTACGTGCGACGGGGCCACAAGTAGACGTTGTCCTGACGCGCGACCCGATCACTGCGTCGGCTGATCCGGCAGCTCCTCTGCCTCTGACCGAACCCGGCACCCGTTTATGTAACGAGTGCCGTACAACACATCCAATTAATATGACACTCGCTACACATCCGCAAGTGCGGACGGTAAACGACCAGGTCACGCCATCGTGGAGATCTTCACCGGGCTGGGAGTGACGAGTTGCACAGGCGGACGAACCTGGCCCGCCGATGAATCGTCGCCCAGTCCGAGGGCGACGAGTAGGCGATCAAGGACGGCGATTTGGCGAGGACGTGTCCATTCGGACGGGTGCTCGACCACCGACAGCACCACCCCGTTGACGAGCACGCGCAGTGCCTCCACCGTGGGTTCCACGTCATTGGGGGGAATTAGTGCCGCCAGGTGATCGCGGAGCAGGCTTCTCATCTTGGCTTCGATCGCGTCGAAGAACTGCTGTAGCGGTAGTTCGGGGTCTCGGGCGCCGAGGAGCAGGATGCGAGCCAGTTCTTCGTCGCGACCGGCTTCATCCAGCGGAAGCATCCACTCCAGCAGGGCGCGCAGCTTCGCCGACGGGCGAAGGCCGGCCTGCTGCTCGGCCAAGTCGGTGTCGAAGTCATCGATGAGTTGCTTGGTGATGCCTTCCAGCAGCGATGCGCGGTTGGGGTAGTAGTGGGTGACGAGGGTGATTGAGCCACCCATTGCGCGGGCCAGCTCGCGGAACGTCAGGGCGCCGGGCCCACGGTCGGCGAGGAGCTTGATGGCAGCCGTCGTGACGTCTCGGCGGCGCTGAGCACGGTCGACATGGCGCGGCATCGGTGCGAAATACCTTCCCTCGTTCAATGCGGATTGCGGCGCTGCGGCGCGTCCGGCAGGTGCGGGCGGTCTCGCCCCCCACCGGTACGGGACTGTCAGGCACCGGAAGTATAACGACTGTTCTATAATAATCGCCATCAAGACGTGAGAGTGATGGCCGCGTCCGTCCCGTGCCTGCGTTGCGCGGTAGTCGGCTCGAGCGGCTAGCGCCAGTGATCGAACGGAGTGACTCGGTGGCCACTTTTCTGTACCGACTGGGTACATGGTGCTTCCGGAGGCGGAGAACAGTCGTGGCCGTCTGGCTGGCGCTGCTGGTAGCGATCGGAGCCGCGGCTGGCGCCTTCGCCGGCAAGACCAGCGACCAGTTCACAGTGCCAGGTACAGAGGCACAGACCACTTTGGATCGGATCAAAACTGTCTTCCCTGATCAAGTACGTGGTTCTGCCCAAGTGGTGTTCGCCTCCGCCACACCGAACGGACTCGCAAGCGGGGCCGGTGAACAGGCCGTCAGCCAAGCAGTAGCCCGGATCGCTCAGGTGCCCGGTGTGTCATCGGTCCCCGATCCCTACACCAGTGACGCGGTTTCCTCCGATGGGCAGGTCGCGATCGGCTTGGTCACCTTCAGCGGGACGGCCGCCGATGTCACCGACCAGCAGCGCGACGCGATCAAGGCAGCGGCCGAGCCAGCTCGCGCGGCTGGCGTGACTGTGGCCCTCGGCGGTGATGCGTTCAGCGAGGTGGGCCAGATCGAGGGCGGTGAGTCCGTCGGTCTGTTGATTGCGGTCGTCGTGCTCGCCTTCACATTGGGATCGCTGGTCGCCGCCGGACTGCCGCTGTTGAGCGCTCTAATCGGGGTCGGTGTGGCGATGGCCGGGCTCTTGGCGCTCACCGGGTCCTTCGAGATCATTTCGACGGCCCCGGTTCTGGCCCTCATGGTCGGCTTGGCCGTCGGGATCGACTATGCGCTGTTCCTTGTCTCCCGCCATCGTCGAAACCTGGCCGATGGTCTGGAACCGGGGGAAGCAACGGCCCGAGCCAACGCGACGGCAGGCAGCGCGGTGGTGTTCGCGGGCCTGACAGTCGTGGTCGCCCTGGCCGGGCTGGCGGTCGCCGGTGTGCCGTTCCTGACCGTCATGGGCCTGACGGCATCTGCCGCGGTGGCGCTGGCCGTGCTGGTGGCGGTCACTTTGGTGCCGGCTCTTCTCGGGTTCGCCGGCCGCGGCATCGACCGACTGCCGGTCTGGCGTCGCGCGATGCGATCGTCCGGGAAGGCGACGATGGGCGAGCGGTGGGCTCGCTTCGTGGTGCGTCGTCCGCTGACGGTTCTCTTGGCCGCGCTGGCCGCCATCCTTCCCATCGCGGCGCCGGTGGCCGATCTGAGCCTGGGACTGCCCGGGACGGGCAGCCAGGCCGTCGGGACCAGCGCACGCACTGCGGATGACCTGGTCAGCGCCCACTTCGGCCCAGGCTTCAGCGCTCCGCTCGTCGTGGCCGTCGACACGCAGCACGCCGCCGATCCGGACGCGGTGGCCCAAGCTGTCTCGGAGCGGCTTTCTCATGTGAAGGGAGTGAAAGCGCTGCTGCCGCCGACCGTGGACGCGGCCAGCGGATCAGCTCTGCTTACGGCCATCCCGACCAGCGGGCCGGATGACAGTGCCACCGCCCAAGTGGTATCAGACATACGCGCTGAACGCGCCTCAATCCAGGCTGTCACCAGTGCGACGATCGCCGTCACCGGGACCACGGCCGCGAACATCGACGTGTCCGCCAAGCTCGGCGCTGCTCTGCCGCCGTTCATCGCAGTGATCGTCGGCATCGCCCTAGTCCTGCTGGTCATCGCCTTCCGGTCGGTCCTAGTACCCCTCAAGGCTGCGGTCGGGTTCCTGCTGAGCATCTTCGCCTCGCTGGGTGCGGTCGTCGCGGTGTACCAGTGGGGCTGGCTGAACTGGCTGATCGACGTACCGAAGGTCGGTCCCGTGGTGAGCTTCGTGCCGATCCTGCTGATCGCCGTGCTATTCGGCCTGGCCATGGACTACGAACTCTTCCTCGTCTCCGGAATGAAGGAGGCACACGCTCACGGCGACTCCCCACGAGAAGCAGTCGTCGACGGTGTGAAAAACGGCGCCCGAGTAGTGACCGCCGCTGCGCTGATCATGATCACGGTGTTCGGCAGCGCCGCGTTCGGCCACGATCCGATCATTCAGCCGATCGGCTTCGCCCTCGCGGTGGGCGTGCTCATCGATGCCTTCCTGATCCGGATGGCACTGATACCGGCTGTGATGGCGTTGTTTGGCCAGGCTGCCTGGTGGTTCCCGAAGACGCTGGAGAAAATGGTGCCGAACGTAGACATGGAAGGCCAACAGCTCTCCGTCAGCTTCGAACGGGATCGGGAGCGAAAGGTAGGTCAGCCGGCCTAGGCACATGCGATGTGAAGGGCACCCCAGCGCCTCATCGATCCGCGACCAGGCTGTGGTAGCCAGCGCGGCGCGACGCCGGCCACTCCGGCAACTCGCCACCACCGCGGGGCCAGTGACGGTGCACCGGCTCGCCTTGCGAGCCCGGGGTGCGAGAACCTGGATCCCAGCCGTCGCCCAACTGAACCTGCTGACTAGGCTGCACTTCCGGCACGCGGGCCAGACTCGCCTCGATCGACTTCACCTCGCAGGTCGTTCGCCGACGCTGCCCAGCCGCTGGTTCCAGGACCGTGGCGCCGGTTGCGCCAGATGACTGTCGCATGTACGGGCGCAGCCGAAACAGCCCTAAGATCCACATCAATCCACGGCTCGCCGAAACGGCGTCCTTTGAGCCCGACGACGAAAACATGGAACCAATGACCGAACCCATCATCCCCGGATTTCACCCGGACCCGTCTATCTGTCAGGTCGGCGAAGGCTTCTATCTCGCCAACTCCAGCTTCGAGTACCTTCCCGGCGTTCCGATCCACCGCAGCGACGATCTCCTGCGCTGGACGCTAATCGGCAACGCGCTCACCCGATCAGCACAGACGCCGCCAAACGATGGCGTGAAGCAAAGCGGGATCTACGCTCCGACCTTGCGGCACCATGGCAGCCGCTTCTGGTTGGCGACGACGGATGTCACTCAGGTTATGCGTGGCCAGATGATCCTTGTGGCGGAGCGCGCGGAGGGGCCCTGGTCAGATCCCGTGTTTGTCGCAGGCGCGATCGGCATCGATCCGGACCTTGTCTGGGATGAGGATGGTGTCTGCCACTTGAGTTGGAAGTCGTTCCCGGATGACGCGATCATGAGCGTTCCGATCGATCCGGTCAGCGGCACGATGCTAGAAAAGCCGCGGCTCCTGTGGTCCGGGACGGGGCTCGCCTACCCGGAGGGGCCGCACCTCTATCGAGTCGGCGAGTGGTGGTACCTGCTCGTCGCTGAGGGAGGGACAGAGCGTGGGCATGCGATCTCAGTGGCCAGGTCGCGGTCGCTGTACGAGCCCTTCGATGCGGGACCGGCGAATCCAATCCTCTCCCATCGCAGCACCGACCATTCTGTGCAGAACACCGGGCATGGAGACCTGATCCGGCTTCCCGACGACTCGTGGGCGATGGTCTACCTCGGCGTTCGAGCACGCGGGGTCACGCCACACTTCCACGTCAACGGCCGTGAAACCTTCCTAGCCGGGATCGACTGGGTCGACGGCTGGCCCGTCGTCGACGTCGACCGTTTTCCGGTGAGCGCAGCCAACAACTCGTTCATCGACGACTTCGCGACCGCCCTTCATGCCCGATGGGTCTCGCCGGGCAACTATCCCAGCTCCCTGGCCCGCCTGACCCCTAGCGGCCTCGAACTGCGGTCTCAGCCCGGCCGCAAGTCGCCTGCAATGCTCCTAGCCCGCGCTGTGGATGTGAACTGGTCCGTTGACATCACCTTGAACGTCACCGAAGGAGTAGCGCGGTTGCTCCTCCGTATCGACGATGAACACTGGTACGGACTTGACATCGGCGGCGGCGCGGTAGAAGCCGTCTTGGCAATCGGGCCCGCCGTCACGTCAGTCGGCCGCCGGGATCTCGACGGCCCGATGCATGTGACCGCGCGCATCCGTGTGAGCTTGCCGTCCGGGGCTGATCCGCTCCACGGCGCGATGGCTCCCGATCTCATTGAGTTGGCGCTGGTCTCCTCGGACGGGGCAGTCGACTCGTTCGGCTGCTTCGACGGCCGATATCTCTCCACAGAGGTCGCAGGGGGGTTCACCGGACGCATGTGGGGCATCGAGGTGCTGCACGGCAGCATCATCGTCAAGCGTGTCGCCTATACGGGTTCCGCAAGCCCGGACACGGTAGGAATAGACATGTGAAGCCGCCAACGATCTACGACGTCGCCCGTCTCGCGGGCGTATCCCATCAGACTGTGACCCGGTACCTGCACGGATTTGAGGGGATACGTCCCAAGACGCGTGAACGTGTGGCTGCGGCGCTCGCCGAGCTCGGCTACCAGCCGAACGCAGCCGCGAGACTGCTTCGCACCCGGCGCAACAACCGAATCGGGGTATTGGCCGATCTGATCAATCAAAGCGGACCGGCCCGTATCCTTAACGGCGCGACGGAACTCGCACGGCAGCACGGCTATGTCCTCGACATCGTGACGACCGACGGGTTCAGCGCCGAATCGGTCAGTGAGTCGTTGGCAGTGCTCACCGAACACCAGGTCGCGGGGATTCTGGCGACGGCACAGACCAACGTAGTGCTCGATGCCTTGCGACGGAATGCCCCAAATGTTCCGATGGTCATCGACGTCCAATCGGAACTCGGCTCCGAGCTCCCGTCGACCGGCGAGGCGGCCGGACGATGCGCAGCCGAGCACTTGTTCGATCTAGGGCATCGCCGAGTAGGCTATCTCTCAGGGCCTACGGGTTCACTCGCCGCGCAGGACCGCCTCAACGGCTTCAAGTGCCGAACGGACGAACTCGGCGGAGAGATCGTCTGGCAGCGGGCCGGCGATTGGTCACCAGAGTCCGGTTATGCAGCGTGGTCCGGATTGAGCACAGACGAGCGCGAGGTCACGGCGGTCGCGGCTGCGAACGACAGCATGGCGATCGGCCTGATCTCCGTAGCCCGCGCAACCGGGTTGCGCGTGCCTGAGGACCTCAGCGTCGTGGGCACGGACGACCTCCCCGAAGCGCGTTACCTCCTGCCACCGCTGTCCACGGTCGTCATGGACTTCGAAGGCGAGGGCCGGGTCATCCTGGCGGCCCTGCTGGCACAGATCGAGGACGAACCCTTCAGTGAACCGATCCGCATGACACCGCCCTACGTCGTGGCACGCGATTCAACTGCTGCTCCACGCGGCGCGAGCTGAGTAGTCCGTCAGGCAAACAGCACCTTGCGCGCAGACGCGCGCGACTCTATCGTGAGCGCACCCCCAGAATGTTGTCGACAACATCGGGTGTTGCAGACGAACGATCATGATTGGCTTCAAATGACTTCTCATCCCAAGTTCAGTGGAATACTGTTCGGCGCCGCGTACTACCCGGAGTACCAGCCCGCCGGGACGTTGGACCGCGACCTCGACCTGATGCGCGATGCCGGGTTCACAGTGATCCGCGTCGGTGAGTCGGTATGGTCCACCTGGGAACCACGCGAGGGGCAGTTCGAGCTCGACTGGCTGGAGCCGACGCTGGACGGGGCTCATGCCCGCGGAATAGGCGTGGTTCTGGGCACCCCTACCTACGCCGTGCCTCCGTGGCTTTCACGGCTCCACCCGGAGATAGCCGCAGAGCCGGAAACGGGCCGGCGTAACGCGTGGGGCGGGCGGCAGGAGATGGACCAGAGCCACCCTGTCTACCGCTTCTACGCCGAGCGGATCGTCCGTAAGGTCGTCGCACGATACGCCGACCACCCAGCGGTGATCGGCTTCCAGGTCGACAACGAGCCCGGCATGCAGCTGCCGCACAACGAGCACACTTTCCAGCATTTCGTGGAGTGGCTCAAGGGGCGGTATCAGACCGTCGAGGCGCTCAATGAGGCGTGGGGGCTCGTGTACTGGTCGCACCGCCTGTCCGACTGGGCCGAGCTGTGGCGGCCGGACGGTAACCGCCAGCCGCAGTATCAGCTGGAGTGGCGGCGCTTCCAGTCCACGCTGGCCACCGATCTGGTCGCATGGCAGGCCGAGGTCGTGCGCGAGTACTCCCGCGCGGACCAGTTCGTCACCACGTGCATCTCCTACCCGCGGGACCAGGTGTCCGACGACGAGCTCGTCCGCTCGCTCGACATCACCGCGGGCAATCCGTACTACCGGATGCAGAGCGGCCTTGACTGGTACGAGCATGTGGAGGTCCCGCGCCAGGAGCTGTGGTGGCACGCGGGCGTCTGGCGGCTGTTCGAGTGGGGTGACCGCGCATGGTCGTCGGCCCAGGCACCGTTTCTGGTCACCGAGACAAACGCGTACTCGGCTGGCGGCCCATGGCACAACTTCCCCCCGTACCCGGGCCAACTCAAGCAGGCGGCGCTGGCGCTGCTGGCGCGCGGCGGCCGAATGGTCGAGTACTGGCACTGGCACACGCTGCACTTCGGAGCCGAGACCTACTGGGGCGGGGTGCTGCCGCACAGCCAGCAGCCCGGACGCATCTACCGGGAGGTCTCCGAACTCGGTGCGGACTTGCAGGCCATCGGAAGTGCGCTCGACGGTTACCAGCCTGACGCCGACATGCTGATGCTGTATTCGACCGATACAAAGTGGACCTTCGAGTTCTATCCTCCGCTCGGAGACCGTGACGGCTTGCCGAACCTCACGTCATACGAGGACATCTTCGACGCCTTCTACCGCGGGTTCTTCGAGACGGGAGCGCAGATCCGGGTTCAACACGTACGCCAGTTCCTGGCTACCGACCCCGACGAACTCGCGCGCCGATTCCCCGAGCTTGTCGCACCGGCCGTCTACGTAGCCGACGACGCCGTCCTGGACCACCTGCGGCGCTATGCGGACGCCGGCGGCCACCTCATCCTCGGGATTCGTACGGGCTATGGTGACGATCTCGCCCGCGCCCGCGCCGAGATCGCGCCTGCACGGCTTTCCGATGCCGCTGGGATCCACTACGACGAATACACCAACCTCGTCGATCCGTTGTCGGTCGTCTCCGGCTCGGAGCAGTTCGCCCTCGAGCCGGGTTCGGCCGGCGAGCAGTGGGTGGACATCCTGCAGAACGACGACGCCGAGGCCTTGGTGCGCTTCGCGCCGAACGAGCTGGGCGCCGGCGCGGCACTGACCACCCGGATCTACGGCCAGGGCCGCATCAGCTATTTGGGAACCGTCCCGAACGCCGCGCTCAGCCGCAGTCTGGCGCGCTGGGCCGTCCCGCACACCGCCAAGCAGCGCTGGCAGGCCCCTGAGCACGTCAGCGTCTCCACCGGCGCCACCGAACAGCGCGCCGTCGCCTTCATTACGAATTGGTCGGCCAAGCCGACCGACCTGGTCGCCCCCGCCCCGGCGGTCGACTTGGTCTCCGGCGACAGGTACTCCGCCGGCGACCTCATAGCCCTCGGGCCGCGTGCCGCCCTCGTGCTCGAGATCCAGGACAGCCCGGCAGGGTGACGAACCCTCCCTCTCGAAAGAAGCTTCCCATGAAGACCCTACGCAGTACCGCTGTCGCGATAACCGCCCTGGCCTTGACCGGTGCCCTCGTCTCCGGGTGCAGCTCCTCGAAGCCGACCGGAGCCGCGGCGTCCGCCCCGGTCACCCAGGCACAGATCGACCAGGCCATGGACACCCCGACCACACTGAACCTGTGGGCATGGGTGCCGGACATTCAGCATGAAGTCGATCTCTTCGAGCAGAAGTACCCGAAGATCAAGGTCAACATCGTCAACAACTCCGGCGCGACCGGGCAGTACGTCAAACTTCGCGCAGCGCTGCAGTCCGGAAAGGGAATACCGGACGTGGCCCAGATCGGCTACGACCACATCTCCACCTTCACTCAGACCAAGAGTCTGCTCGATCTGACCCCCTATGGCGGAGCCAAGCTGGCCACGGACTTCGTTCCCGGCATCTGGAGCCAGGTCGCCCTCAACGGGGGCGTGTGGGCGATCCCGCAGGACTCCGGTCCGATGGGCACGCTCTACCGCACGGATCTGTTCTCCAAGGCCGGAGTCTCCGCCCCGACGACGTGGGATCAGTTCGCCACCGCGGCGCAAGCGATCAAGGACAAGACCGGCGCCTACATCACCGACATGCCGGGCAACGACATGCCCCAGATGCTCGGGCTGTTCTCCCAGGCCGGTGTCGCGCCCTTCTCCTATGACGGCAAGTCGACCGTCTCGATCAACCTCGATTCCCCAGCCGCCCAGAAGGTCGTGTCGTACTGGCAGAACCTGATTCAGAAGAACCTGGTGGCCACCGATCCCGACTTCACCGACGGCTGGTACCAGGGCCTGTCGCGCGGCCAGTACGCCAGCTGGCTCACCGCGGCATGGGGACCGGTATTCCTTCAGGGAACCGCGAAGAACACCAGCGGCAGCTGGGCTGCAGCGACTCTGCCGCAGTGGCAGGCCGGCCAGAACGTCTCGGCGAACTGGGGCGGTTCTTCCAACGCGGTGATGGCCGCCAGCACGCATCCGATCGCGGCCTACGAACTGGCGAAGTTCATCAACGACGACCCGGCGTCCACGGTGATGCTGGCCAACCAGCAGTTCCTGTACCCGACCACGACAGCGACACTGACGAACCCGCAGTTCAGCGATGCGAAGTCCGACTTCTACGGGGGCCAGCAGGTCAACAAGTTCTTCGCCGGTGTCTCGGCCACTGTCGCCGACAACCTGCAGTGGGTGCCGTTCATGGACTCCGTCAACAGCAGCTACGACGACACGGTCGGTAAGGCCATCACCAACCACACGGACATGGTGGGCGCGCTGGCCGTCTGGCAGCAGCAGGTCGTCGACTACGCCAAGAAGCAGGGATTCACCGTCAAGTGACCAATCGGGCCGGGCAGTGCCTTGCTCCGCCCGGCCCCTTCCCAGGAGCAGCACCATGACAGACGCAGCACCGCGCAGGGCAGCGCCGGCCATTTCCATGAAGCCGCAGCGGCGACGTAGCCGCGCGAACGCAGTACAGACCCGAGCAGCGTGGGCGCTGGTCATCCCGTTCCTTCTCGTATTCGCGGCCTTCCTCATCGTGCCGCTGGGATACGCGGCCTACCTCAGCATGTTCACATCCAAGCTAGTCGGGGGCCATGTCTTCAGCGGGCTGACCAACTACAGCCAGGCTCTGCACGACCCGAACTTCTGGGCCGGTCTTCGCCGCGTCGCGCTGTTCCTGGTGATCCAGGTGCCGATCATGCTGGGTGCCTCGATCTTCTTCGCGCTTGCTCTGGATTCCGGGCGTGTACGCGGCGGGAACGCAGTCCGCCTGCTCATGTTCCTGCCGTACGCGATTCCCGGCGTCGTAGCCACGCTCATGTGGGGCTACCTGTACGGCACCAACTTCGGACTGATCACGCAGATCTTCCAGCACCTCGGGCTCACTGCCCCGAACCTGCTGTCGTCCGGCAACATCCTCGGCTCGACGATGAACATCGTCTGTTGGGAGTTCGTCGGTTACAACATGATCGTCCTTTATGCGGCGCTGCGCTCGATTCCCGCCGAGATCTACGAGGCCGCCGAGGTCGACGGCGCCGGCCAGTGGCGCATCGCCTTGAGCATCAAACTCCCCGCTCTCCGCCCGGCCATCCTGCTTAGCGTGATCTTCTCGATCATCGGCTCGTTCCAGTTGTTCAACGAGCCGAATCTGCTGTTCAACATTTCCCCCAACACGGTCGGCACCGCCTTCACACCGAACCTCTACGCCTACAACCTGGCCTTCCGCAATCAGGAGACCAACTACGCCGCCGCGATCGCGTTCTTGCTCGGCCTGGTCATTGTGATCGTGTCATCCGTGGTCCAAACGGTGACGAACCGCAAGGAGCGCCGGGCATGACCGCCATTCATCAAGCCGTCGCTGATCCCTCGGCCATGAACGGGCACGAGACGACAGCCCCGAAACCGCATCGGACCAAAGAACGGGAAAAGCGGCGCAGCTGGCTGCTCACTGTCGGCATCTGGGTGACGCTGATCTACTTTGTGGTCCCGCTGCTCTGGCTGGCCGTGTCATCTACCAAGGACAACGGTGACCTGTTCACCACGTTCGGGCTCGGACCCGGCCACTCGTTCCAGTTCTTCCACAACGTGGCTCAGCTCTTCAGCTTCCAGGACGGGATCTACAGCCGCTGGCTTATCAATACTCTGATCTACTCGCTTGGCGGTGCTCTGGGCGCCACTCTGCTCGCCACCATGTGCGGCTACGCACTGGCCAAATACAAGTTCCGAGGCTCCCGGGTCGTTTTCAACGCGATCCTGGTGTCCATCATGGTGCCGCTGACCGCGCTGGCCATCCCGACCTATCTGCTGTTCGCCGCCACCAACCTCACCGACAGTCCGTGGGCGGTCATCCTGCCCTCGCTGGTCAGCCCCTTCGGCGTTTACCTAATGCGGGTCTACGCGGCCGACGCCGTGGACGACAGCCTGCTGGAGGCGGCACGGATCGACGGCGCGGGCGAGTTCCGGATCTTCACCACCATCGTGCTGCGCCTCCTCGGACCCGGCATCGTCACCGTCCTGCTCTTCCAGCTCGTGGCGACGTGGAACAACTACTTCCTGCCTCTGATCATGCTGAACAACCCGAACCTATTCCCGGTGACCGTCGGATTGGCGCAGTGGCAGTCCACCGCCGCCGCCGGCGGCGGCGCACAGGTGCTGTTCTCGACCGTGCTGACCGGATCTTTCGTCTCCGTCATCCCCTTGATGATCGCGTTCGTCTTCCTCCAGCGCTACTGGCGGTCCGGCCTGGCCACCGGCGGCGTGAAGGGATGACGACATCCACCTAGCGAGAAAGAGGAAGGCAATGCAGAACAACAACGCTATGACACGTCGCACGTTTGTGGGAACGGCCGCCGCGCTGAGCAGCCTCGCCGTCCTTCCGGCCGCCAACGCCGCGACGACCGCCTCAACCGCACAGAACTCGGTGCCGCAGACGATTCCTGCACTGCGCGAGTGGACGCCCGCCGCGGGCAGCTTCAACCTCGGGCCGGTCAGCCAGATCGTTGTGCGCTGCAGCCAGGCCGCCACCCTGGCTGGCATTGCCCGTACCTTTGCCGCCGACCTCACGGCGATGGGTCAGCGCAATCACGTCGAGATCAGCGACCGGCCGGCCCGCGCTGGGGACATCATCCTCGAAGTCGGCGCGAGCGATCCGGCGATCGGCACCGAAGGGTACCTCCTCGCCGTCGGCGACTTCGTAGCCATCACCGCCAGGACGGCCGCGGGCGCGTTCTACGGCACGCGAACCATCCTCCAGTTGCTGAACCAAAGCCCGTCGATCTCCGCCGGCACGGCCCGAGACTGGCCCCGCTACGCCGAACGTGGGCTCATGGTCGACATCGCCCGCATGAACTTCACTTACGACTGGCTCGCCACCCGCATCCGGGACATGGCATACCTGAAGCTCAATCTGCTCCACCTTCATTTCACTGACAACGAAGGCTGGCGAATCGAAAGCCGACTGGGCGTCCAGTCAAGCCCCTGCCTGACACGGCAGCAGGTCTGCGATCTTGTCGCGCTGGCCGCGAAGTACCAGGTGACCGTCGTGCCGGAGATCGACATGCCCAGTCACATGGCCGCCCTGCTGAAGCTCTACCCGCAGTTCCAACTCGTCGACTCCAACGGCACCGCTGCCCCGGACAAGCTTGACTACAGCATCCCCGCAGCGCGCGACCTGCTCCGCGAGGTTATCGCCGAGTACATCCCGCTCTTCCCCGGCCCGTACTGGCACATGGGTACTGACGAGTTCCTCGCGGCGTCCGAGTATGCGAACTACCCGCAGCTCATCACCTACGCACAGCAGACCCAAGGGCCGTCGGCAACGGGTAAAGACGGGCTGATCGGTCTGGTCAACGAGATGAACACCTTCGTACGCCGACAAGGCAAGACTCTGCGGATCTGGAACGACCTGCTTTCTCCCGACGACACGGTCTCGATCGACAAGGACGTTGTCCTCGAATGGTGGACGGATCTGTACACGCCCTACCCCCAGCCGATCAACCCGGACCAGCCGCAAGCGCTGCTCACGCAGGGCTACAGCCTCCTCAACTCCAGCTTCTTCCCCACGTACGACTATCCTGCTGGCCCCCCGGTCCTGCCGTCAGTGCAGTGGATGTACGAAAAGTGGACCGTTGCGACGTTCCACGGCTTCGCCTACACCGACGACCAAGGTGACGGCTTCCCCTTCTACACCGTCAACGATTCAGCGCCCGGGAATCGCGGATCCGTGATCAACCTCTGGAACAGCGGCGGAACCTGGACCGAAGCTCAGGCCGCCGACTCGATCTTCCCGCGGCTGCGCGTGCTGGCTCAGAAGACGTGGGACTCGGCACTGTCGGTACCCACCTACGCCGAGTTCAGCACCATCGTCAACGCGGTCGGCTCCGCTCCGGCATAGCGCGGCTGCGTGGTAGCGCGCAACACGCTCGGTTCCACGGTTGAGGCGGCCCGACTGCCGCGCAGTTCCACCTGCTTCGGGCCCGGGCAATCAGGAGGGACGTTCGACCATCCGTTGCTATCGCCAGAGTACGGGTGAAGTGGCCTGTACATCGAAGGAAGGTATGCGGTCATGAGCATCCGGGTGTCGCCCGGTTGCCAGCCTTGGGATTCGGCGGTGATCGCGTTCCTCGAGTCCGTATCACCCCGCTTATCTTCGTGGTGCTCTCCCAGCTCCACGGGTCCGACGATTTCGTCGCGGCGGCTGGCCGGTACTCGTCTACTCCCAGAGAGGGTCTAACAGCATGTTCGGCGGACAATCGGACTGGTTCAATTCGCCCAGTGTGAGTGGAGAGCAGCTCCATGGCAGTGGAGGCCGGTGAGCCGGTGCGCGGCGTAGCGAGGCCGCGGCTGCGCGACGTCGCGGCGTTGGCGGGCGTATCCCACCAAACCGTCTCGCGCGTGTTCAAGGACGACGCGTCGGTCAGAGCCCAGACTCGCGAACGTGTCATGGACGCCGCCGCGCGGTTGGACTATCGACCGAACGCGATCGCTCGGGCGTTGGCTACCGGGTCGTCACGGACGCTGGGTGTGATCAGCTTCGATACGGCGCTGTTCGGGCCGGCGTCGGCGATCAGCGCGATTGAGAGTAGTGCGCGCGGCGCCGGCTACTACACGTCCGTCATGAGTCTGTCGCAGGCGGGGCACTACACGGTCGCTGAAGTCGCCGACCGTCTGCGCGGACAGGGCGTGGACGGAGTCGTCCTGATCCCGGGACACGTTCCGGTCGGACAGATCTTGCGCCACCTTCCGGCCCGGCTACCGACGGTCGTGCTCGGCCGCAGTTCCGACGTTCCCGCGATTGGGATCGATCATTGCGACGGTGCCCGTGCCGCAGTCAATTACCTGCTTGAACTCGGTCATCGAACGGTGCATCACGTGCCGGGCCCGGAGGATTGGCCCGAGGCATGCGAGCGGTTCCGCGGCTGGTGGCAAGCGTTGGCCGCGAAGAGAGTCCCAGTTCCGCCGGTATTGCCCGGGGACTGGAGCGCGATGTCGGGCTACACGCGTGGCTGCGTATTGGCCGCCGACCGAGAGGTGACGGCCGTGTTCGCGGCGAACGACCACATCGCCCTGGGCGTCCTGTGGGCGTTGCAGGAGGCGGGGCGGCGCGTGCCGGAGGACGTAAGTGTCATCGGGTTCGACGGCGTCCCCGAAGCGGCCTACTTCACCCCGCCGCTGACGACCGTTCGGCAGGACTTCGCCGAGATCGGCCGGCGCGGTGTCGAGCTGTTGGTCGAGCAGATCGGCGCGCGGCACAGTTCCGCGACTGTGCCCGATATCCGGCCGGTCCAGGCGACCATTCCTAGCGGGTTGATCGTTCGCAGAAGCACTACGCGGCCAGTTTTACCAGCCTGAGTTTCCGATGGCGGCTCAACGGATAGCCGGCCCGTCCCTGATAGGAGACCTCTTTTGGGCACGACTGATATCGCTAACCCCCTATAGCCAGAGGCCGACCGGTACGTGGTGGGCGTCGACTTCAGCACGCTGTCCGGACGTGCGGTGGTCGTCAGAGTGCGCGACGGCGAGGGAATTGGGACCGGCGTCCACAAAGTACGCGCACGCGGTGATAGACCGTGCGCTCCCGACCTCGGCCGCGGCGTTGCCGCCGGACTAGGCACTGCAACATCCGGACGATTGGCGTGAAGTCCTACGGAACGCGATCCCGGAGGCGCTTGCCGATGCCGGGGTCGACCCGGCGCTGGTGATTGGCATCGCAACGGGCTTCACCGCCTGCACGGTACTTCCGACACTGGCTGACGGCACGCCGCTGCCGGTGAGGAGACCAGCGTAACCGTCACAAACACCCCGTCATCTCGTCCCTCGCTGCAGCTGCCCGGCTCGCAGCTCGGCCTGGTTGGTCTCCGGGAGCGAGCCGAGCTGCTCAACGGCACCCTGGAATCAGGTTCCACGCTCGGGGACGGCTATCGGGTGCGGTTACGGCTGCCTCTGGAATCCCCATGAGAAGACGGCCACGGCCCGCATATCGGGTGCCGTGGCCGTCGGTCCGGTGGTGTGTCAGAAATGGAAGCCGTTGAGCACGGGGAGGGTAAGGCCAGCGGCCCGGGTTCCGCCGGTCCGGATGCTCTGCTGCGTAGTGGCGCGTGTGGTGGCGAACCACGGGTTGTCGTCGGTTCCGGGATGGACCAGGAAGTGGGGGAAGTCGCTGGATCGCAGTTGGAGCTGAATACGGTGGCCGGTGCGGAACCGGTAGGCGATGTCGTCCAGAGGCAACAGGACTGGATCCTCGCCCGTTGATCGCGTGGTCAGGTTGGCGCGCGAGATCGGCCGGGTGGTGCCGTCTGGTTCGACGTCGTGGAGGATGGCGAACAGGTGGAACGACGACCCGGTGCTGGTGATTTCTGCTTGCAGGACGGGCCGGCCCGCGATGTCCAGTGGTTCCGCGAGTGGGGCGCTGGTGAACGTCAGCACGTCCGGACGTTCGGCCAGGTGGCGTTCGTCGGGATACACGGCCAGCAAGTACCAGGCTTCTTCGATGGTGCAGGTCGAGGGGACCGGATTGCCGGGGTCATGAGTCCAGGTCACCTGCTGGGACTGGGCGTCTCGGGCGGTGGCGAGTGCCCCGCGCTGGTCCGCGCCCGGGCTGAGGTAGAGGACCTGGTCCCGGCTTGTTGCTGGCTGCCACTCGTCGGAGGAGCGCCAGCCGTCGTGCCCGAGATGCCAGCGTGCTCGCGGTCGGCGCCGTTCGGGACGGATTCCGCGGACGTGTTCGTCGAAGAAGTCGATGGCCTCGTTGCACTCGATGTCGTTCAGTGCATGCATGGCGGCTTCGTTGAGGTAGGGGTGGCGTTCGAAGTCTCCGACGTCGGCGAGGGCGAAGCCGCTGTGGTCGGCGGAGCCGGCGCGCAGGAAGTGTAGATCGCGATGTCCGGGTAGGGAGCGGAAGTGGCGCCAGTCGGCCATGCCGGACGGGGCCAGGCCCGGGTCGTACCAGTTGACCCAGTGCAGGATCGGAACGTTCGTTGTGTAGTAGGGGTGTTGGCCGCCGTAGGGGTTGTAGTACTCGCCCGTGCGGGCGCGTTCGATCAGGTCGGTGACCGGCAGGGAGTGGCCGACCAACGCCTCGGCCTGCTTGAGCAGCTCGGTGACCGGGGCCGCGGCGTAGTCGATGTTGAGCAGGAAGCTGTTGTTCGTGGTCCAGATCTGGATCAGGTCGTTGAGGCCTAGAAGGCTGGGCGGTGTCTGGGTCCACATGGAGCCGACGTGGTTGGCGCCCATTTCGACGCCGGTCACCGTGGGGATGGCGGCGCGGACGGCGGGGTGGCCGCTGGCCACCCCGGCCCAGGTGGTGAACCCGTAGTAGGAGGCGCCGGTCAGCCCGACGGTCTGGTCCGACCAGGGCTGAGCGGCGATCCAGTCGATTGTGTCGTAGGCGTCTTCCACATCGAAGTGGTAGGGCACTGTGTCGCCGCTGCTGCGGTGCTTGCCGCGGACGTCCTGGGTGACGAAGACGTAGCCGCGTTCGGTGTAGTACTTCGCGTGGTATTTCAGCGCGGTGTAGCGGCTGGTCTTGTCGTAGGGCGTCCGGACCAGAACGGCGGGGTGCCGCTTCGGCTTGGCGGGCAGATAGATGTCGGTGGCCAGGCGCGTGCCGTCGCGCATCGCCACGAAGACCTGCTCGGCGTACTCGACCAGCGGCTCGTCGCCCAGCGTCTCTATCAGATCGACACTCACGGTGACCTCTTCACGATCTCAGTAGTGCGTGGCTAGAACGTCGGGTGGCGGGTGTGCCAGTCGGTGGCGGACTGGAAGGCTGCAGCGGCTTCCAACACGGCGCCGTCGGCGTGGTAGGGGCCGATGATCTGCAGGCCGACCGGCAGTCCCGCGTTGGTGAAGCCGCAGTTGACGGTGACGGCGGGCAGCCCGGCGTGGCTCGGCGGTTCGGTGAGCATGTGCAGGACTCCGCCGGCCTGTGCGATGGGGTCGTCGCTCGCGGACGGGTGCTGGATCGCCGGGGTCAGCAGGGTGGGTGTGATGAGCAGGTCATGGTCGGCGAACACCGCGCTGAACGCTGCGGCGATCTTGCCACGCGTGGCCGTCATGGTGCGGGTGAGGTCGACTGCGGTGGCGGCGCGTCCGCGTTCGGCGCATTCCAGGACGAAGGGCCACAGCGTCGAGGCCTCGACGCCCCACTCGGCCATCTCGTCGACGATCAAGGCGTACTGCGGGCCGAAGAAGTCGGCGAAGTAGTCCTCGGTGTCGGGCAGTTCGATCTCGACGCCGTCGACGGCCGCCCCGAGGCCGTCGACGAACACGGTCGCGGCTGCGCGGACGACGCTGAGCACGTCGTCCTCGGCGGTTCTGGCGCCGAACCCGGTGGCGAAGGCGATCCTCTTGCCGCCCAGGGACACCTGCGCTCCAGCTGCCAGCGCCTGAAGGGTCGCGATGAGGTCCCGGTCAGCGGGCAGGGAGGTCGGGTCGGCCAGGTGAGGTCCGGCGGTGATCGACAGCAGCAGGGCGGTGTCGCCGACGGTACGGGCGAGCGGGCCTTCGACGTCGACGCCGAGCGAGTACTCGCCGGCCTGGCTGAACGGGATCCGGCCGCTGCTGGCCTTGTGGCCGACGACGCCGCAGCACGCTGCGGGCACGCGGATGGAGCCGCCGCCGTCGCTGCCCCAGGCCAGTGGGCCGATCCCGGCCGCCAGGCTCGCCGCGGCGCCGCCGCTGGAACCGCCGGATGTGCGGCCGGTGTCCCAGGGGTTGTTCGTGATCCCGGTCAGCTTGCTCTCGCAGATGCCGGTCAGCCCGAACTCGGGGGTGGTGGTCTTGCCGATGAGGATGGCGCCGGCCGCTTTCAGGCGGCTCCAAGCGATTCCGTCCTCCTCGGCTATGTAGTCGGTCATGGCCGGGTGGCCGTAGGTGGTGCGCACGCCCGCGGTCTCGGTGAGGTCCTTCACCGTGATAGGCAGGCCGTGCAGCGGCTTGAGGTCCTCCGCCGGGGTGTTCATCACTTGCTGGGCAGCCTGCGCGGCTTGCTCGCGGGCCTGCTCGGCGGTGACGGTGACGAATGCGTTAATCGCCGGGTTCACTTGCTCCAGCCGGTCCAACACCGCGTCCACGATCTCCACCGGCGAGACTTCGCGCTTGCGGATGAGCGTGGCGAGCTCGGTCGCCGGTGTCCAGATCAGCTCGGTCATGCTTCTTCCCCTCGCATCCACAGAATCCGCCACGCGGCAATACACGCGGGCTTCTCACGGCCTTCGACTTCGATCTGCACGTCCAGCAGCGCCAGGCAGCCATCGGCGCGCGGGGCGACCTCGCTGATCCGGCCCTGAACCCGGATCGGCTGGCCGGCCAGGACCGGGCTGGTGAACCGCACTTTGTCGAAGCCGTAGTTCCAGCCGTAGACGGTGCGGCCGGTGGCGACCAGCGCCTTGGTGACCAGGTGGTCCAGCAGCGCGAGCAGATGGAATCCCTCGACGAGGCCGTCGGGGTAGTCCGTCCCTCCGGGCAGGTCGGGGTTCTCATCGGTGTAGGTGGCGTGATCGAACTGCTCCAGCCGGTCGGCGTCGACGGTGAACCACTCACCGGTGAACGTCGTCCCTTCCAGTGCACGCAGGTCGTCCCACGTCTCGGTTGGTGTCATCCACAGACTCCTGGTCGGACGGGTTTCTCGGGGATAGACCGCCAACGTATAACAAGTGTTCTATTAAAGGCAAGGGAGTGGCGACTTGGCGCGGCGTCCGCCTCGCGAGAAGCCGTGACCTGCATCGAAGCTCTTCGGCGGCGCGTGATACTGCACCCGCGCCGCTGTGCTCCGACAGTCCCCGTCAGGCGGACTACTCCATGGGTCCTCGAAGCCTCGACTTCGGCGCGGAGGAGTCGAAAGGCCATCGCATAACGGTTGTTCCATTAAGGCTGGCGAAGTCTTGTGTTCATAGAACAGTTGTTATACCTTGCCGCTGTTGCCCGTGCTGACCTGCGAGATAGCCCAATCGAAGGGGTTGTTCATGTCCGCATCACAGATAGGCCGCCGTTCGCCCGTGCTCCTTCGGAGCGGCGCGGTCGCCGCCGTTGCTGCTCTGGCCATGACGGCGTGCACGTCCGGCCACAAGAGCTCGTCCGGCGGGCCGACGGCCGCGCCCGGCCAGACCACGTCGGCCAAGCAGGTGTCCAGCCTCCCCGCGGCCAAGACCCCCGTCGCCTCGATCACCTGGGACCTGCCGCAGGGCGAGCCGACCTCCCTGTTCCCGCCGAACGCGGCGGACTACAGCAGCGGCCAGGTCGTCAGCAACCTGTGCGACCCGCTGCTGAAGATCGACGCCGACCACAAGCTGTCGCCGAACCTGGCGACGTTCCAGCAGGTCGACCCGCTGACGATCGTCTACACGATCAGGCAGGACGCGAAGTTCTGGGACGGCAAGCCGGTCACGGCCCAGGACGTCGTGTTCAGCCTGACGGCCGCCAAGGATCCCAACTCGATCATCAGCTACGTCTTCCAGCAGGTCAGCAGCATCGACGTCACCGGCGCGAACCAGGTGACCGTCAAGTTCTCCGCCCCGGATAGCAGCTTCAACGACGGCATGGCCAGCATCGCGGGCATGGTCCTGGAACAGGACTACACGCAGAAGGCCGGGCAGGCGATCGGCACCTCGGACGGCGGGCTGATGTGCAGCGGCCCGTTCAAGCTGGACTCCTGGAAGTCCGGCGACAGCGTCACGATCGTGCGCAACGACGCCTACTGGGACACCACGCGCCGACCGCTGCCGGCGAAGGTGAAGTTCACCTTCATCACTGACGGCACCGCCCTGGTCCAGGCGCTGAACGCCGGAGAGATCGACGGCGCCTACGAGATCTTCCCCTCGGCCATCCCCGCCCTGAAGAAGTCCACCGCGGGCAAGCTCAACTTCGGCCCCTCCCAGCAGCAGCTGCTGCTCTACGTCGCCACGCCCGACGGCCCCCTGAAGAACATCAAGCTGCGCCAGGCCCTGCAGACGATCATCGACCGGGACGCCCTGTCGAAGGCGGTCTACAACGGCGCATCGTCCCCGGCCTACACCCAGTCGCCGTCGAACGTGTGGCCGCAGGACCAGGCCGCTGCCTACCAGGCCGCCTACGCGCCGTTCGTCAAGGAGCGGTCGGTCAACATCGCCGCGGCCAAGCAGTCGGTGACGGACTCGGGCTACACCGGCCAGGATCTCGTGCTCGCGATCGCGGCCGGCGACGACAGCGGTTCACGTACCGCGCAGCTGGTCCAGCAGCAGGCCAAGCAGGTCGGTATCAACATCAAGATCCAGGCGATGCCGCCGCTGCTGTTCCAGCAGGCCGGCTTCGACGCGACCAAGCGTCAGGGCGTGGACCTGATGCTCGCCTCCAACTTCAGCTACTCCCTGGACCCGCTGGAGACCCTGCGGTTCAACTTGCTGCCAGGCGCGGACTTCAACTACACCAACTACAGCAACGACAACGTGACCGGTCTGCTGAACAAGGCTCTGGGCGAATCCGACGGGGCGCGGGCCCAGGACATCATTGCCGCGCAGGCGATCTTCGAGCCGGAGTCGATGGCGATCCCGCTGTTGTCGCTTAACGAGGTTTCCTTCGTCAACAACCGGCTGACCGGCGCCATCACATCGTTCTCGTACTGGTCCATGCCGCAGATGGCTTTCGTCGGTGCGCCGTGATGACCTTCATCGCCAAGAAGTTGGCAGCGGGAGCGGCGACCGTCCTGGCCTCCTCCCTCATCATCTTCTTGGCGCTGTCCCGGGCACCGGGAGACCCTGTCGCCCTGATTTTGGGGCCGCATGCCACGAACGCCGAACGGGCCGCCATGTCGGCCCGGCTCGGCCTGACCGACCCGGTTCTGGTGCGGTACTGGCACTGGCTGACCGACGCGCTGCACGGTGACTTCGGCAATTCCCTGCTGTACCGGCAGCCTGTCAGCGGGCTGCTGGGTCCGCGCTTGATGACCACCCTCATCCTCGTGGGTCTGTCCGCATTGATCGCTGTGGCTACCGGCGTGGCTCTAGGCATCTTCGGCGGAGTCACCCCTCGAGCACGTCCGCTGGTGAGCGCCGTGACCGGGGTCGGCACCGCACTGCCAGGGTTCGTGGTCTCCTCCGCGCTGATCTCGATCTTCGCCGTCAACCTGGCCTGGTTCCCGACCTTCGGCGCCGGCCATGGGTTCTTCGACCAGCTATGGCACCTGACGCTGCCGGCCATCGCGTTGGCAATGAGCTCGGCGGCCTATGTCGCCCAGATGACTGCCGCAGCGGTCAATGACGAAGCCGGCCGCGAGCACGTGGCCACCGCGACCGGCCGTGGCCTGCCCAGATCTGTTGTGCTGCGCCGTCACGTGCTCCGCAACGCGGCGATCCCCGTGCTCACCGTCTCCGGCCTGACCGCTGCCTCGCTGGTGGCTGGCTCGGTGGTGGTGGAGTCCGCGTTCGGTATCGACGGACTGGGCTCCCTGCTGGTCAAAAGCGTGGCCAGCAAGGACTACCCGGTGGTGAACGCCGCGTCGCTGGTCATCGTCATCGTGTTCGTCGCCGTCATGACCGTCCTGGACATCTCCCAGACGGCACTGGATCCGCGTCTGCGCGAAAGGGCGTAGCACATGAGCCTGGAGCAACTGACGCGCCTACCCCTGCTGGCCGGACGCCTGGTGCGTCCGCGCCGGCGGGGGCACGCCGACCCCGTACTGATCGGCTGCGGCCTGATCTGCGCCGGCCTGCTGGCCCTGGCCCTGATCGGGCCGGTGTTGACGCCGTATCCGCTGGACCAGACCGACATCCTCAACGCCTCGCAGGGCCCTTCCGCGGAGCACCTGCTGGGCACTGATTCCCTCGGCCGCGATCTGCTGTCCCGGCTGCTGGCCGGGGCCCGGCCGAGCATCACCGCACCGGCTGTCATCGTGCTCGCCAGCACCACGCTCGGCGTGATCGTGGCCGTCTTCGCCGCCTGGCGCGGCGGGCGCGTGGACCGGGTGATCAGCCGGATGTTGGACGTCATGTTCACGGTGCCCGGCCTGCTGGTGGCCGTGATCGCCGCCGCGATCCTCGGTACCGGGTTCTGGGTGCCGGTTGCCGCCCTGACCGTCACGTACATGCCGTACATCGCGCGCATCGTGCACAGCGCCGCCATCCGGGAATGCCGACTGCCGTACGTGGAGGCGTGCCAGCTGGCCGGGCTGTCGTCCTGGCGCATCTGCACCCGCCACATCCTGCGCAACATCGCACCCCTGGCGGTGGCGCAGGCGACCCTGGCATTCGCCTGGGCCCTGATGGACTTCGGCGCCATCTCCTTCCTCGGGCTCGGTCTGCAGCCGCCGGCCGCCGAGTGGGGGTCGATGGTCAACGAAGGCCGGGCCGATCTTCTCACCGGCGCCATCTGGGAAAGCATGACCGCCGGAGTGCTCATCGTGCTCGCCGCAGTGTCCTTCAACATCCTCGGTGAGCGCCTGGCGGCCCGGATCGGAGACGGATCGTGAACCTCCTCGACATCGAGCACCTGCGGGTCGACCTGCGATCCCGGGAGCGGCGGGGCGCACCGCGGACCGTCATTCACGACGTGTCGCTGACAATCGCCCCCGGCGAGGCGGTCGGCGTGGTCGGCGAGTCCGGATCGGGCAAGTCCATGACGGTCAAGGCCGTGATGCGGCTGCTGCCACGCCGAGCGACCGTTGGCGGCACCTTGGAGTTCCGTGGCACATCGATCCCGGCGATGCCGGGACGAGACCTGGCCCGGTTCCGTTCCCAGCTGGTCTCGATGATCTACCAGGATCCCCGCGCTCACATCAACCCTCTGCGCACGATCGGCGACTTCCTCATCGAAGGTGTGGTCGCCAGTGGCCAGATGAACCGGGCCGAGGCGCTGGAAGCTGCCTGCACGCTGCTGCGTGACGTCGGCGTCAACGATCCCCAAAGGCGGCTGTCGCAGTACCCGCACCAGCTGTCCGGAGGGTTGCTGCAGCGCATGATGATCGTCATGGCGCTGCTGCCGTCCCCGGAACTGGTCCTGGCCGACGAGCCCACGACGGCCCTGGACGTCACCGTCCAGTCGGAGGTGATGGCGATTCTCACCGAGCAGATCCGGGAGCGGTCGGTGGGTCTGCTGTTCATTACCCACGACCTGGACCTGGCCGCGGCCGTCACCGACTCGCTGGCCGTCATGCACGCCGGAACGGTCGTGGAGCGCGGCCCGTCCGCCGATATCTACGCCGCACCCCGCCACCCCTACACCGCGGCGCTGCTGGCCTCCCGGCCCAGCCCGACGAGCGTGGCCCGGCCCGTGTCGATTCCAGGCCGCCCGGTTTCGGCGTTCGAGGCCGGCGAGGGCTGCGCGTTCGCGTCCCGCTGTCCGTACGCCATCGGCCAATGCCGCACCGAGCGGCCCGAGCCCCGGACCGCCGGCACCCGCACGGTGGCCTGCCACCGCAGCGATGAGCTGGAGGCCGTCCTGGCCGAAGGAGTACGAGCATGAGCGAGCCGCTGCTGCGTGTGGCGAACCTGCGCAAGGTGTTCCCCGGCCAGGGCACGGCCGACGACTTGGTCGCCGTCGACGGCGTCAGCTTCGACCTGCAGCAGGGCGAGTCGGTGGCGATCGTCGGCGAATCGGGGTCGGGTAAGACCACCACAGCTCGCATCATCGCCGGTCTGGAGACCGCGACCGACGGCGAAGTCCTACTGGACGGAAAGACTGTTGCTGGCCGCGGCATCGGCCTGCTGCGCGCCGGCCGCGACATTCAGATGGTCTTCCAGGACCCCTTCGGTTCCCTCGACCCGCGGCAGCGGGTCGGCGCGGCGATTGAGGAACTACTGGCGGTCCGGTTCCGGCAGCCCAAAGCCGAACGGCGCGCCCGCGTGGCCGAACTGCTTGAGCAGGTCGGGCTGGACGAACAACACGCCGGCGAGTACCCCCGCAGCCTGTCCGGTGGTCAGCGCCAGCGCGTGGCTATCGCCAGAGCCCTGGCCTTGCAGCCCCGTCTGCTGATTCTCGACGAGGCGGTCGCCGCTCTCGACGTCAGCGTTCAGGCCCAGGTCCTCAACCTGCTGATCGACCTGCGCGAGCAGCTGGACATCTCCTACTTGTTCGTCTCCCACGACCTGGCCGTCGTGCGCCAGATCAGCGACCGCTGCCTGGTTATGAACGAGGGCGTAGTCGTCGAGGCCGGTACTACCGCCGACATCCTTGACCACCCCGGTCAGCCCTACACGCAGCAGCTGCTCGCGGCGGTCCCGCGACCGGGGTGGGTCCCCTCGCGGCGGGCCGCCACCGCCTGATCCGGAACCTCCGGTGCGGCGGGGCAACGCACAACCTTGAAATATAACGAACGTTCTATTAAGGAGTCCTCGTGGCCACCCAACTCTCCTTCGACCTCAAACCCCACCACCAGGCCGTCCTGGGCCTGACCATCCCCGAGGCACTCGACTTCGCCGAGCAGACCTCCGGCGACAAGGGCGCCCTGCACATCGTCGCCACCGGCGAGCGCATGACCTGGGGCGAGCTTCGCGAGGCCATCGCACGGGTCCGCTCTGCGCTGGAGGAGCGCGGGCTCAAGCCGGGCGACAAGGTCGGCATCATGCTGCGCAACCAGATCGAGTTCCCTTTGGTCTGGCTCGCCGTCATCGAAGCCGGGGCCGTCGCCGTGCCGCTCAACCCCAAGTACACCCGGCGCGAAGTGGACTTCGTCCTCGGCGACACCGAGGCAACCTGGCTCGTCGCCGCCGCCGACCTCGCCGAACTGGTCGCCGACGCGGTCCCCGCCGACCAGCTCATCTCGACCGGCGAGCAGTTCGACGCGCTGCTCACCCACGCCCACACGCCGCGTACCCACCAGGCCGAACGTCGGGACGTCGTCGGGATCCAGTTCACTTCCGGCACCACCGGACTGCCCAAGGGCTGCCTGCTCACCCATGAGTACTGGCTTGACCTCGGCGTCTACAGCGCCGCCGGCTCCCTGGACCCGCAGGAGTACCTTGCCGACCACCCCTTCTACTACATGCAGAACCAGGCGTACTTCTTCGCCGCGCTCGCCGGCGGCGGCCGGCTGCACATCACGCCGGGGCTCAGCCGCAGCAAGTTCATGGGATGGCTGATCGACCTCGAGATCGACTACGCGTGGATCGACGAGGACATGCTGGAGTTCCCGCCCTCGGACAACGACAAGAAGCTCAAGCTCAAGCGCGCCCCCGTCAGCGGCATGCTGCCCTGGCTGCATGCCGACCTGGAACAGCGCTTCGACCTGGCCGCCCGGGAGTTGTACGCCAGCACCGAGGTCGGCGGCGGCACGGCCGTCCCCTGGGACCGAACTGACCGCGTCGGCTCCGGCTCGATGGGCTGGTGCCTGCCCACCCGCGAATCCAAGGTCATCGACGACCAGGGCAACGAGGTCGCCCCCGGTGTCGAGGGCGAACTGTGCATGCGCGGACCCGGCATGATGCTCGGCTACCACAACCGCCCCGAGGCCAACGCCGAGCTGTTCCTGCCCGGAGGCTGGTTCCGGACCGGCGACGTCGTGCGCAAGACCGAGGACGGCGAACACTTCTACGTCGGCCGCACCCGCGACATGATCCGCCGCAGCGACGAGAGCATCTCGGCAGTCGAAGTCGAGCTGTGCATCTATTCCATGGACGACGTCGATGACGTCGCCGTCATCCCCGTGCCCGATGCCAAGCGCGGCGAGGAGGTCAAGGCCCTCATCGTCCTGGCGCCCGGCAGCAAGTTGTCCGTGGAGGACATCATCGCCTGGTGCAACCAGAACCTCGCACCGTTCAAGGTGCCGCGGTACATCGAGTTCCGCTCCGAGCTGCCGTACACGGCCAGCGGCAAGGTCGCCAAGGGTGAGCTGAAAGCAGAGGAGCCGATCACTGAGCACGTCGTCGACACGCGCCCTGCCTAAAGCGCGGGTGCGGGTGGGGACGACGAGGCGAAGCGTCCGCGCGGGATGACTACACGTTCCGCGCGGACGCCGGCTGCAGCGCCACCGGCGTGTGAAGCGGCAGCATCGAGATGAACCGCTCCGCGACACGCAGCTGGCGCTCGCGCGTCCAGATCTCCGGGTGCTCGATCGTCGACAGCGCCATCCCGCTGATCCAGGACCGCATCAGGTCGACCGTCATCTCCAGGTCTTCCTCGTCGACAAGCTCGGCCACGTGATCGCGATAGACCCCGCGCATCAGCGGCTCCAACCGCATGATGAACTCGTCAATCAGAGGATCCACATCCCGATGCGCCACCAACGCGATTCGCGCCTTCTCCAAGGTGACCGACCACTCGTCGGACGGAATGGCCCACTCGATGACCAGCCGCAGCCGCTCGATGGGATCGGCCACGTTCTGCACTTCTTCGTTGAAGTCCGAGATGTCCTGCACCTGCGAGGCGAGGATCGCCTCCATGAGGGCCTCGCGGTTGGGGAAGTAGTGCGTAATCAGCGTCATCGACCCGCCCATTTGCTTGGCGAGGTTCCGCAGGCTGAACGTGCCGAAACCGCCCTTGCTCAACGTGGTGATGGCCGCGTTGATGATTTCCTTCGCCCGTTCTTCGGGGTCGACAACCTTGGGCACTTCATTCCCTTCCGTGGCAAGGAGGCGGGAATCCGGCTGCACGCCCAAGGATGCCCAAGTTATGTATTGCACATGTTACACCAAGCGTCGTCACGCTTCCCGGTGGCCAGCGGTCGTTGCGCTCCACCCGGCCGTGTTTCCCATTCGCAGGCGTTGACTGCGCCCGCTTCGGCTCCGCATGCACTGCGCGCCGACGCCGGGTCGGCGATGTCGGCTCCGGAGAAACGCGTAGCTGCTGCGAGCGGTGGTCGTGTGCCCGCCGCTCGGGTTTCGTATAGCGGCTGTTATATATAGACTGTTGTGCGAAGCCCGGCCAGCTCCGCAGTTCGGATCCCCGCACCTTCAACCTGGGCACCTGGCCGCAGGCGAGCCGCCGTCGCTACGCCTCCCTTGCCAAGAACAACAATCCGAGAAAAGCGACCCATGAAAGGACCGACGCACGTGAGTTCCGTCCCGCAGACCGCCCCGGGCGACAACCAGGCGAGCACGGCCAGCATCCCCAACGGCGAGACGATCCTGTCGTGGGTCAAGGACCTCGCGGCAATCACCAGCCGCGGCACCCAGACCATCGACGACCACCGCTCCGTGAACTACCTGCTGAATGTCTTCCGCAGCTTCGGCCTCAGCGACATCCAGGTACAGGAGGCCCCGTCCCTGCATTGGCGGGCCGACGTGTCGCAGCTGACCATCGGCTCCGCCTCGATCCCGCATTCGCCGGCGGTGTTCTGCTTCGACACCGGCAGCACGGAGTTCTCCACCGGACCCGATGGACTGACGGCCGCGATCGTCGACGTCGGCGACGGCGGGGAAGAGGACTTCGAGAAGGCCGACGTCACCGGAAAGATCGTCCTGTTCAACCTCCGGTTCCTGCTGCCACGCAGCGCGCTGCTGGCGGTGGGCGAGTTCCTGTACGACCCGAACAAGACGGCCGACCCGGCTGACATGGACACCGCCAACCCCTACCTCGACAACAGCGAGGACGTTCTGGAACGCGCCATCAACGCTGGCGCCGCCGGGTTCATCGGCGTCCTGGTCGACTACTTCGACTCCCACGACATCCGCCCGGAGTACCTCCCGGACATCACCGTGCCAGGAATGTGGGTCACCAAGGCGAACGGCGAGCAGATCCGCACCTTGGTCGCCTCCGGCGCCTCCACCGCGACGATGCACCTGGAAGGCATCCGATCCCCGACTCCGGCCCGCACCGTCATAGGTTTCCTGCCCGGCCGTAGCACCGACACCATCATGGTCCAGTCGCACCACGACTCGGCCTGGCACGGAGGCGTCGAGGACGCCTCCGGCACCGCAGAGGTCCTGGCCTTGGCCCGCTACTACAGTCAGATCCCTCAGCAGCAGCGCCCCAAGACCCTGATGTTCGTGCTCATGGACAGCCACTGGACCGGCTACCAGGCCCATGCCAAGTTCGTCGAAGAGTTCATCACCAACCCGAAGACGCCGCTCCGGATCGTCGCGAACGTCACCCTGGAGCACATCGCCAAGCAGGCCGAGATCGGCCCCGGCGGCACGCTCCAAGTCTTCGACCGGCCCGAGTACCGCGCCGTCTTTGAGAACGTCAGCCCGGTTCTGAAGACGGTCATCGAGGACGCCATCACCACCCATGATCTGCAGCGCACTGTGCGCCTGCCGACCGACACGCTGTTCCCGCTGATCGGAGAGCTGCCCACGGACGCCGACCTGATCTACCAGGCCGGCGTACCGACCATCAGCTTCGTCAGCGGCCCGCTGTACCTCTACGACAAGGCCGACACGATCGACATGGTCTACACGCCAGATCTCGAGCCGGTAGCTCACGCGTTCGCTGAGATCATCGACCACTTGGCCGCGACGCCGAACGAGCAGATTGGCGCTTAAGGTCGTCGGCCGCCACGCCGAGGTTTTCATGCCGGTAGGCGGGCCGGAACAGCGGCCCGCTGTCCGGCGGCTGCCCGGCTGGGGTGCGGAGACACCCCCCGTATAAGGGGGAGTTGTTGTGGTGCCGGCAAGGCCGCCGTTGCGAACGGACGCCACGGATTGCGCCCGCCAGGGAGCATTGGTGATTCAGACCTAGCTCGGGTCTTCGGCCATGGTGCTCGAGCCAGCATTGGCGGGCTTTGCACTGCAGGAATCCACCCTGGTCATTGCCATCGTGCTGGGACGCTTCGACCTCGAACTCGACGACCCCAGCTACGAACGCGCCATTGAGGAAACCCTGCCCATCAAAACCTAATGACTTCGCCATCTGAGTAACCGCCACTTCCCAGGCAACTGTGCACACCCGAGCGGAGACCCCTGTCCCGGCCAACAGCCAGACGCCGACACATCCATGGAGGAATCCAGATGACAGCCAAGTCCCGCATCCCAACGGACAGTCCCGGGGCGCCAGCGCTGGTGGTCTGTACGGCCGCCGGTGCGGTCCGCGGAAGAAGGGAGGAGGGGCTCGTCGTCTTCCGCGGTATCCCCTTCGCCGCTCCTCCGGTGGGCGAGGCCCGCTTCCAGGCACCCCGTCCCGCGCACGCCTGGGACGGGATACGCGACGCCCACGCTTTCGGTCCGCCGCCCCCGCAGGACTTCGGCAACCTCGGCGGACTGGAATCGCTTGACCCTCCCAAGGGTGATGATTGGCTCACTGTGAACGTCTGGACCCCCGAACCGGACCCGGCAGCCCTCCGCCCCGTCATGGTGTGGATCTACGGGGGCGCATACATGTTCGGTCACTCGGGCAGCCCTGGCTACGACGCCCGGCGCATCGCCGCTGACGGCGACGTGGTGGTCGTGTCCCTCAACTACCGGTTGGGCATGGAGGGGTTCGCGGCAATCGAGGGTGCGCCCGCCAACCGAGGTCTGCTCGATCAGGTGGCGGCGCTGGAATGGGTTCGGGACAACATCGCGGGGTTCGGCGGCGACCCTGACCAGGTCACGGTCTTCGGCGAGTCTGCGGGGGCCGGCTCCGCCGCGTCTCTGCTCTCCATGCCGCGCGCGGCCGGCCTCTTCGGGCGCGTGATCGCGCAGAGCGTCCCGGGAACGTTCTTCTCCGGCGCGCTCGCCCGAGACGTTGGTCTTGCCCTTGCCGCCGAGATGGGGCTGCGCCCCACGGTCGCCGACCTCTCGATGGTCGCTCCGCACCGCCTGACGTCTGCGGGCGCGGCACTGAGCTCCAAGATGATCCACTATGTCGACCGCTGGGGCCAGGCGGCGCCCGCGGTCACGCCGTTCTCTCCCGTGGTCGACGGCGACGTCCTGCCAACAACGCCCTGGCAGGCGCTGGCGGCTGGATCGGCGAAGAACATCGACCTCCTCGTCGGCCACAACCGGGATGAGTACCGCCTGTTCACTGTCATTGCGGGCGAGCAGATTACCGAGGACCAGGCCAGCGCGGCCCTCCGCCTCTTCGCCCCCGGCCCCGACGGCGAACAGACATACCGCGCTGCGTTCCCCGACGCCCCCGCCGGCGAGCTCTTCGAACGAGTGCAGACGGACTGGCTGTTCAACATGCCCACCCTGTACCTGGCCGAAGCACAGCGGTCCGGTGGCGGCACAGCCCATGTCTACGAACTGACCTGGCCGGCCCCGGGCATCGGCGGCGAGCTCGGCGCCTGCCACGCCCTGGACATCCCACTGCTGTTCGGCACCTACGGAGCGGACCTGGGCGCCCTGTTCTTCGAGGGCACGGAACCGTCCCAAGATGCCTTGACGCTGTCGTCCCGCTTCCGCTCGTCCTGGACGTCCTTCGCTCGATCGGGCGATCCGGGCTGGCCGACGTACGACGAGCGGCGGCTGGTACAGGTGCTTGACACGATGCCGGTGGTCACGGCCTACCCAGAGGAACGCTCGCGGCGTCTCTGGGAGGGCTACAACTTCAATTCCCTGCCGCTGCTGTGAGCTCGGGTGATCACGAACCGCTTGATCATGCGGCGTCTCCGTTCCCGCTGTGCTGCCAGACCTGAGGCGAACTGACGCGGTCGGGGCCATGACGTGGTTCGTCGACACCCCCGGCTTCTCCGGCCCCGGACTCGAATTCGTCGCCTCCGAGGTGACTGTCCCCGTCCTAGCGAGGACTGCGGCGGTGATGGGGGAGGGGCGAATCCTAAGAAGGTTCGCGCCTGATCAAGCGTCGTCAGGTTCAAATGAGAACTGGGCGCCAGCGGAAGTCGTGCGGACCGAACGAGTCGGTGGCGGATCGGGCGATGAGTTCGAAACCGCTGACCTGCAACATTACCGTGTTGCGATCGTATTTGAACCTACGGTGCATTGGCCGCGGAACGCTCGAGCGCCCCGGCCTGACCTGTCTCAGCTTGTCGCGATGCGTGCCACGGCGACTCGACGCCTACTGAGAAGCCTGCGGACAGGTAGGCAAAAGGCCCGGCTCCAGAAGATAAGCCGGGCCTGTGACCTGCTCTTTCGCGGTCGGGCTGACAGGATTTGAACCTGCGACCCCTTGACCCCCAGTCAAGTGCGCTACCAAGCTGCGCTACAGCCCGCCTGCCCGTCG
>JABFXP010000613.1 GCA_013361685.1 Catenulispora sp.
GGCGGGTCCTCGTCCACGATCAGCGGCGAAATCTGGCGCTCGAAGAACGTCTCGAGCACGACAGTGGCCTGAGTCCCGCTGACTCCCGCCACGCCGTAGATCCGCCGCAGCACGTCCTGCAACTGCTCGGTGCTGGCCGTGCGCACCTTCACCAGCACCGAGGCGTTGCCGGCGATGACGTGCGCCTCCAGCACCTCCGGAATCGCTGCGAACGCCTCGCTGGTCTCGCCCATCCACGACGCGGAGTCGACGGTCACGAACGCCAGCACCGCGCCGCCTACCGCCGCCGGGTCCACTTCGGCCGCGGTACGCCGGATCACGCCGCGCTCGCGCAGCTTGCGGACCCGCTCGTGCGCGGCGCCGGCCGACAGTCCCACGGCGTGGCCGAGCGCCGCGTAGGACTGCGTGGCGTCCCGTTGCAGGTTCGCCAGCAAGAGCCGGTCGACGTGGTCCATGGTCCTCCTTCGGAGCGGATCGGCTTTGACCATACCGCATTCGCAGATCTAGGCTCATCGCCAGATCGAATTCGGCTTGCTGTGAAAGGGGAGGCGCCATGTCCGACGAGCGACCCGCACTCTACGAAGCCTTCGACGACCGGTTCCGCACCGGCCGCTGCATGAACGGCGACGCCGGCTTGGAGGTGCTGTTCACCGGCTGCCGCTGGGCCGAGGGCCCGCTCTACATACCCGCCTGGCGCCAGCTGATCTGGAGCGACATCCCCAACGACCGCATGCTGCGCTGGGACGAGGAGACCGGCGCGGTCTCGGTCTTCCGCCGCGCCGCCGGCCACACCAACGGCAACACCCTGGACCGCGAAGGCCGGCTGATCACCTGCGAGCAGGGCAACCGCCGGGTGACCCGCACCGAGCACGACGGCACCGTGACCGTCCTGGCCGACCGCTGGCGGGGCAAGCGACTGAACAGCCCGAACGACGCCGCGGTGAAGTCCGACGGCTCGATCTGGTTCTCCGACCCGGATTTCGGCATCACCAGCGACTACGAGGGTTACCGCGCCGAGAGCGAGATCGGCGCGAACAACGTCTACCGCATCGACCCCGACACCGGGGACGTCGACCTGGCCGCCGACGGCTTCAGCGCCCCCAACGGCCTCGTGTTCTCCCCCGACGAGCGGCAGCTCTACGTCTCCGACACCCGCGCCGGCCGGATCCGCGTCTTCGACGTCCGCGCCGACGGGACCCTGTCCGCCGGCCGGGTCTTCGCCGAGGCCGCCGCACGTCCGGCCGCCCGCTTCGACAACCTCCGCTTCGACGACGCCGGCCGCCTGTGGGCCGCGGCCCTGAACGACGGCGTGCACTGCTACGACCCCGACGGCACCCTCATCGGCCGACTCGTCATCCCCGAAGCGGTGGCGAACATCAGCTGGGGCGGCGCCAAACGCAATCGGCTGTTCATCGCCGCCGAGACGAGCCTGTACTCCGTCGTCATGGCCGTCACCGGCACGCATCCCACCGGTCCCGGCGCCCGGCCTTGGGCGGCCGCAGGCTGAACCAGGGGCCTGCGACGGCGGACACGATCCGACAGCCGCCGCAGGCCAGAAAACCAGATGCGCCACGAAACCCCACGTTGTTACCGTGATTCCCATGTCGACCCCCCGGATGTCTTAGAGCCACGGCCGCTTCCGCGCCACCCGTGTGTCCTCTTCCTTCCGGAGTCCTCCATGATCACCGTCAACGGTGTCGACGTCCGCGTCGGCGCGCGCCTGTTGCTGCACGACGTCACCCTCACCATCGCCCCCGGCGACCGCGTCGGTCTGGTCGGCCGCAACGGTGCCGGCAAGACCACCCTGACCCGTCTGCTCGCCGGCGACGGCACGTCCGCCGACGGCGGCACGGCCGCAGACGACACGCCCGCCGACGGCACCATCACCCGCGTCGGTTCCATCGGCTACCTCCCGCAGGATCCGCGCGCCGCGGATCCCGGGCAGACGGTCAGCGAGCGGATCCTGTCCGGCCGAAAACTGGACGCGGCCAACCGCGCCCTGCGCGCGAGCGAGGCCGCGATGGCCGAGGCGGCCTCGGCCGACGACCTGGACCGGGCGATGCGTCGCTACGCCCGCGCCGAGGCTGATTTCCAAGCCGCGGGCGGCTATCCCGCCGAGGCCGAGGCAGCGCGTGTCGCCGCCGGCCTGGGCCTGCCGCCGGACAGTCTGCACCAGCGGCTCGGAACGCTGTCCGGCGGCCAGCGCCGCCGCGTCGAACTCGCGCGGATCCTGTTCGCCGGGCCCGGCACGCTGCTGCTGGACGAGCCCACCAACCATCTCGACGCCGACTCGGTGGCCTGGCTCCGCGCCTTCCTGCTCGGCTACTCCGGCGCCCTGGTGCTGATCAGCCACGACCTGGACCTGATCACCGACGTCGTGAACCGCGTCTTCCATCTGGATCCGCAGCGCGCGAGCCTCGAGGTGCACAACACCGGCTGGACCGAGTACGTGCGCCAGAGCGAGGCCGCCGAGCGCCGCCGGGGCCGCGAGCGCGCCAACGCCGAGAACAAGGCGGCGGCGCTGCACGCGCAGGCGAAGCGGATGAAGGCGCGCTCGGCCACCGCGGTCACGGCCAGAAGCATGGCCCGCCGCGCCGACCGCATGCTCGCCGAGCTGGAACCAGTGCGCCACGCGGAGAGAAGGGCCCGCTTCCGTCTGCCCGATCCGCAGCCGTGCGGCCGGATCCCGCTCGGCGCGGTCTCGCTCGCCAAGGCGTATGGCTCGCGCCGGGTGCTGGCCGGCGTCGATCTCGCCGTGGAGCGCGGCAGCCGCATGGTGGTGCTCGGCCTCAACGGCGCGGGCAAGACGACGCTGCTGCGGATGCTGGCCGGTGTCGAGACTCCGGACTCCGGCCGCGTCGTGCCCGGACACGGTCTGCGCCTGGGCTATTTCGCGCAGGAGCACGAGACCCTGGACGGCACTCGCACGGTGGGGGAGAACCTCCAGGCTGCGGCCCCGCAGCTGACCGACGGCGAGGCCCGCTCCCTGCTCGGCTCGTTCCTGTTCAGCGGCGAGGACTTCACCAAACCGGCTGCGGTCCTCTCCGGCGGCGAGAAGACGCGCCTGGCTCTGGCCACCCTCGTCAGCTCCGGCGCCAACGTCCTGCTGCTGGACGAACCGACCAACAACCTCGACCCGGCCTCCCGGGGCGAGATCCTGTCCGCGCTGAGCACCTACCCCGGCGCCGTGGTCATGGTCAGCCATGACAAGGAAGCGGTCGAGGCGCTCCAGCCGCAACGGGTGTTGGTGCTGCCCGAAGCCTTCGAGGACTACTGGAACCCCGGCTACGCCGACCTGATCGCCATGGCCTGATCACGGCGGCCGGATCAGCGGCCGCCCCATCGCAGTGGCATGATCACGGCGGCCTCAGATCGTCCCGTGCCGCCGCGAGCGCCCGCAGCGCCCGCGGCACGCCGCACGTACACGGCCGGGGCGAATCGTCGCCGATCCACTGGCAGCGGTCGGAATGGATCTCGTCGGCACACCGCGCGAGCTCGTCCAACGAGCGCAGGGGAAGGCGCGGCAGCAGGGGAAGCGGCTCATCGTGCACTGACACAGCCTGTCGCAAGACACTGACAGCGCGCACAGCGGGGTTCCCGCAGCCGGCGTGCCGGCGGCGCGAGGCGTCAGCCCGGCGCGACCCGAGCCGGTCCGCTTCCCGGCTCGCCGCCGGCCTCGTTGAACGCCTCCAGCGCCGCCACCAGGCGTTCGCGGTGGGCGGCGGGCATCCGCTGCACGATGGCCGAGATCTCACGGCGCCGACGCAGCGTCACCTGGTCCACCACCGCGTGGCCGGCCTCGGTCAGACGCAGCATCGACTCCCGGCGGTTGTCCGGGTTGGCCGAGCGGGTGATCATCCCGGCCGCGGTCAGCCGTTCGGCCATGCGCATCGCCGTGGAGGGGTTCACTTCCAGGTGCTCGGCCAGCCGCGTCAGGCGCAGCGGGCCCCGTGCGGACAGCACCACCAGCGCCCGGAACTGCGGCAGCGTCAGGCTGTCCTGGACGTCGTCCAGCGACCGCGCCGTCACCGCCACCAGCAGCCGGGAGGCCGTCAGCACTGCCTCGGTCACCCGGTCCACCTCGCCGGCGGACCCCTCCTGCGCACTCACATCATCAGTTTTATCGCGCGTCGTCGCAGCACGCTGAATCCAGACTCCTGATCGGCTTGATGTTCCGCACGGCCGACAGTCCACCCTATTGCGCTCTTGCACAAGGCAAACGTCGGGGGCAGTGTGGAACCTGTGGAACCGGCAAGCGCAGCGGCACCTGTCAGCGACGGCCCGCAGCCGTCGCCGGTCGCCGCGCGCTTCGACCTGTGGGCCGCCGGCTACGACTCGAGCATTCTGCAGGACACCTTCTACACCGGCCTGCACCGCCACGCCCTGCACCTGGCGACGCGCGCCAACCCGGCGCCGCGGCGGCTGCTCGACCTGGGCTGCGGCACCGGCCGGCTGCTGCGCGCCGCCGCGGCCCGGTTCCCGCACGCCGAACTGCTCGGCGTCGACATCTCCGCCGGGATGCTGAGCCAGGCCCGGGCTCTGGACGCCGGCCGGCGCGCCGTCACCTACCTGCGGGCCGACGCCGCCCGGCTGCCGCTCGCCGACGGCGCTGTCGACGTCGTGCTGTGCACCGCCAGCTCGCACCACTGGACCGAGCCGGAGGCGCCGCTCGCGCAACTGCGACGGATCACCGCCGACGACGGCGTGCTGATCCTCGCGCACGTGCCCGGCGTCGCCGCCTGGGATCTGACGACGGGCGCCGGCGGTGCGCGCCATCAGGGCCTGCGTACCGGCACCTCCTGTCTGACGGCGCTGCTGAGCGAGGCGGGGTTCCGCATCACGAAGGCGGCGCTGTATGCGGACTGCCCGGTGATGCCCACGACGGTCGTATTGTGTGCGCGGCCCGACACGGCGCCACGCGCGCGAGGCGGCATCAGGCTTCTGCGTTCTGGTGCCGCTGGCCCCCGCTGACTCCAAGCGTCCACGCGATTGAACGTCTACGCGCAAATGCCTCCATGCCGCACACGCACACGCACACGCACACGCACGCGTTAAGCCGTTCAACCGCTTATGCGTTTATGCGTTCATAAACTCCTCGACCCGCAGCGGCCGGTCCACGATCCGCACATCCCCGATCCACCCGTTGTGCACCTGATTGATGACCCCGCCGTACTCATACCCGCCGAGCAGCCACGAATGGTGCAGCGTGGTCAGCCCGATCGCCGGCGTCGAAGGGTTCCGCACCAGCTCGCAGCCGTCCACATACATCCGCGTCAGCCGGCCGTCGTTCACCACCGCGACGTGCCACCACTTGTCCAGCGGCAGTTCGTGGCCCCAGTTGGTCGAAGACCCGTTGGTGTTCAACGGATACACGCACCACTGGAGCTCCCGGCCGCCGGACAGGCTCAGCGTCGCGACGGGCTCTTGCGGATCGATGTTCGCACCGGTCTTCCCGGCCTCACCGCTCATACCCCACCGGCTCAGCAGCGCGCTCCACGCGTTCTGCGAGGAGTCCCAGTCCGCGGGCAGTTTGAAGAACGCCTCGAAGGTGTATCCGTGCTCGAACTCCGCGGCGTTCAGCGGCGCGTTCGGCACGGTCTGGAGCCACGCGCCCCGCGTCGGATCACCTTGGCCGGTGAAGCGGACGCTGCCGTGCCCCGGCTGGTCCGGGTGGTGCTCCGCGGACCACGTGAGCGGGCTGCCGGAGGTGCCGTCGGCGACTTCCTTCACCAGGTCGTTGCCCTTGCCCGACAGGTCCCAGATCACCTGGTTGGCGCCGAGTGCGCCGCCGCCCTCGCCGCCCCCGTAGTCGAACCGCCAGTACGCGACCGTGCCGCGGATCAGCATCTTGTTCGCCGGACGCGGCGGACGCGGGGCCACCGGCGCGAACCCGGAGAACCGCTGCGTGAAGTCGATCGGAACACTGAAGCGGTCCACGGAAGAGCTCAACTCCATCTCCTGCCCGGCCAACTCGTTCACGCGGTTCTCCGCGAGCCCCTGGATCCACGGCGAGAACGTCGACACGTCGATCGTGTTGCGCCGCATGTCGAACCGGTAGGTGCGGATCATCGCCGCGCCGCCGTAGTACCGGTCCTGGTAGTTGGTGATGTGGACGTGCACATCGTGTCCGGCCTCGTTGCGCAGCGTCGTGGACCCCGGGGGCCAGAAGTGCCCGTTCAGCGTCAGGAACACCTGGTCGTTCTTCTTGATCAGGCCGTCCCACAGCTGCTGGCCGTAGTCGGACAGGTAGGCCTTCCCGGCGTCGTCGGCGTAGGCGAGTTCGTGCGTGGTCACGATGACCGGCAGCGTCGGGTGGTCCGCGATCACCTTGTCGGCCCAGGCGAAACCGGCCGCCGACAGCCGCCAGTCCAGGGCCAGTAGCAGCCACTGCCGACCCGCGGCGCGGAAGATGTGGAAGGTGTTGTAGCCGTCCGGGCTGGCGCCGCCGAACGTCGGCGACTTCGCGGCGCGCGCCTTGGTGAAGGTGCTCAGGTACGCCGTCGACCCGCGCTGGTCGGTGCTGCCGGAACCGACGTCGTGGTTGCCCGCCAGCACGCTGTAGGCGGCGCCCTTGCGGTCCAGCAGCTCGAACACCGAGCTCACCGCGGCGAATTCGCGGGCCTGTCCGTTCTGCGTGATGTCGCCGAGGTGTGCCAGGAACACGGTGTTGTCGTCGCCGTCGCCGTCGAGCACATGCCGGAACGACGCCTCCAGCGGTGCCGGGTGGATGCGGTCCTCGTCGAACAGGTACTGGGTGTCGGGCATCACGACCAGCGTGAACACCGGGCTGTCCGGGTCGGGACGCCACGTTCCTTCGGCGTGGTCATGATCGGCCGCAGCGGCAGCGCCAGCCGTACCGTGAGCGCCGGCCGCAGCCGCGTCATCGGCTTCGGCCGCGGCCGAAGCCGCCGGCCCGAACACCGTCACACCGGAGGCC
Source organism: Catenulispora sp. (assembly GCA_013361685.1). Classification (GTDB taxonomy): domain Bacteria; phylum Actinomycetota; class Actinomycetes; order Streptomycetales; family Catenulisporaceae; genus Catenulispora. Next base: position 6,938 of record JABFXP010000613.1, read on the forward strand.
ACCGTGGTCGCCCCGGCACCGAGCAGTCCCGCGGTGCGCAGGAAGGCCCGGCGGCCGGTGGCGGCCGGCCCGGCGGAGTCGAAGTCGGCCGTGCGGGGGCACTGGCAGTGGGGGTCTTCATGCAGGTGGTTCATGCCGCGACGGTAGGAGCCCAGGTGAAACGGCAGAGGTGCGCGCCGGGCAAGCCCAGCCGAACAGCGATGAAACGCGTAAGCCGGGAAGCTCAGTCCCGTCCGGTGCTTCCCCGCACCACCAACTCGGTCGCCAACTCGATGTGCAGCGCGTCCAGCGCCTGCCCGTCCAGCAGCCGCGCCAGCATCGTCACCGCGATCCGGCCCATCTCCGGCAGCGGCTGCCGCACCGTGGTCAGCATCGGGGCGGTGGCCCGGCTCATCTCGCTGTCGTCGAAGCCGGTCACCGCCAGGTCGTGCGGCACCCGCAGAGCCCGTTCGGCCGCCGCCTGGAACACCCCGACCGCGACCTTGTCGTTGAAGCACACGATCGCCGTCGGCGGCTCGGGCAGGTCCAGCAGCTCGCCGCCGGCCGTGACGCCGGTGGGGATCGCGCCCTCCCCGTGCCGCACCAGTTCCGGACTGCCGAGCAGCCCCGCCTCCGACAGCGCCGCCAGGTGCCCGGCGATCCGGTCGGCGCCGGTCAGCCAGTTCGCCGGGCCGCTGATCACGCCGATCCGGCGGTGGCCGCGCTCGATCAGGTGCCGGGTGAGCGCGCGCGCCCCGGCGGTGTGCGCCGCCGCGATCGACACCATGCCGCGCGGCACCGGTTCGCGCGGGTCCACGACCACGACCGGGAACCGCCGCCGCTGGAGGAGTTCGAGGTCTTCGGCCGGCTCCGGCGGCAGGATCAGGATCGCGCCGGACGCGGTGCGCGCGCCTGGCAGTTCCCTGAGAACCGGTGCCGACCGCCGGGCGTCGCCGACGTCCAGCAGCACCTGCCGTCCGGACAGCGCCAGCGTCTCCGCGGCCGCCGTCACCAGCCCGCCGAAATAGTCGCTGAGTTTGTAGGGGCAGCGCACCAGGACCGGCAGTTCCGGTTTGGGCAGCCGCGGCCGGGGTCGCGGGGCCGTGCCGCCGAGTCGCGCGATCGCCTCCGTCACCCTGACCCGCGCGTTCTCCGAGACCTGTCCCTGCTGGTTGATCACCCGGGAGACCGTGGCGATCGACAGGCCGGACTCCTGCGCGATGTCCCGGACCGTGACCCGCTCCGACACCTGCGTCTCCCTCCCCTGGAACAGCCGTTTGTTTCAGCACTATTCAAGCATTGACGCACTGGTCATGCGCTGCTTCACTGCCCCATCAGTACTCGATGTTACGGAATTGTTTCTGTAACAAACAAGGAATGGAGACGCAAGGACATGATCGCCACAAGATCCGGACTGGCCAGATCCCGGCTGCCGATCGCCGTGCTGAGCGCGCTTGCCCTGATAGCCGGCCTGCTGGCGGTGGCTCAGGTCGCCAGCGCGGGCCGGGCCCAGGCCGCCGTGAACCCGGTCGGACCGATCGTCGGCTACCAGGGCTTGTGCCTGGACGACAAGTCCGCCTCGACCGCGAACTTCAACCCGATCCAGGTCTACACCTGCAACGGCACGACCGCGCAGAACTGGACCGTCGACACCACCGGCCACACCTTGCAGGTGCTGGGCAAGTGCCTGGACGTCAACGGCGGCGGCACGGCCAACGGCACCCTGGTCGACCTCTACGACTGCAACGGCACCGGCGCGCAGGTGTGGATGCCCCAGTCCGACAACACGCTGCGCAACCCGCAGTCCGGCCGCTGCCTGGACGACACGAACTGGTCCACGACGCCCGGCACCCAGGCCCAGATCTGGGACTGCGCCGGCAGCGCGAACCAGCAGTGGACGCTCCCGGCCTCCTCCGGCGGAGGCGGCGGCATCCCGACCCCGGACTTCGGCCCGAACGTCACGGTCTTCGACCCCTCGATGTCCGCCGCGACCATCCAGGCGAAGGTCAACAGCGTCTACAGCACGCAGCAGAACAACGAGTTCGGCACGCAGCGCAACGCTCTGCTGTTCGCGCCCGGCACCTACAACGTCGACATCCCCGTCGGCTACTACACCCAGGTCGCAGGGCTCGGACTCTCCCCGGACGCGGTCGCCATCACCGGCGGCGGCATCCACGTCCAGGGCCACACCGCCGACGGCAACGCCACGCAGAACTTCTGGCGCGACGCCGAGAACATGTCGGTCAGCCCGAGTTCGGGCAGCACCATGTGGGCGGTGTCGCAGGCCGACCCGTTCCGCCGGATGGACGTGCACGGCGGCCTGCTGCTGTACGACAACATCCACGGCAGCGGCGGCAACTGGTCCAGCGGCGGCTACGTGGGCGACTCGCGCGTCTCCGGGCAGATCAACTCCGGGACGCAGCAGCAGTTCCTCACCCAGGACACCGCGATGACCGGCGGCTGGACCGGGTCGAACTGGAACATGGTCTTCGTCGGCGACACCAACGCCCCGGCCACCACGTTCCCCAGCCCGCCCTACACCACCGTCGCGCAGACCCCCACGCTGCGCGAAAAGCCGTTCGTCTACATCGACTCCGCCGGCACCTGGCAGGTGTTCGTGCCGGCGCTGCGCACCAACGCGCAGGGCCCGGACTGGACCAACGGCACCCCGCCCGGCACCTCGATCCCGGTCAGCCAGTTCTACATCGTCAAGCCGGGCGACACCTCCGCGACGATCAACGCGGCACTGGCCGCGGGCAAGAACCTGATCGTCACCCCCGGCGTCTACCACCTGGCCTCGGCGCTGAACATCACCGCCCCGAACACGGTCGTGCTCGGCCTGGGACTGGCGACCCTGGTCCCGGACAACGGAAACGCCGCCATCACCACCGCCGACGTCGACGGCATCGACATCGCCGGACTGCTGATCAGCGCCAACTCGACGAACTCCGCGACGCTGATGCAGATCGGGCCGGGCACCTCGACGGTCAGCCACGCCGCGAACCCGATCGTGGTGCAGGACGTGTTCTTCCGCGTCGGCGGCGACCAGGCCGCGCAGGCCACGCAGAGCCTGGTGGTGAACAGCAACGACGTGATCGGCGACGATTTGTGGCTGTGGCGCGCCGACCACACCTACGGCGTCGGGTGGAACACCAACCCGGCGGCGAACGGCCTGCTCGTCTACGGGAACAACGTGACGATGTACGGCCTGGCGGTCGAGCACTACCAGAAGTACCAGACCGAATGGTTCGGCAACGGCGGCCGGACGTACTTCTACCAGAGTGAGTGTCCTTACGACGTGCCCGACAACGCCAGCTGGACGCCCGGGAACGGGACCCTGGGGTACGCCTCCTACAAGCTGAACAGCACGGTCACCACGCACGAGGCGTGGGGGCTGGGCGTCTACGCCTACTTCCGGGACAACCCGTCAGTGGTGCTGGACCACGCGATCTGGGCGCCGGCCGTGCCCGGCGTCGCCTTCCACGACATGGTGACGACGGTGCTCGGCGGCGACGGGACCATCAACCATCTGATCAACGAGAACGGCGCCCAGGTGACGCCGAGTCATAACGTGGCCTACCTGGTGAGCGGGCCATAACAGGGCTCTGAAGCACCGCTGACTGAGCGCACCGGTCGGCCGGCAGGGATCCCAGTCCCTGCCGGCCGACCGGCATTTTCAGCGGCCGATCACCACACCAGGTTCAGGACGTGCAGCGAGCCGTCGCGCGGGATCACGCTGCGGCCCATCGTCCCCGCCTCCTGCGGAGCGAGCCGCAGCCCCGGCAGCCGTTCGGTCAGCACGCGCAGCGCCGCCTTCGCCTCCTCGCGGAACAACTGCGCGCCGACGCAAGCGTGCGGGCCGTGCCCGAACGACAGCTGCCGACCGGACACCGGCCGCGTGATGTCGAACTCGTCCGGCCGGTCGTGGACCGCCGGGTCCCGGTTCGCCGACGCCAGCGCGACCAGCACCGTCGCCCCGGCCGGGATCTCCACCCCGCCGAGCGTCACCGGCGCCGTCGTCACCCGGCGCACGCTCTGCATCGAGGTGTCGTACCGCAAAGCCTCCTCGACCGCGCCGGGGATCAGCTCCGGCTTCGCACACAACGACTCCCACTGATCGCGGTGCCGCAGAAGGTTGAGAACCATCGTGCCGAGCAGCGGCGTGGTGGTGATGAGACCCGCGATGAACAGATTCTGCAGATTGGACACGACCTCATGGCGCTCCTGCGCCGTGAGCTCCCCGTCGCCGGGCACGAGAGCGCTGATCAGTGTCGTGCCGAGATCGTCCCGCGGTTCCGCGCGCCGCCGCCGCGCGTAGTCGTCGAACATCGACCGCATCGCCGCGAACCCTTGTGCCGCGGCGAGCTTCTCCGGCTCGCCGACCGGCAGGAAATGCAGCGACAACGCCTGGTACGTGCCGTGGACCGCCTGGCCGATCTCGTCCTGCTCCATCCCGATCAGCCGGCCGATCACCGCGGCGGCCAACGGCCCGGCGAAGCCGCCGACGAACTCGATTCGGCCGGCCGCGGCGAACCCGTCGACCAAGTCCCGCGCCTGCTCGGCGATGAACGGGGCGACCGCCTCGATCCGCGCCGCAGTCAGCCCCGCCAGCAGCGGCGCCCGGTACCGGCGGTGATCGGCGCCGTCGGAGTTCACCACGACCCGGCCGCCGCCGACACTGCCCGCCAACCCGGCGCGCACGGTGGGGGAGAGGTCCTCGTCCATCGGCAGCGTGTTCGCCGAAGAGAAGTCGTCGGCCCGGCGCAGCGCCTCCAGAACGTCGCCGTGCCGCGTCACGACCCAGGCGTTCAACGCCGGTGCGAAAACCGGACCCCGCTCCTCGCGACCGTGCGCGAACGCGGCATACGGGTCCTGAAACCAGATGTCTGATTCAGCCATGTTTCGAGTGAACCGCAACCGCCGCACCTTCACCACCGGCGCCGCACCGCGCACATCGAGCGCCCCTTGCGTGCCCCTGGCGTGGCCCTTTCGTGCGCACGGCTGACATGGGTCTAGACCTAATGGACTAGACCAAGAGCCCGAAAACCCTTGACGCGCCCTGCGGCGAGCAGTAGACCTTCCATGACAACCCGTTATCCGCATGGCAAACCTCGAATATGCGGATCAACGACAGTTCGCGCTTCACGAGACGTGCGGGCCGACGACGACGCTGCTCTCCCTCACACCCACCCACGGCGTCGGCGAAGGACGTGGGGCGGATGTCAGCGCCGCGCCCCGGCACCGGGCGGCGGCGCCGTGCCACGGCACCACCGGCGGTCCCGGCACCCGGGCCGGGACCGACCCTGAGCTCGACGCTTGGAGAAAGGACTCCCGCATGCAACGCATCTCCACCCGCCGCGGGCTGGCCGCGGGGCTGGCCACCGCCGCACTCGCGGCCGGCATCGCCGCCCTGGGCAGCGGCGGCAGCGCGGTCGCCGACACCAACAGCACCACGGCCGTCTCAGCCGGCCCGGCCACCTACACCCAGGCCGTGCCGACCGGTTCCCCGTCGCAGTACAGCTCGCCCCTGGAGCGCTGCGCCAACGGCACCGACCATCCGATCAGCGGCGCCAACCCGATCCTCAGCGAGCCGCTGAACACCTCGTTCCAGAGCAACGTGGGCCTGTCCGAGTCGGTGTCCTTCGCCGGCAACGTCTGGTACGGGGACTGGACCTTCACGTTCACCAACACCAGCAGCCAGACGCTGTCCACCGACTGCGCGGTGCTGATCTGGCGCGCGCCGTCCAGCTCCGACGACCACAGCTACGGCGCCTCGGTGACCTACGGCCACCCGCAGCAGGACTACCTGGAAGTGCCGCGCGGTGACGGCACCTCCTTCTACATCGCGCGCCTCGGCTTCCACGACGTGACCCTGGCCCAGCGGCAGGTCCCGCCGGGCGGCACCTTCACCTACCGGTGGGGCGGCGCGGGCAACTCGGCCATCACGATGAACCAGATCCGCGACTCCCTGAAGTTCACCGCGGACCTGACCTTGGACGCCAACCAGTCGATGGTGCTGCACTACGGCACCAACCGGCTGACCAACTGAGCCCCGGACCGGGGCGGCGGCGTGTGCCGGCCCGCCGCCCCGGTTCCGGTTATCGGTACTCGTGTTCGCTGTTCTCTGTGTTCTGATTCCTGCTTTCGGCTCCGGTTGAGCGAGAGGGAAGGACGATGCGCGGTACGCGGCTCAGGGCCGCCGGCCGGGGCGCGATGCCCCAGTCGGAGGGCGAGCCCCCGGCCGGATCCGGGCTGGAGCCTGCCGACGACACCGGCGACGCCGACGATGCCGGCGACATCGGCGGCGGTCGTCGCCGGTCCAGCCTGCCCAGCACGGCCGTCGGCTGGGCTTTCCTCCTCGCGGTCGTAGTAGCCGTGATCGCGGCAAACAGCCTGCTCGCGCACTGGTCGGCCAAGGCCCGGCCGCACGAAGTCGGCGCGGGGCCGCCGGCGCAGCCCGACCCGCGACAGGCAACGTCGGTGGCGCAACGGGAGTTCGGCCTGTTGTCCGGCGGCGGTTGGGCGCAAGCCTGGCAGTTGTGGTCGGTCACCGCTCGCAGCGCTCTGAGCCAGGATGACTTCGTCCGGCTGAACAGCGAATGCCGCCCGGCGCTCGGCGTGCCGTACATCATCGATTCGACCGCATCCATCGACGACACCACAGTGTCGGTCGCGTGGCATCAAGCATCCGCCACCGGAACCGCCACCGTGGTCTACGAGAATGGCGCCTGGCGCTTCACCCCCGACGCCCAGGCCCTCGCGGAATACCGCCAGGGCGCCGACTCCGTGATCGCAGAGCGCAAGGCGGCCGGCCGATGCCGTTGAGAACTCGCCGCGCCCTGCTCGTCACATGCGTCGCGGTGATCGTGGCAGTGCTGGTGAGCGCCGCCCCGGCCTCCGCGCATGCCGAGCTGGTGTCGTCGACGCCCTCTGACGCCGCGATCCTCACCGCCGAACCGGCTCGCATAACCCTGACGTTCTCCGAGGAGATCGACCTCCGCCTCAGCGCGGTCAAAATCGTCGGCCCCGACGGGCGCCGTCTCGATACCGGCGCCCTCACTGCCGGCCCGACCGGCGAAGACTCGCTGACCACAGCGGTGGCGCTGGACACGCACCAGGGCACCTTCTCAATCCTCTGGCAGGTCACCGCCTCCGACGACGGCCACACCACCTCCGGCCATCTCACGTTCTCGGTCGGCGCTCCATCGAAGCCGGCCACGACAACGGCTTTGAGCCGGAACCAGCTGACGAGCGCCCTGTCCGATGCCGCTCAATGGACGGGTTTCGTAGCTCTGGCGTTGATCGGCGGGTTCACGACGCTCCGGACGCAGCAGGACGACCCCCACGATCCCCCGACATGGCCGGTGACTCTCGGTTGGGGCGCGCTTCTCATCGCGACGGTTCTCCAACTGCTCGTATACGGCCCGGCGGCGCGGGGGCTGTCGCCGTCGCATCTCTTCGACCGCTCGCTCCTGGCGGCGACGCTCGCCACGCGTGACGGTCACGCGCTGATGGCGCGCCTGGCGTTGCTGGCCGTCGCGGCGGTGCTCGGCGACGCCGTCATCCGCCGCGCTCGCAGCCCGCTGATTCCGCTGGTGTTCACCGTCGCGGTCGCCGCGACGTGGGGCACGGTCGGCCACGCGGCCACCGGCGGCGGGACGCTCTTGGCGATGGCGTCCTTGACGCTGCACGTCACGGCCATGGCCCTGTGGGTCGGCGGTCTCGCAGCAGTCGTCCTGCTCCTGCTGACCGGCTCCGGTGCCACAGTGGGCGCGACCGCGGCTCGCTTCTCACGGATGGCCGTCGTCGCGGTCGCCGTCATCGCCGCGACCGGCTGTTACCAGGCGTGGCGCGAGATCGGCGGAATCAGCGCCCTGATCGACACCACCTACGGCCGGCTCCTGCTGGCGAAGGTCGTACTGCTCTTGGCCGTGCTCGGGCTCGCCACTCGGTCCCGCGGCCTCGTCACACGCTGGCGCGAGGGCAACGAGGCGGCGCTGCGGGGGAGTGTTCTGATAGAGCTGGCCGGCGCGGCGGCGCTTCTCGTACTTGCCGTCCTACTGTCCGGCAACGCGCCGCCGCGCTCCTAGCGTGAACCCACGAACCGGTATCCCCTTCACCGGAGGTGCTTCGCCAGATTCTCCAACTGCTCCCGGGTCCCGAGCTCGCGCCACTTCGGCTCGTCCAGGCCGTCCAGGTACGCGCCCTGCTCGGTGAGCACCAGCCGCGTCCCGTCGGCGATCGCCGTCAGCTCGATGGTCGCCACGGTCACCGACATCGGCCGCTGGTCGCGGTACATCTGCGTGGTGGCGACGATCCGCCGGTCCGGGACGATGTCCTGATAGCGGCCCTCGTAGGCGATCGACATGCCGTCGGCCATGGTGACCGCCAGCCGCTCCGCACCGCCGACGCGGAAATCCAGGGCCAAAGGCTCGTCCACCGTCGCGCCCTCCGGCAGGCTGACGAACCACGGCTCCTTGGCCGCCGTCGACGACCACGCCGCGAACACCCGCTCGGGGCTCACCGGATAGGTGTGTTCGAGCACGAAGGTGCTGTGCGTGACACTGTGGTCAACGATCTCGGTCATGATCCTGCTCCATTCTGTGCGATTTCAGGTCAGTGCGATTTCAGGTCTCGTTCTCGGCGAGAAAGTCCCCCAGCCGCTCCAGCCGCGTCTCCCACAGCGTCCGCTGGTTCGCGAGCCATTCTTCGGCCCTGCGCAGCACCGTCGGCTCGACCCGGCACGTCCGCACCCGGCCGACTTTCTCGCTGTGCACCAGCCCGCTGCCCTCCAGCACTTGGATGTGCTGCACGACCGCCGCCAACGACATGGGAAGCGGCTCCGCGAGCTGGCTCACCGACGCCGGACCCCGTACCAGCCGCTCGACGATCGCTCGCCGGGTCGGATCAGACAGGGCCTGGAAGACCCGATCGAGGTCCGCGTCATGCTTAAGCATGTACTTAAGTGTAGGCGGTGGGGCCCAATAGTCAAGTGGACGCTTAAGTATCGAGGTGAAAAGAACGCCGCGACCCGCCTCGGCGGCAGGTCACGGCGTCAGAACAGCGTCGATACAGCGTCAGATAGCGGCGTCAGCGCGGCACAACGATGACGCGCTGAGCGGAGCGGATCAGCCCTCCAGCCGCTCCCCGCTGGTCGCGGAGAACAGGTGCGTCTCGTGGCCGTGCGGCTTGGCGTAGAGCGTGTCGCCCTTCATCGGCACGGCGCGCGCGTCGACCCGCACGATCATGTCCACGTCGCGGTCGCCGACGCGGGCCGTGGTGTAGGCGAAGGCGTCGGCGCCCAGCTCCTCGACCAGGTTCACTTCCAGCGAGATGGCGCCGTCGGCGCTGCCCACCAGGTCGAAGGACTCCGGCCGCACGCCCAGCGTCAGGGTCTGCGCGCCGCCGGCCACCGCCTGGTCCAGGGCGTCGCGGGCGACCGGCACCACCAGGCCGTCCAGCTGCACGCCGCCGTCGACGATCGGCACTTCGATGAGGTTCATCGACGGAGAGCCGATGAACCCGGCGACGAACACGTTGGCCGGCTTCTCGTACATCGCGCGCGGAGTGTCGCACTGCTGGAGCAGACCGTCCTTGATGACCGCGACCCGGTCGCCCATGGTCATGGCCTCGACCTGGTCGTGGGTGACGTAGACGGTGGTGATGCCCAG
>JABFXP010000219.1 GCA_013361685.1 Catenulispora sp.
CTGAGCACCCACGCTTCAGCGTCGGCGTAGAGCAGAGCGGCTCGTCCATCGGGTCGGACTCGACTGTCCTGCGCCACAAAACCGCATCGTCATCGCAGCGGCGGCGCCGCACGGTTGGTATACACGTCCCAAGCGGACGGGCCGAACGCTGCGGCGGCGGCATTCCCGAAGCTGCGATCAGACACGGCGGTTACGCCGCCGAGCACGACGAGATCGCTGATCCGTGCAGCGCGCAGGATGTTCCGTTCCTGAGGCGGTAGCCCGTCGCCGTCGGTCAGCAACAGCGGCCCGCCCTGGGCACCGGCCACGGCACCGCCAGACACAGCATCGGGGAAGTTGGTGCCGGTAGCGACCGCGGCTGTGGAGTAGCGCCCCGATGCGCTGCCGCCGTACAGGTCCGAAGCGGCGACCTCGGCGGCGGTGGCGTAGCGGTCGGCGCCGACCAGGCGGGTCAGCCGCGGCAGGTGGGGCAGTGCCGCGTCAACCGCTGCGGCGGCTGGACCGCCGACGGCGTACACGGACGCCGGCGATGTGTGGGGATTCAGACGCTCCAGGTAGGCGCGGGTGACCGCGGGCATGATCGCGCCGTCGGTGAGCACCACCACGCCGCCGGAGATCGCGGTGCTCAGGCCGTAACGCGCCTGCCCTGCGGCGACGCCGGCTGTGAGGGCATCCGGGTAGTTGGTGCCGGTCGCCACCAGCACCGAGTCCGGGTGGTCGCCCGCGATCGCGGTGGCGATGGCGACCGCGGTGGCGTAGCGGTCCGGCCCGCCCAGGCGTACGGGGTTCAGCCCCAGGCGATGCACCGCGTCGGCCACCGCCGGGCTCAGAGCTGCGGTGCCGCCCAGCAGGTAAACGGTGGATCCGGGTGCCAGGAGGCGCTTGAGCTCAGTACCGGCACGGGGATCGAGGGTGCCGCTGGGGGTAAGCAACACAGGCCCGTTCGACTCAATCGCGAGCGGGGTCCCGGACAAGGCGTCGGGGAACTGGTCGGCGCGAGCGAGTACCGCGGCCCCGGCATGCCGCCCGGAGCGGTCGCGACCGTCGTAAGACCACTGCGACGCCTTGATCGCGGTGTCGATCCGGTCCGAACCGCCGACGCGGTCGGCGACCGGGCGAGCGGGGAGCTGCGAAGGGCCGTTCACCGAGAGCAGCACGTTGAGCCCGGGGACCAGCCTGCCCAGATACCCCGAGGTCACCATCCGTACGGGCGCTCCCGGCAGGTCGGCGACCTGCCGGATCCAGTACTGGGTCTGCACGGTGTATTGAGGGTCCACCACAGAATTGGTGAGGAAGACGATGTCTCCGGACGGGGCGAAGTCTGCCGCCGCAGCGCCTGCGGCTTCCGGAATCTGCCGAGTGTCGTCGACGCTTGTGCCACCGCTGGCGACGAAAAGCTTCCGGTCCGCCAGCCACAGCAGGCGGGATCCGTCGCGCGAGACCACGGCGTCACCATGGCTGGTCACGGCCCTCGGCTGCTGGTCGCCGGGGCGGTACAGCATGAGTGTCTCGCCGGAGCTGCTGGAGCAGCGCCGCGTAAAGTACACCGTGCCGCGGGTCGTGACTTGGGGCTCAGAGTCCGAACAGCCGGTGCGGCCGGGGACCGCCGCGGTCGGCGCTCCACCGCCGTCGGCCGGGACCGCGAGGATCGATCCCGCCTGGCTGAACAGGACCTCGGATCCGTCGGGAGTCCACGCAAGCCGCCCGGACGGGACTCCCTCCAAACGACGAAGGGCCCCGATGGCCCCACCTGGCCCAGCCGAGGCGACCCACAGTTGTGCGTTCGCCTCCACCGCCACCTGCCGAACGTCCGGCGAGTACTGGAAACTCTCGACCGACATGCTCGGCGAGAGCCTTACCTCGATGCCCGCGCTCGTCGTCCATTCGCTATGCCCGATATTGCCGAAGGCGACGAACCCGTCGCTGTAGGCCGGTGCGGCGGCTGCTGTACGAGGCTGAGCCATAACGAAGGCCGCCGCCGAGGCGACTACGAGCGCGGCAGCCGCCACGCCGGCGCCGATTCGCAGCCGAGCGCTGAAGATCATAAGATCGCTCCTCGCGGCAGTCCCCGTGAAAAGACCATCGCTGACAGGGGCCAGTCAAGCCGGAACAACCGGGGCTCACTAGGGACTAAGGGCCCTAATTCACACGACGATGCGGACGGCGCCTCGCATACCGCCAGGACCGCACCCCTCGTCCTCGGTCGCCTTCTCCCTGTCGACGCCCAATCGCCCCAGGCCGGCAAGGCGCAGACCTGGGGCGATCGAGACTCTCGCTATGCAGTTTTCGCAGCTCGAGCTACCGGTTGGCAGCCGTCAGCGTGCGGCACGGATCCGGTCCCGGCCTTCCTGCACACCGTCACGCAGCTCGCTGTACTGCGTGGTGGCGGCGGCCTTCGCCGTCGTCACCGGCGTCGGCTGAACCTCGTCCGAGCACACGGTGCCCACCTTCGGCAGCGTCAGATCGACCAGGTACGAGGCGACCGCGTCGGTTGCGCACGCGCTCCTGCCGAACGCGGTGTGCCCCTCGGCATCGAACGTCAGCAGCCTGGCATTGTCGAACGTCCGGGAGAGGGTGACAGCGTCCACATACGGCGTGTCCGGGTCGTGCGTCGTGCCGATGACGAGGATCGGCGCGGATCCCGCTGCCCGGTAGGAGCCGCTGTAGCGGCTGACCCGCTCCACCGGCCACTGCGCACACGCGGGGGCGCTGTTCTGGTCGTACATCGGAGGCGCGTAGGCCCACGGCGTGCCCAGCAGGGGGGCGGCGGCGGCCTCAGCGTTGACGTTCCACTTCAGCACGTCCAGGCTGGTCGGGAAGTTCCGGTCGTTGCAGGAGACCACCGTGTTGGGGTTCAGCTGGGCGAAGCTGGCCGGCGACGGCGGTCGGAGCAGGAACGAGCTGGGATCGCGCAGCTGGGCCTGGCGCAGCGCCTGGCCGAACTCCGGCCAGATCACTTTGCCCTCGTCCATGTTGAACAGCAGGCGGTAGGCCAGGGTGAAGCCGTTCGCCTGCTGGCCGCTGGGGAGCGTGACCGGGTTGGCGTCCAGGTCGCTCTTGAGAGCGGTGAAGGCCGCCTTGGCGTCGCCGTCGCCGAAGCCACACGTCGACTGGTTCTGGTCGCACCAGGTGAGGAAGTCGTTCATCGCCGCGTCCAGCGCGAGGTATTGCGGCCAGTCGTAGGCGTAGGGGGCGTTGGCATACCGGTTCGGGTCATAGGCGCCGTCCAGCGCCATGGCACGCACCCGGCCGGGGAACATGCTCGCGTAAACGGTACCGACATACGTGCCGAACGAGCGGCCGTAGAACGTGAGCTGCTGCTCGCCCAAAGCCTGGCGCAACAGGTCGATGTCACGGGCGACGTACTGCGTGCCGAACAGGCCAGCGGTGTCGCCGAGCTTGTCGACGCAGTTCTGGTCGTAGTCCTTCCCCACCTTGATGGCGTTATCCATGGCGTCCGGGCCGGGAACGCCCTTGGCCGCCGCCACCGCCGCGCTGTACTGGGCGTCGCTGTAGCACACGACCCCTGAGCTGCTCTGGATGCCCCGAGGGTCGAAGCTGACGACGTCGAACCGATCCCGCAGCGCGCTCGGCAGGTCCGCGTAGTTGTCCCGCGCGAAACTCAGCCCACTGCTACCCGGCCCGCCGGGCTCCATCCAGAAAGTACCCACCCGATGACTAGGATCAGCGGCCAAGTGCCGGATCATGTGCAAGGTGATGGTACGACCGTACGGATCGCGGTAATCCAACGGCACCGCCGCATCGGCGCACTGAAAGCCGTCACCGCAGTCCGACCAGTTCAGCGTCGGGACCGGCGCCCCGCCCGACTGTGACTCGGACGGGCTGGCCATCGCCATACCGGTGCCCACCCCGCTGACGAGGACAGCCCCGGCCAGGACGGCGGTAAGGCGGCTTCTGGTGCGCGATCGGCGCTTGGTGGGTGAATCGCTGTTCTGCTGAGGCTGGCCGAAAGCCGGCGTGGGGCCGGCTGTCTGGTCCGCATCTGTCTTCAACGAACGACCTTTCTGGTGGCGCAGTAGGGTGTCACGTCTGAGGGCGTGGGTAGCTTGGCAAAACGATTGCCCGCCATAGATCATCAGCATGACCACTGTATGTCAGAACATGTATTAACTGCGAATGATCTAGCGCCCCTTTGACAGCCCTCGATCCGCGAGCCCCGACCCCCCAGCAGTCCTGACCTCGGCATTTCCTGGCCGGCACGCCGCAATCGCCGAGCAGCGCGTCGGAAACCCGCCACGGATGCAACCAAACGGCGATGAACGGCGTTGCAGGGCACACGCCGACCGACAGGCGACCCAGAGGCGCAACTCGAACTCGCGATCCCCCAGCAGCCTGCCGCGCGCATTCGCACCAGTTGGGCGACACTTGACCCATGGCGTCTGATCATCGGGGAAGCGACCAGCCCAACGCCGTCCTGCGGGGCGGCCCGCTCGACGGCGAGACTCTGACCGTGAAGAACCTGCAGGACGGAATCGAGCGCGAGGTCGACGGCTGGATCTACACCTACGTGCCGACTGGCGACCCGGACGACGAGTACCCGGGATGCGTCGTCTTCATATACGTCGGCGAACGGTCAGCCGCCTGGCTTGCTGGCGGTCTTGTGGGGTGA
>JABFXP010000880.1 GCA_013361685.1 Catenulispora sp.
GATCGCGGTGGCGCGCCCGCTGGTGTCGCAGCGGTTCGCGCCGCGGTCGCGGGCCGACCGGGCCGCGGCGCGCACCAAGTTCGGGCTGACCCGTCCCGGCACCGGTGCCGGCAAGCCGCTGGCGCTGCTGCTCGGCGGTTCATGGGGGGTCGGCGACATCGCGGAGACCGCCGCCGACCTGGCGGCGTCCGGCGTGGTGACGCCGGTGGTGGTGTGCGGGCGCAACGACGCCCTGCGCCGGCGGCTGCGCGCGGCCGGGCTGCCGTACGTGTTCGGATGGGTCGGCGACATGGCCTCGCTGATGGGAGCGTGCGACGTGATGGTGCAGAACGCGGGGGCGTCCAGCACGCTGGAGGCGTTCGCGACCGGGCTGCCGGTGGCGACCTACCGCAGCCTGGTCGGGCACGGCCGGACCAACGCCGCGGTGCTGGACGACGCCGGACTGGCCCTGTGGATACGCACGCCGGAGGAACTGCCCGGCGCGATGTTGGAACTGGCCTCCGGACTGCGGGGCAAGCGCCAGGAGAAGGCCGGCCTGGCGATGGTCGGCGACGGGACCGACCCCGACGAGCTGATCGTGGAGCTGCTGCGGGAGCACGGATGGACCGGCGCGGCGGCCGGGGCCCGGGCCGGCGACGCGCGCGAGGTCGCAGCCGTCTGAATCGCCGATCCGAGCCCTTCCTGCGACACTTTGCCTGAGGAGACCCGAGATGACCGCCTTGTCCACCGCCGCGAGCCTGCTGACGCACCCGTTCCCGGCCACCACCACCCTGGGCCCGGCCCGCAACCGCGTCCTGCCCGGCCTGGCCGCCCGCGGCGCCCCCGGCCACGTCGCCCTCACCTTCGACGACGGGCCCGACCCGAACTCCACCCCGCGCTTCCTGGACCTGCTCGCCCGCCGCGACGTGCACGCGACCTTCTTCCTGCTGGGCTCGATGGCCCAGCGCGCCCCGGGCCTGGTCCACGAGATCCACGCCGCCGGCCACGAGATCGCGGTCCACGGCTGGCACCACCGCAGCCTGCTGTTCCGCGGCCCCCGCGCCACGTACCAGGACCTGTCCCGCGCCCGCGACTTCCTGGCCGGCTTCACCGGCGAGGAACCCCGCCTGTTCCGCCCGCCCTACGGCGTCATGACCACCGCGGCCCACCTGTCGGCGCGCCGCCTCAACCTCCGCCCCACCCTGTGGACCAGCTGGGGCGAGGACTGGACGGCGCGCGCCACCCCGGCCTCCGTCCTGAAGCAGGTCACGAAGGACCTCCACGGCGGCGGCACGATCCTGCTGCACGACACCGACTGCACCGCCAAGCCCGGCTCCTGGCACTCGACCCTCGGCGCGGTGCCGCTGCTGCTGGACCACTGCGAGGCGCGCGGATGGAAGGTCGGGCCGCTGCGGGAGCACGGGCGGGTCGCGTCACTCGGTCGGGGGAAGCAATAGTGCGCACTTTGGGCACTGATTACACTGATTACACAGTGCGCATATCACCGAAGCGGCCGACGACGCATGATCTGTCGCGTCGTCCGGCGGCCAGCCCCGAGCCGCGGCATGGCAGGATCGGCCGCCTGCATGCCGGCCGGCTCCGCATCACCTA
Source organism: Catenulispora sp. (assembly GCA_013361685.1). GTDB lineage: Bacteria > Actinomycetota > Actinomycetes > Streptomycetales > Catenulisporaceae > Catenulispora. The sequence continues at coordinate 1,591 of JABFXP010000880.1, forward strand.
CGAGATCGCCGACGCCGTGAGCGACGACGGTACGACGACGATCACCGGCCGGCGGATCGGCGCCGTCGCGTAGCGCCTGCCGGTCATCGCTCATCACTCATTCGGATGGCCGAACGCCGTCAACGGGGCGTTCGGCCATCCGAATGAACGTGCCGGGCCGGGCGGGCCGGATTCAGTGCCCGTCGTGCCCGTCGTGCGCGTCGTCCGCCGCCTGCACCAGCTCCACCAGCACCCCGTGCGCGTCCTTCGGGTGCAGGAAGTTGATCGTGGAGCCCATGCTCCCGCGGCGCGGCTGTTCGTACAGGGAGCGGATGCCCTTGCCGACGATGGCGTCGGTGGTGGTCACCACGTCCGCGGTGCCGAACGCGATGTGGTGCACGCCCTCGCCGTTCTTCGCCATCCACTTGGCGATGGCGCTGTCCTCGCGGATGGGTTCGAGGATCTGCAGGTAGCTGGCACCGCCGTCGCCGGTGTCGTTGATCTTGAGCATGGCTTCCCGGACGCCTTGCTCGTCGTTGGTCTCGGTGTGGAAGACCTCGAAGCCGTAGGTGCTGCGGTAGAAGTCGACGGTGGCGTCGAGGTCGTGGCAGGCGATGCCGATGTGATCGATACGAGTCAGGGGTGATGACATGTGGACATCCTCCATGCGGCGCGCGTGCGCGCCCATCGGTTGTGTCGAAGGCGACACCCTAAGCTACTGACGAGTAATTTACTGGTGACTAGGCTGTCTAGCAGCAGTGGCTCTATCTTTTCCCCTCACCCCTCGGCAGACACTGGAGAGCATTCTCGTGAGCACTCGATCCACGGACAACGCTGTCAAGTCGGTCATAGTCTCCGGTGCGCGGACCCCCATGGGGCGTCTGCTCGGCTCCCTGAAGAACTTCTCCGGCGCCGACCTCGGCGGGGTCGCGATCAAGGCCGCCCTCGAGCGCGGCGGGGTCGCCCCCGAGCAGGTGCAGTACGTGATCATGGGCCAGGTGCTGCAGGCCGGCGCCGGGCAGATCCCGGCGCGGCAGGCCGCGGTGGCCGCCGGCATCCCGCTGAGCGTCCCGGCGCTGACCGTCAACAAGGTCTGCCTGTCCGGGCTGGACGCGATCGCGCTGGCCGACCAGCTGATCCGGGCCGGCGAGTTCGACATCGTGGTGGCCGGCGGCCAGGAGTCCATGACCAACGCCCCGCACCTGCTGCCCAAGTCGCGCGAGGGCTTCAAGTACGGCGCGATCGAGATGCTCGACGCGATGGCCTACGACGGCCTGACCGACCCCTGGGAGAACATCCCGATGGGCCAGTCCACCGAGAAGCACAACGCCCGCCTGGGCATCGAGCGCGCCCCGCAGGACGAGTTCGCCGCCCGCTCCCACCAGCGCGCCGCCGCCGCCCAGAAGAACGGCGTGTTCGACGCCGAGATCACCCCGGTCTCGATCCCGCAGCGCAAGGGCGACCCGATCCGGTTCGACACCGACGAGGGCATCCGCCCCGACACCACCGCCGAGGGCCTGGCCGCCCTGCGCCCGGCCTTCACCAAGGACGGCACCATCACCGCCGGCACCTCCTCGCAGATCTCCGACGGCGCCGCCGCGGTGGTCGTGATGTCCCGGGCCAAGGCCGAGGAGCTGGGCCTGGAGTGGATCGCCGAGATCGGCGCGCACGGCAACGTCGCGGGCCCGGACACCTCGCTGCAGTCCCAGCCCTCCAACGCCATCCGCCACGCCCTGGACAAGCAGGGCCTCACCGTCGCCGACCTGGACCTGATCGAGATCAACGAGGCGTTCGCGGCGGTCGGCGTGCAGTCCATGCGCGACCTGGGCGTCTCGGAGGACATCGTCAACGTCAACGGCGGCGCCATCGCCCTGGGCCACCCGATCGGCATGTCCGGCGCCCGCCTGGTCCTCAGCCTCGCCCTGGAGCTCCAGCGCCGCGGCGGCGGCACCGGCGCGGCGGCGCTGTGCGGCGGCGGCGGCCAGGGCGACGCGCTGATCATCACCGTTCCCGAGCGCGGCTGAAGCGGCGCTGAGTAGCGCTAGGTAGGATCACCGGCCGTGACCAGCTCCGATGTGACAGACCTTGTCGAACGCGCCCGTAAGGGCGACCCGCGCGCGGTGGCGCGGCTGATCTCCCACGTGGAGGACGGCTCGCCGCTGCTGCGCGAGGTGATGGCGGCCCTGACGCCGTATGCGGGTAACGCGTATGTCGTGGGGTTGACCGGATCGCCGGGTGTCGGCAAGTCGACTTCCACTTCCGCGCTGGTCACGGCGTTCCGGGCGCAGGGGCGGCGGGTTGGTGTGCTGGCCGTTGACCCTTCCTCGCCGTTTTCTGGCGGTGCGCTGCTCGGTGATCGCGTGCGGATGCAGGAGCACGCTACTGACCGTGAGGTCTACATTCGCTCCATGGCTTCGCGGGGGCATCTTGGCGGGCTGTCTGCTGCTACGCCGCAGGCGGTGCGGGTCTTGGATGCCGCCGGGTGTGATGTGGTGCTGATCGAGACTGTCGGTGTCGGGCAGTCGGAGGTGGAGATCGCTGCTACGGCTGACACGTCTGTGGTGCTGCTTGCGCCGGGGATGGGGGACGGGATTCAGGCGGCTAAGGCCGGGATCCTGGAGATCGGTGATGTGTTCGTGGTCAACAAGGCTGATCGCGACGGTGCTGACGCTACTGCGCGTGAACTCGGCCACATGCTGGCGCTGGGTGAATCCCGCAGTCCTGGTGATTGGCGGCCGCCGATTGTGAAGACGGTTGCTGCCACGGGGCAGGGGGTGGACGAGTTTGTTGAGGCCTTGGAGAAGCACAAGACGTGGTTGGGGGACAACGGCAAGCTTGCGGAGCGGCGGCAGTATCGTGCGGCTGTTGAGATTGAGGGCATTGCTTTGGCGACGTTGCGGGCGCGTATCGGCGATCTGCATGGTGATCGGCGGTTGTCGGCGCTTGCTGAGCGGGTTGTTGGGCGGGAGTTGGATCCGTATTCGGCGGCTGATGAGTTGGTGGCGGGGGTTAGTGACTGAGGGTGGTGTGCGGGGCGTGGTGTGCGGGGCGTGGTGTGC
>JABFXP010000679.1 GCA_013361685.1 Catenulispora sp.
GGTGCTGCACGCGCTGGCGCAGGGACGCGTGCGGACCCTGCTGGTCACCGACTCCGGCGCGGACGAGCGGGTCGCCTGGTTCGGCGCGCGGCCCACCGAGGTCTCCGGCCACCGCGGCGATCTGGAGCAGACCGGGACGCACCCCCGGCACGGGCGGCTGGTCGACGCCGCGGTGCGGGCCGCGCTGCTCACCGACGCCGAGGTCCGCGTCCTGGAGCCCGGCACCGCCGGCGCGCCGGCCCAAGGACTGGGCGCCCTGTGCCGCTTCCGCTGACCACCGTCCCGTCCGCACGTTCCGAGAGTAGGCCTTTGTGAACACCCTGATGCTCGCGCGCTGGCAGTTCGGCATCACCACCGTCTATCACTTCTTCTTCGTGCCGCTGACCATCGGGCTGTCGGCGCTGATCGCGATCATGCAGACCCGCTGGCTGCGCACCCGCGACGAGCGGCTGCTGCGGCTGGTGAAGTTCTTCGGCAAGCTGTTCCTGATCAACTTCGCGCTGGGCGTGGCCACCGGCATCGTGCAGGAGTTCCAGTTCGGGATGGACTGGAGCGCCTACTCCCGGTTCGTCGGCGACATCTTCGGGGCGCCGCTGGCGATCGAGGGGCTGCTGGCGTTCTTCCTGGAGTCCACCTTCCTGGGACTGTGGATCTTCGGCTGGGGCCGGCTGCCCGAACGCGTCCACCTGGCCTGCATCTGGCTGGTGTCGATCGGCACGATGCTGTCGGCGTACTTCATCCTGGCCGCGAACGCCTGGATGCAGCACCCGGTCGGCTACCGGATCGACCACACCACCAACCGCGCGGTGCTGACCGACTTCTTCGCGGTGCTGACCAACTCCACCGCGGTGATCGCGTTCTTCCACACCCTGACCGCCGCCGCCCTCTACGGGGGCGTGCTGCTGGTCGGCGTGAGCGCCTGGCACCTGGCCCGCGACCGGTTCACCGACGTGCTGCGGCCCGCGCTGCGGCTGGGCCTGTGGGCCTCGCTGGCGGCCACGGCCGGGCTGCTGGTCACCGGCGACATCGACGGCAAGATCATGACCTCCCAGCAGCCGATGAAGATGGCCGCCGCCGAGGCGCTCTACACCACCTCCAAGCCCGCGTCCTTCTCCCTGTTCACGATCGGCTCGCTGGACGGCGGCAAGGAGGTGTTCAGCGTCCGCGTGCCCGGGGTGCTGTCGTTCCTGGCCACCGGCTCCTTCTCCGGCAAGGTCGACGGCATCAACGACGTGCAGGCGCTGGAGGCCAGCCAGTACGGCCCGGGCAGCTACAAGCCGGTCATCCCGGTCACCTACTGGTCGTTCCGCCTCATGATCGGCACCGGGCTGCTGGCCGGACTGATCGCCCTGGTCGGGCTGTGGTGGACCCGGCGCGGCAGACTCCCGGAACGCCGCTGGTTCTGGCGGGTGTGCACCTGGTCCATCGCGCTGCCGATCCTGGCCTCGTCCTTCGGCTGGATCTTCACCGAGATGGGCCGGCAGCCCTGGGCCGTCTACGGAGTGCTCACCACCCGCGAAGGCGTGTCGCTGGTCAGTCCCGGCGAAGTACTGACCTCCCTGATCGTCCTGACCGCGCTGTACGGGGTGCTGGCCGTGGTCGAGGTCGGCCTGATGCTCAAGTACGCCAAGGCCGGGCCGCCGGAGATCGAGCCGCCGGCCCAGGCCGGCGACGCCGAACCCCGCCTCAGCTTCGCCTACTAAGAAGGGCCCTGCGATGTCTCTCAACGATCTGTACTTGTCTCTCAAAGATCTATGGTTCGTCCTCATCGCGGTGCTGTGGTGCGGCTACTTCCTGCTGGAGGGCTTCGACTTCGGCGTCGGGATCCTGCTGCCGGTCCTGGGCCGCGGCGACACCGAACGCAGAGTCCTGATCAACACCGTCGGCCCGGTCTGGGACGGCAACGAGGTGTGGCTGCTGGTGGCCGGCGGCGCCACGTTCGCCGCGTTCCCGATGTGGTACGCCACCCTGTTCAGCGGGTTCTACCTGCCGCTGCTGCTGATCCTGGTGGCGCTGATCATCCGGGCCGTGGCCTTCGAGTACCGGGGCAAACGGCCGCAGGCGGCCTGGCGCCGGGGCTGGGACTGGTGCATCACCGCCGGCAGCGCCGTGCCCGCGCTGCTGTGGGGCGTGGCGTTCGGAAACATCGTGCGCGGCGTCCCCATCGACGCCCACGAGCACTACACCGGCGGCTTCTTCGCCCTGCTCAACCCCTACGCGCTGCTCGGCGGCCTGACCACGCTGACCGTGTTCACGCTGCACGGCGCGGTGTTCCTGGCGCTGAAGACCACCGGCGACATCCGGGAGCGCGCCCGCCGCACCGCCGCCCGCCTCGGGCCGGTCGCGATCGTCGTCGCCGGATCCTTCCTGCTCTGGACCGAGATCCACCACGGCAAGGCCGCCGCGGCGGGCCTGGCGGTGGTCGCGGCCCTGGGGCTGGTCGGCACGCTCGTGGCGACCCTGCGCGGGCGGGAGGGCCTGGCCTTCGCCGGCACCGGCGCGGCGATCGTGGCGACCACCGTGGCCCTGTTCACCACGCTGTACCCGAACGTCATGCCGTCCACGACGTCGGCCGCCTACAGCCTCACCGTCCACAACGCCTCGTCCTCGCACTACACGCTGCAGATCATGAGCGTGGTCGCGGTGATCTTCACGCCGCTGGTGCTGCTGTACCAGGGCTGGACGTACTGGGTGTTCCGCAAGCGGATCGGCGTGTCCGACATCCCCGTGGAGACCCCCGGCACGGTCGGCACCGCAGCATGAGGCCGGTCGACCCCCGCCTGTTCCGGCAGGCGGGGGCGGCGCGCCGGTTCCTGGCGGTGTGCGTCGTCGCCGGCATCGCCGACGCGGTGCTGATCGTCGTGCAGGCCGGCGCGCTGGCCACCGTCGTCGCCGACGGGTTCCTGCACGGGCTCACCGTGTCCGCCGCGACGCCGTACCTGCTCGTGGCGGCCGCCGCGGTGGGCGGACGCAGCGTTCTGACCTGGGTCGGCGAGTCCGCGGCGGCCGCCACCTCGGCGGCGGTCAAGAGCACGCTGCGCCGCGCCCTGCTCGACCACGAGATCGCCGCCGGCGCGCGCCGGGTCGCGGCCCGGGACCGGCACGGCGAGTCGGCGCTGACCGCGACCCGCGGCCTGGACGCCCTGGACGGCTACTTCGCCCGCTACCTGCCTCAACTCGTCCTCGCCACGGTCGTGCCGCTCGTGGTGGCGGTGCGGATCCTGGCCGCCGACCGGCTGTCGGGGGTCATCGTCGCCGTGACCGTGCCGCTGATCCCGGTGTTCATGATCCTGGTCGGGATGGCGAGCAAGAGCGCCATGGACCGGCAGTGGAGTGCGCTGCAGCGGCTGTCCGGCCACTTCCTGGAGCTGCTCACCGGCCTGACCACGCTCAAGGCCTTCGGCCGCGGCCGCGCGCAGTCCGAGGTGGTCCGCCGCGCCGCCGACGCCCAGCGCCGCACGACGATGGCGACGCTGCGCTGGGCGTTCCTGTCGGCGCTGGTCCTGGAGCTGATCGCGACCCTGTCGGTGGCGCTGGTCGCCGTCTCGATCGGGCTGCGCCTGGTCGGCGGCGGCCTGGGCCTGCGCGAGGGGCTGCTCGCGCTGATCCTCGCCCCGGAGGTCTATCTGCCGCTGCGCCGCCTGGGCGCCCGATACCACGACGCGGCGGAGGGGCTGAGCGCCGCCGACGTGATCCTCAGCCGCCTCGCCGAACCGCTGCCGCCGTCCGGGGACCGGGTGCTGCCGGACGCTTCCGCGCCGCGCATCCGCCTCGAAGGAGTGACCGTCCGGCATCCGGGCCGCGCCGAACCGGCCGTCGACGACCTCACGGTCGAGTTCGCGCCGGGCCGGATCACCGCGCTCACCGGGCCCAGCGGCGCCGGCAAGTCGACCCTGCTGCACCTGATCCTCGGCCTGGCCGCCCCGGACGCCGGCCGGGTCACCGTGGACGGCCACGACCTCGCCGGCCTCGACCTGGAAGCCTGGCGCGCGCGGATCGCCTGGGTGCCGCAGCGTCCGTTCATCGTCGCCGGCAGCGTCGCGGACAACATCTGCCTGGGCCGGCCGGACGCCGACGACGACGCCGTGCGGGCCGCCGCCGACGCCGCGCGGCTCGACGTGCCGCTGGACCGGCAGGCGGGGAGCCGCGGCTCGGCCCTGTCCGGAGGGCAGATCCGGCGGCTCGCCATCGCCCGGGCGCTGCTGCGCGACGCGCTGGTGGTGCTGTTCGACGAACCGACGGAAGGACTGGACATGGCCACCGAGGAAGATCTGCTCGCCGCGATCGCTCCGGCGTTGAGCGGGCGGACCTGCGTCGTCGTGACGCACCGGGACGCCGTGTCCGGGTTCTGCGAATCGGTCGTCCGGCTGGCTGGCGCTGGGGCTGGCGCCGGGGTCGGGACCGAGGTCGGCCCGTCGATGGTGGAGACGGCGGCATGAGCGCGGTGAGCAGGGGTGCCGATCCCGCCGGCACCGACAAAGCCGCTCGCGGCACCAACGACCCCACCACCATCGCGACCCTGATCCGCCACCGCCCCCGTGAGCTGGCCCTCGCGCTCCTGCTCGGCGTCGTGGCCGCCGGCTGCGCGGTCGGCCTGGCCGCCACCTCGGGGTGGCTGATCAGCAAG
>JABFXP010000177.1 GCA_013361685.1 Catenulispora sp.
TACGCCGACGGAAGCGTGCACGTGCCGCCCGTCCCGGACAGCCCGGTCCACTGCTGGTTGCTGGCGCCGTTGCACGCCCAGAGCTCCACCGCCGTGCCGTCGGCCGTGCCGCCGCCCGTGACGTCCAGGCACAGCCCGGACTCCACGCCGACCACCGTGCCGTTGGAGTTCACCTGCCACTGCTGGTTCGCGCCGCCGTTGCAGGTCCAGATCTCCACCCGGGTCCCCGCCGTGGTGGCGTGGCCCGGGACGTCCAGGCACTTGCCGCCGTACACGGTCAGCTGGTTGCTGCCGGTCAGCGTCCACTGCTGGTTGGTCCCGCCGGTGCAGTCCCAGATCTGCAGGAACGTACCGTCGGTCTGACTGGCGCCCGGCACGTCGAGACACCGCCCGGAGCCGACGCCACGCAACGCGCCGCTGGTGTCGGCCTGCGCCGGGTTGGCGACGATCGTCGTCGCCAGGGCGACGAGGACCGCGACCACGGCGGCGAGCACGACGGACAGACGTCCGTGGCTGACACGTCTTCTTCGCAAGGGGACCTCCTGTTTCCTGCCTGATCCCGAGCAGGCGGTTTCGGTCGGCCCGCTCCGTGAAAGGCTGTCTGTACTGCGGATCTGGACTCTCGAGGTGGTGCGGTGCGCAGCGATTCCAGGCCGGAGTTGTCTAAGAAAACTTTCTTGATACGCGCACGAAACATAAACTGCATCAGGCGATAGTCGCCGTCAAGACCGCGGAGCTTGATCGTCGCGACCGACGGTCCTGCCGCGACACGGCCGAGCTTCGAAATGGGCGAATACGCGGGCCGGGACACCTACGCTGGGGTCCGTGACCGTGCTGCGGAAGTTGACGGCCCCCGGCGGGCATCCGCCGCACGTCGATCAGGTGCCGCCGGCACGATCGGCGAAAGGGCGCCGGTGAGCACTTCCAGGCCGGCCCGTCGGGATTCGCCCCCTGCGATCGCGTTGTTCACCCGCGACCTGCGGGTCCACGACAACCCCGTGCTCGCGGCAGCCGCAGCCGCCGCGGACGGCCGGGTGGTCCCGCTGTTCGTACTCGACGACGGCATTCTGCCCACGATCAGCGCGCCCCGGCGGCGGTTCCTCACCGAGTGCCTGGCGGATCTGGACGACGGACTTCGCCGTTTCGGCGGCCGGCTCGTCCTGCGGGCCGGGGACGTCGTCGCAGAGGTCTGCCGGGTGGCCGGTGAGACCGACGCAACACAGGTCCACCTGGCCGCCGACGTCACCGGCTACGCCCACGCCCGGCAGCGCGGCCTGGCCGCGGCGCTGCAAGCCCAGGGCGTGGCGCTGCACCTGCACGACCAGGTCCACACCGTGCTGCCGCCCGGAGAGCTGCGGCCGGCTGACCGTGATCACTTCTCGGTCTTCACCCCGTACTGGCGCCGCTGGGCCGAGGCGCCGCTGCGCGCCCCGGCCGCCCCGCCCCGGATCACGGTGCCCGACCTCGCCAGCCGGCCGCTGCCGGAGGACCGGTCGAAAGCGGACGGCGGATTGCGCGGCGGGGAGTCCGCAGGCCGGAAGCGGGCCTGGCAATGGCTGCGGCACACCGTGGACCGCTACGAGGACATCCACGACGACCTGGCCGCCGACGCCACCTCCAAGCTGTCGCCGTACCTGCACTTCGGCTGCCTGTCCGCCACTGAACTAGCGGCCCGGGCCAGCCGGGACCATCCCGGCCCCGGCACGCAGGCGTTCCTGCGGCAGTTGTGCTGGCGCGACTTCCACCACCAGGTCCTGGACGCGCGCCCGGACGCCGCGCACACCGACCTGCGCCCGCGCGGGGAGTGGCGCGAAGACGCGGACGCCCTGGCGGCCTGGACCGCGGGCCAGACCGGCATCCCCATCGTGGACGCCGGCATGCGGCAGCTCGCCGCCGAGGGCTGGATGCACAACCGGACCCGGCTGATCACCGCCGGCTTCCTCACCAAGACGCTCGGCCTGGACTGGCGCGCCGGCGCCGCGCACTTCGCGCACCACCTGCTGGACGCCGACGTCGCCAACAACACCCTGAACTGGCAGTGGACCGCCGGAACCGGCATGGACACCCGCCCCAACCGGGTCCTGAACCCGCTGCGCCAGGCCGCCCGCTACGACCCGGCCGGGGACTACGTGCGCCGCCACGTCGCAGAACTCGCCGACGTCACCGACCCGGCGCACATCCACCAGCCGTGGCGGCTGGGAGCGGCGGCGCTGGAGAAATGCGGCTACCCGATGCCTGTGGTCGAGGTCGAGGGTGGACGGGTCAGGAGACAGACAGCGGCATCGGCGGAACCGCTGTTCTGAGCGGTTCCGACCGCCGCGGCGCGGCCGGCCCGATAGCATTCCGTGCCGATTCCGAGGAGGGCACGATGGAGCATGGGTTGGCCTGGTCGCCGGACGACATCGACATCGAGCGGCCGTCAGTGGCGCGGATGTACGACTACTTCCTCGGCGGTTCGCACAACTTCGCGTCAGACCGCGAGCTTGCGAAGCGGGCGCAGGCCGTCTTTCCGGATGCTCCGCACGTGGTGCGGGCGAACCGCTTGTTCTTGGGTCGCGCCGTGGCCGCGCTGTGTGCGCTGGGCGTTGATCAGTTCCTTGACCTCGGCTCCGGTATCCCGACTGTCGGTAACGTCCACGAGGTCGTGGCCGCGCACCGCCCCGGCGCCCGCACCGTCTACGTAGACTCCGATCCGGTGGCCTTCGCCCACGCCTCCGCGCTGCTGGAGGACACGGAGCGCGTCACGGTTGTGCACGCCGACCTGCGGAATCCGGAGGCGGTGCTGCGTGACGCGGTCGCGGTGGGAGGACTCGACTTGAGCCTTCCCGTCGCGGTCCTGCTGGTGTCGGTGCTGCCGTTCATCCCGGAGGAGGACGATCCGGCCCGGATCGTGGCGGCCTACCGCGACGCCACCGTTCCGGGTTCCTACCTCGCCATCAGCCATGGCACCAACGACTACCGGCCCAAGCAGGTCGGCGAGGTCGAGACCGTCTATGCCAAGACGACCCAGCCGGGTGTCTTCCGCAGCAAGGCCGAAGTGGAACGCTTCTTCGACGGATACGAACTCCTCGAACCCGGCCTGGTCGACATCATCCACTGGAGGCCGGAACCCGAAGCCCTGCAAGCAGATCCGCTCGGCGGCGATGTCGCCCGGTACAGCCTGATCGCCGGAGTCGGCCGCCGGCAGGCTTGAGGCGAGGCTCGGCCACCAGGACACTGGCACAGATCAGTGAGCCATGGCGGCCATGAGTAGCGGCTGTGCGTGAACGCCGACCCAGCCCCTGGAGGTGGGGACCGTCGTGATCACCGGCGCGAACAACAACTGCCTGGACATCACCGACGCGAACCCGTACTGGGGCGCCGCGGTGAAGCTCTTCCCCTGCAAGGGAGCGTCCAACCAGCACTGGTACCTCCGCTGACGACCGCCTGACCGCGATCGCACCGCACGATCCGTTGCCCGCCGACCCCCCGGTGCCGGCGGGCAACGGCGGCCCGAAACCGAGCCGGTATCCGCTTTGCAACGATGCAACCCGTATGCTGGGCGCCTCGCGAACTCAGCCGACACGGAGGTCAGAACATGGCGGCGCCGACCCTCAAGGATGTCGCCCAGCGGGCGGGGGTGTCCGTGCGCACCGTGTCCAACGTGGTCAACGGCCATGTCTACGTCGCCGACGAGACCCGGCGGCGGGTGCAGGCCGCGATCGACGCGCTCGGCTACCGGCCGAACCTGCTGGCCCGCAACCTCAAGCAGGGCCGGTCGGCGATCATCGGGCTGGTGGTCCCGGAGCTGGACGTGCCGTACTTCGCCGAGCTGGCGCGGCTGATCATCGCCGAGGCGCGGGAGCACGGCTACACCGTGCTGATCGATCAGACCGACGGCGACGAGGAGCGGGAACGCGAGCTGATCGGCGACAACTCCCGGGCGGTCAACTTCGACGGGCTCATCGTCAGCCCGCTCTCCCTGGCCGTCTCCGACCTGCGGGCGCGCCGGTCCGACACGCCGGTGGTGCTGCTCGGCGAGCGCATCTTCGACTCCGACGCCGACCACGTCGCCATCGACAACGTCCTCGCGGCCCGCGAGGCGACCGAGCACCTGATCGGCCTGGGCCGGACCCGGATCGCGGCGGTCGGCGTGCAGCAGAACAGCGGCACCGCGAACCTGCGCGCCCGCGGGTTCACCGAGGCCTTCCGGCGGTCGGGGCAGACCGTCGACGAATCGCTGCTGGTCAGCACCGAGCACTATCACCGCGCCGACGGGGCGCGAGCGATGGCCGAGCTGTTGGACCGCGACGTGGTCCCCGACGCGGTGTTCTGTTTCAGCGACCTCCTCGCGCTCGGCGCGCTGCGCGAGGCGCTCTCGCGCGGCCTACGGGTGCCGGAGGACCTGGCGATCGTGGGTTTCGACGACATCGAGGACGGCCGCTACTCCACGCCGAGCCTGACCACGGTCGCACCGGACAAGGTGCGGCTGGCACGCTTCGCCGTCGGCCAGGTGCTGGCCCGGATCCAAGGCGACCAGGGCGCCTCGCCCCGGGAGATCATCACGCCGCACCAGCTGGAGGTGCGGGAGAGCACCGCCGGCAAGACCGCGGGCGCGGTCGGAGGCGGCT
>JABFXP010000281.1 GCA_013361685.1 Catenulispora sp.
ACGACGCTCTTCCGATCTGACTCCGTGCCGTTCGCGGCCCGGGGCACCACGACCTCCTCGTCGCCGACGACGGACCCCTCGTCCGGCCCGACGTCCGGTCCCACGTCGGACCCGACCTCGCCGGGCCCGTCCGGGCCGTCGTCCCCCTCCGCGCCGAGCACCACGCCGAGCACGCCCGCGCCGCCGCCGAGCACGCCGCCCTCGACTCCGCCGGCCCCGCCGCCCACCACCCCCACGCCGCTGCCGCCGCCCCCGCCGCAGTCCGCGCCGAACGCGGTCTTCCTGGAGAACCAGAAGCCCGGCAGCGGCGCGTGGCAGATCCCGCAGCCCGGCAAGCGGGTCGGCGACGACGCGGGGTTGCAGCTGGAGGCGTACGGCGACCAGAACAGCGTGCAGCACGGCCAGACCATCGGCTTCCACGTCACCACCGCGCCGGCGCAGAACTACAGCGTCCAGATATTCCGTATGGGCTACTACGGCGGCGCCGGGGCGCGGCTGATGACCACCAGCCCGCAGCAGTTCGGCACGCCGCAGCCGACCTGCCCGCTGGACGTGCCGACCGGGCTGATCGAGTGCCACTGGGCCACCGGCTGGCAGCTGACCGTCCCGAACGACTGGCTGTCCGGGCTCTACCTCGCGGTGTTCACCAACGCCAGCGGCTACCAGTGGGCCGACCCCTTCACCGTCACCGAGCCGACCCGGCCCTCGCAGATCGTGCTGGTGGACCCGGTGAACAACTACCAGGCCTACAACGAGTGGCCCTACGACCACGTCTACGGCAAGAACCTGTACGTCGGCTTCGGGCCGATGACGGTGGCCGGGACCGGGCAGGCCGTGAAGGTCTCCTTCGACCGGCCGTACCAGCAGGAGTACGGCGCCGGCGAGCGCGACCGCGGCTCCAACTGGACCGCGCGCTGGCTGGAGCAGAACGGCTACGACGTCACCTACGCGACGTCGACCGACATGCAGCAGAACACGATCGACCTGGGCAACTACAAGGTCTACATCTCCCCGAACCACGACGAGTACTGGTCGGCGCAGATGTACGACAAGCTCCAGGCCGCCGAGCAGCACGGCCTGAACCTGGCGTTCCTGTCCGCGAACTCCATCTACTGGCAGGTCCGCAGCGAGCCCTCGACCGCCGGCCAGGCCGACCGCGTGGTGGTCTGCTACAAGGGGATCAACGACCCGGTGCAGGGCGCGGCGACCACCCGGTTGTGGCGCGACGTGGGCCGGCCGGAGCAGGCCCTGCTGGGCGCCAGCTATGAGTGGGCGATGGCCGCGGACACCAGCTGGGTGGCCAGCGGCGGCGGCGGTCCGGCGCAGGCCGGGGCGCAGCTCGGCAAGGGCGCGGTGATCCCGAAGCTGGTCGGCGTGGAGGCCGACCGGGTCGTGCCGGGGCAGGCGCACCCGCAGGCGAAGCAGTTCTACGTGCTGTCCAACTCGCCGTTCTCCAGCCGCTACGCGCCGAACACCGCGCCGCAGTACCTGCAGCAGTCGACGCTGTACCAGGCGATGTCCGACGCCTGGGTCTTCGACGCGGGCACGTTCAACTGGGGCAAGGGGCTGGCCGACACCGACCGCGGCTACGCCGACGGCCGGGTGGCCACGATGATGGCGGACATCCTGGCGACGATGCTGCGGCAGTCCAACACCGCCACCGTGGACCGGGTCGCCGCCTCCGACCGCTACGGCACCGCGGCGGCGATCTCGCGCTACACCTACCCCGGCGGGGCGTCCGCGGTCTACATAGCCAACGGCACCGCCTTCGCCGACGCCCTCACCGGCGCCCCGGCGGCCGGCCACGACAAGGCGCCGACGCTGCTGACCGCGGTCGACGGCCTGCCCCCGGCGACGGCGGCGGAGCTGAACCGGCTGGCGCCGCACACGATCTACGTGCTCGGCGGCCCGGCCGTGGTCTCCGACGCGGTGCTGGCGCAGCTGGAGCACTACACCCACGGCGGCACGGTGAAGCGTCTCGCCGGCGCCGACCGGTACGCCACCGCCGTGGCCGTGTCCCGGCACGCGTTCGCCCCCGGCGTGCCGGTCGCGTACGTGGCGGCGGGCAACGGCTACCCGGACGCGATGGCGGCCGGCGCGGCCGGCGCGCACGAGGGCGCCCCGGTGCTGCTGACCGACAGCAACGCCCTGAACCCGGCCACCGCCGCCGAGTTGCAGCGCCTGCACCCGGCCAAGATCGTGGTCCTGGGCGGCCCGAAGGCGGTGTCCTGGACGGTCCAGGCCCAGCTGTGGAACTACGCTCCGGTCTCCCGCGCGGCCGGTGCCGACCGCTACCAGACCGCGGCCGCCCTGGCCGCGATGACGCAGCACCAGGGCACGGTCGACACGGTGTTCCTGGCCAACGGCCTGACCCTGGCCGACGGCCTGACCGGCGGCGCCGCCGCGGGCCTGGTCGGCGCGCCGCTGCTGACCACCGACAGCTCCGGCCTGAACCCGTGGACCGCCGCCGAGATCAAGGTGCTCAATCCCCGGCACATCGTGGTCCTCGGCGGGCCCGCGGTGGTGACTCAGGGCGCGCTGAACGTGATGGCCCAGCTGTTCTCCGCGTCGTCGTACCACGCGTATGCGGCTGTCTCGGACCCGGTGCCCACCGCGCCGAGCACGAGCGCCCCGAGCACGCCGGCCACGTCGCGTCCGTCGGGGACGGCGGCCAGCGGTGGCTGAGGGTTCGAAGGAGTCGGAGGAGTTCGAGGACGCGGCGAGTCTGGTCGAGGCGGCTTTCGGGATCCGGCTCGACTCGGCGGAGGATGCCGAGGAGCAGGGTGCCGAGGAGCAGGATGCTGAGACAGCCGACGAGGCCGAGGAGGCCGAGGAGGCCGAGGAGGCCGACGACGAGCCGGTAGAAGCTGAGCCTGTTGCCGAATCGGCTGAAATCGAGGCGGAAGTGGCTCAGGAAACTGAGCCGCTCGTCGCCGTGAAAGTGAAGCGCAAGCCTGCGGCGGCGAAGACGGAGCCTGCGGTCGAGGAGGCCGAGGCGGCCGCGGATGACGATGCGGCTCAGGAAACTGAGCCGCTCATGTCCGGTGAACCGGAACCGGAACCGGAGCCGGAAGCCGCGGAGTCCGAGCCCGCACCGAAGGTGCCCGCCCTCACCAAGTCCCTGAAGCTCACCCGGGGCCGGCTCGCGGCTGCGGGCGCCGTGGTGCTCGGAATCGCCGCGGCGAGTGTCCTGGTGCTGTCCGGCGGCGGCTCCGGGAACGCGGCGGCCCCGGGCGGCGCGCCGAGCACCACGCAGCCGTCGGTGAACCCGCAGGCCTTCTACCCGGTGCAGAGCGCGTCGCCGTTCGCGACCGGCGGCCGGTCGGAGCTCACCGACGCCGAGGTGCAGGCGGCGGTGCCCGGGTGCGACGGGTGCAAGCTGGTCACGCGGGCCAACGGGTTCTCAGCCGACGGTGCGGTGCTCGCGTTGTTCCGCACCGGCGCGCCGCAGGGTGGGAAGTCCAACGCCAAGCTGGTGGTGGTCGGCGCCGACGGCAAGCTGGTCTGGACGGCGCCGGCTGGTTTCAAGGCCTTGACCGCGGGCATCGAGCGGTTCAGCGCCGACGATGCCGGGAACTTCTATCTCGCGCTGCCCGGGGCCCGCTCCGGGCAGGTGCTGGTGGTGCTCGCCTGGCGGGACGGGAAGGTGCAGGACCTCGGCGGGCTGCTCGACCCGAAGATCAAGAGCGATTCGATCGTCGGGGTGTCGCCGCAGGCCTCCTCCGGCGGGACCGCGACCATCGTCTCGCAGACCACCGCCGGGATCCCCGACGCCGACACCGGCGGTCTCGTGGAGTCGCAGTACCGGATCAAGGACGGTGCGCCGGTCCTCGTCGGCTGCCGGCGGCACGTCGGGGAGTCGGGGCAGTGGCTCACCTTCCAGCCCAGCGCCGACGGCTGCACGCACTGGCCCGCCGGACCGGTCGGGCCGCCGGACGACGACGACCCCACCGCGCCGCCGTCGTAGCCGCGGCCACCGGGCTGGCGGGCCAGTGCGTGCAGCCCCACCCGGCCACACCGACCCGGCAGCCCCCGACCACACCCGCCCACCAGCCGCCCCCGGAAAGACCGAAGACCCCCAGCGCGTCCCTCATCGCGCTGGGGGTCTTCGCACCGCACCTACCGGCTCACCCGAACCGGCCCGTGATGTAGTCCTCGGTCGCCTTCTCCGTCGGGTTGGCGAAGATCCGCGACGTGTCGTCGATCTCGATCAGCCGGCCCGGCGTGCCGGTGCCGGAGATGTTGAAGAACGCCGTCCGGTCCGAGACCCGCGCCGCCTGCTGCATGTTGTGGGTCACGATCACGATCGTGAACTCCGACTTCAGCTGCGAGATCAGGTCCTCGATCGCGGTGGTGGAGATCGGGTCCAGGGCCGAGCAGGGCTCGTCCATCAGCAGCACGTCCGGGGACACCGCGATGGCCCGCGCGATGCACAGCCGCTGCTGCTGGCCGCCGGACAGGCCCGAGCCCGGCTTCTTCAGCCGGTTCTCGACTTCCTTCCACAGGTTCGCGCCCTTGAGCGAGGACTCCACGACGTCGTCGAGTTCGCTGCGCTTCTTCACCCCGGCCAGGCGCAGGCCCGCGGCCACGTTCTCGTAGATGGACATCGTCGGGAACGGGTTCGGGCGCTGGAACACCATGCCGATGCTGCGGCGCACCGCCACCGGGTCCACCCCGGTGCCGTACAGGTCCACGTCGTCCAGCGTGACCTTGCCCTCGACCCGCGCGCCCGGGATGACTTCGTGCATCCGGTTCAGGGTGCGCAGGAAGGTGGACTTGCCGCAGCCGGAGGGGCCGATGAAGGCCGTCACGGTGCGCGGTTCGATGGTCATCGAGATGTCCTCGATGGCCCGGGTCGGCCCGTAGTAGGCGGACAGGCCCGCGACGTCTATTCGCTTCGCCATTTCGATCTCTCCTAGGCCCGGCCGGGCTTCTTCCACCAGGCGATCAGCCTGGCGACGATGTTCAGCAGCATGATGATCAGGATCAGCAGCAGCGCCGCGGACCAGGTGCGGTCGTTGGACGCGTGCTCCGGGGAGGTGAAGGTGTTGTAGATCACCGTCGGCAGCGTGGCCTGGCCCTGGTTGCCGTCGAAGGGGTTGACGTTGATGTTGTTGATGTAGCCGACCACCAGCAGGATCGGGGCGGTCTCGCCCATCACCCGGGCCACGCCCAGCATCACGCCGGTGATGATGCCCGGCAGCGCGGTCGGCAGCACGATCTTCATGATGGTCCGCCACTTCGGCACACCGAGCGCGTAGGAGGCCTCGCGCAGCGCGTCCGGCACCAGTTTCAGCATCTCCTCGCTGGAGCGGATCACGATCGGCAGCATCAGGATCATCAGCGCCAGCGCGCCGGCGAAACCGTTCGCCTTCTGGCCCAGGCCCAGGATCCACAGCGAGAGGATGAACAGACCGGCCACGATCGAGGGCAGGCCCATCATCACGTCCACGAAGAAGGTGACCGTCCGGGCCAGCATCCCCCGTCCGTACTCCACCAGGTAGACCGCCACCAGCAGGCCGATCGGCACCGCCATCAGCGTGGCCAGTCCCGCCTGCTCCACGGTGCCGATGATGGCGTGGTACACGCCGCCGCCGGGCTGCTTCTCGTCGATGTTGCGCAGCGAGTGGGTCAGGAAGTCCACGTTCAGCGCGTGCGAGCCCTTGGAGACCACCAGCCACAGGATCGAGGCCAGCGGGATGACCGCCAGCGCGAAGGTGGCCACGGTGAGCCCGCCGGCCAGGCTGCTGCGGAACCGGCGCAGGCCCGAGGGCGCGGCCAGCACCCCGCCGCCCAGTCCGGCACCGCGCGTGGCGCGGTGCGTGCGGTTGCGGCCCGCGGCCTCGTCGGCGACGACGTCCGGCACCGAGTCCTTGGCCTCGAACGCGCCCCGGACCTCCGGGCGGCCGTCGCTCAGGGAGCTGACCGATCCGGCCAGGGCGGCCGTCGCGGTCGCGTCGAACTCGGCCTCCATCGGCGTGTTGTCGCCGCGGCCGCCGATCCGGAACAGCGCGCCCAGGCCGCGCCGCTCGCGGGCCTCGCCGCCGTGCTTGGTGATCCGCCGGGCCAGCCAGTTCACCAGGAACGTGACCACGAACAGCACCAGGCCGGAGGCGATCAGCGCGCCCTGGCCGGTGGAGAACGCCGAGCCGAACTGCAGCGCGATGTTCGCCGCGATGGTGTTGCCGCCGGGCTGCAGCAGCTTGGTGACGAAGATCGAGGAGGTGGACAGCACCATCGCGACCGCGACCGTCTCGCCCAGCGCGCGGCCGAAGCCCAGCACGATCGCCGAGCCCACGCCGCTGCGCCCGTAGGGCAGCACCGCGAGCTTGATCATCTCCCAGCGGGTGGCGCCCAGCGCGTAGGCGGCCTCCACCTGGTCGCGCGGGGTCTGCAGGAACACCTCGCGGGAGATCGCGGCGATGATCGGCAGGATCATGATGGCCAGGATCACCCCGGCGGTGAACACCGAGCGCCCGAAGACCCCGGCCTCGAACGGCGGGAGCCAGCCCAGCACGTCGGAGATGATCTGGGAGGCGCCCTGCATGTGCGGCACCAGGAACAGGATGCCCCACAGGCCGTAGATGATCGAGGGCACCGCGGCCAGCAGGTCGACGATGTAGCCCAGCACCTGGGCCAGCCGCCGCGGCGCGTACTGGGTGATGAACAGCGCCACCCCCACCGCGACCGGCGCCGCGATCACGATCGCGATCAGCGAGGTGACCAGGGTGCCCCAGGCCAGCGCGCCGATGCCGAACTTCGGCGGGGCGTCGTCCGGCGCCCAGGTGCCGGTGTAGGTCAGCACGTTGGCGGTGTTCGCCGACAGCGCGTCCTGGGCCCGGTAGACCAGGAAGGCGGCGATCGCGCCCATCAGGATCAGCAACAGGATCGCGGCGCCGCGCACGGCGCCGGAGAAGACCGCGTCGCCCCGGCGGGTGCCGGAGTCCAGGGCCGGGGCGGAGCCTCCGCCACCGGGCCGCGGGGTGGGCCGGGTCGCGGTCGGCGCTATGCCGCTCATTCGGGTCCTGCCTCGTCGCTCGGGTGCCCAACGAGTTCAGCTGGGCCCGGATGGTATTCGTTCACTGCGGGTTTCGATTCCGTTAGACCAAAACGCCACGATTCGGGACACTGCCTCGCCGTGCGCCCCGGCGCCGACACGTCGGAGCCGATCGGTGGTGGCCGACGGCTCCGACGTGTCGCATCTTCGAACGCTGCTTCCGCTTCGCGGGTCCTAGCTCAGGCCGGCGAAGATCGCACCGACCTTGGCCTGCTGGTCCGAGGACAGCGCCACGTAACCGAGCTTCTCCAGCTGCGACTGGGCGCCGCTGCCCGCGGTGTACTGCAGGAAGTTCTTCAGCACCGGGAGCTTGGCCGAGTCGTTGCCGGTGGAGCAGGCGATCTCGTAGGTCACCAGGACCGCCGGGTAGGCGTCGTCGGCGGCGTAGGTGTAGTCGAAGTTGAACTTGTAGTTGCCGGCGGCGGTGTCGACCTGCGCCTTGGCGATGAAGTTCGCGGCGTTGGCGATGGTCAGCGGGACGAACTTGCCGTCCTTGTTGCCGATCGCGGCGGTCTTGAGGTTGTTCGAGGTGGCGTAGGACACCTCGGCGTAGCCGATCGCGCCGGAGCTGGAGGCCACGGCCTGGGCCACGCCCTTCGAACCCTGCGCCGACTGCCCGCCGGAGCCCGGCCACTGCTTGTTGGCGGCCGCGGAGAAGTCGGAGGGGGCGGTCTTGTTCAGGTAGTTCGAGAAGTTGAACGAGGTGCCCGAGGCGTCGGAGCGGTGGAAGGCCTGGATGGTCAGGTCCGGCAGCGAGACGCCGGGGTTCTCAGCGGCGATCGCCTGGTCGTTCCACTTGGTGACCTTGCCGTTGAAGATCTTGCCCAGGGTGGAGGCGGACAGGTTCAGCTTGTCCACGCCCGGCACGTTGTACATCACGGCGATGGCGCCGGGGATGGTGCCCACGGACACCGCCGGCTTGCCGCCGCAGCGCTGGTCGGCCTGCTTCTGCTGGTCGGCGTTCAGCGGGTAGTCCGAGCCGGCCCAGTCGGCCTGCTTCTGCACGAACGCGGTCACACCCGGACCGGAGCCGTTGCCGTTGTAGGAGATGTTCGTCCCGCTGCCGCACTTGGTCTGGTAGTCCTTGATGAACTGGGTGACCGCGGTGGCCTGCGCCGAGGAGCCCTGCCCGGCCAGGGTGCCGTTGGCGCAGGTGATGTCCCCGCCGGTGCCGCCGGCGGCGGCGGACGAGGAGGACGAGGAGCCCGAGGCGGAGCTGGAGGAGCTGCCGCCGGCGGCCGAGCTCGTCGAGGACGAACCGCCGGAGCTCGACGAGGAGTTGTTGTCAGAACCACAGGCCGTCAGAGAGGCCAGGGCGAGGGCCAGCACCCCGGCGCCGACCGCGGCACTGCGCCCATTAACACCAGCGTGGATCTTCACCGGGAAGTCCCTTCGAAATCATCGGAAGTCATTGCATGCGCTGTCAACGATGAAGCTAGGGAGAGCAGGTGAATCGATGGACGGGTGAAGGTGAACGGAGGGTGAACGGTGCCGGGCGGCCGGGCGTGCGGGGTGTACGGTCGGCGCAGCCGGGTAGTCGGGACACCGGCATGACGCGCCAGCGGGGGACGGGACACGGGACGCTGGTTGGGGGAGGGACTGGTTTTGCACGAGTGGACACGGCGGGCCGGCATGATGGCGCTGGTCCTGGCCTTGGCGTCGACACAGTCGGCATGTCAGAGCAAGAGCAAGACGGGCACCGGCCAGCCGCGGTCGCGGGTGACGAGCACGCACACCAACCGCTCGCCGTCCGCCGGAGGCACGGCCCCCGCCCCCTCGGCCACGGGCGGCACCTGCCATGCCCGGCCGGGCCCGCTGCCGGACCCGGGGTGCACGCCGGGAGTGACGAACCCGCAGGTCACGCAGGCGAACATCGCCACGACGATCTGCAAGTCCGGCTGGACCGCCACGATCCGCCCGCCGGCGAGCTACACCAACAAGCTCAAGACCGACGGCATCCGTGACTACGGGTACGGCGACACGAGCATGTCCAAGTACGAAGAGGACCACCTGATAAGCCTGGAGCTGGGCGGCGCGCCGTCGGACCCGAAGAACCTGTGGCCCGAGCCCGGTGCGTCGCCGAACCCGAAGGACAAGGTGGAGAACGACCTCAACCACGCCGTGTGCAGCGGGAAAGTGCAGCTGGCCGACGCGCAGCGGGCGATCTCGACCGACTGGACCACCGCCGAGCGGACTTTGGGGATCGGGAGCTGAGTTTCTCGGCGCTCCCTTGGCGCCGTGTTCTCCCTGACTTAGCTGCCCTGCCGGTCCTGCCGCAGTTCGCCATCACGGCTCCAATCGGTCGACGGCGACCACCGCACCGTCCCGGCACGCGCGCGGGTGGCTGTCAGGTCTTCAACCGGTCGATGGCGACCACCGCACCGTCCCGGGTGTGCAAGACCCATGCCTCGCCGGGGGCCAGCGCCCGCCGGCCGGCTCGCACCGCCTGCCCCAGCGGGCTCTCGCCGAGCAGGTCCGGCAGCACCGGGCGGTGGGTGCAGGCGATGATCGGCCGCCCGGCCTTCAGCACCTGCCGCAGCCAGGCCCGGGCGGCCTCCGGCTCGGTGTCGTCGGCCAGCGCGCGTTCCATGCCGAGGTCGACGCCGAAGCTCCGCGCGGTCGGCTGCATGGTCTGGACACACCGCGCGAACGGCGAGGTCACCAGCGTGCCGATGCCGTAAGCCCGCAGCGCCGGCACCAGCGCCTCGGCGTCCTGATGTCCCCGGGGGGTCAGCGGCCGCTCCGGCTCGGCGCCGTCCCACCGCTTGCGCGCCAGGGCCTCGGCGTGCCGCAGCAAGATCACCGGCACGGTGTCCACCGGCGCCGCGGCGAACGCCTCCAGCAGATCCTGATCGGTCTGCCGGGTCAGCAGGTCCCGCGCCCGCGCAACCGGCACCCACTCCAGCCGGTCCACCTCCGAGTTCGGCACGAACTCCGCGTCGACGGCGGCCTGCGCGGCCCAGTACTTCACCCGCTTCATCCGCGCCGGTCCCCCGAAGGAGACGTCGTACACCTGCGTCGGCAACCGCCGCCCGAGCACCACCGGATACCCGGTCTCCTCGAACACCTCCCGCACCGCCGCGGCGAGCCAGCTCTCCCCGGGATCCAGCTTCCCCTTGGGGAAGGACCAGTCGTCATACCGAGGCCGGTGGATCACCGCCACCTCGGGCCCGCTCCGAGCGGGGCGCCACACGACGCACCCCGCCGCCCGGACCCGGATCGGCCCGGACGAAGGAGTGGCGGCGACACTGGGCGCGTTCATGGCGGGGCGACCTTTCTCACTCAGCGGCGCCGGGGCCCGAACCCCGCACCGCCTCTTGCCGATACAGTGCCGAACCCGCGGGCCCGGTTACCGCTCCCAATCCAAACAGCCCTCATCCCGTCGGCGGCAACGGGTCCCGATACCCGGTCCCCGAGACGCGAGACGGACGGTTGCGCGTGCCGAGCCGGGCGCCGCCTGCTCGACCGAGCCGAGCGCCGCCCGACCGCCTGACCGAGCCGGGCCGCGCGCTGCCCGACCGAACCGCGCGCTGCCCGATCGACCGAGCTGAGCCGAACCGCGCGCTGCCCGATCGACCGAGCTGAGCCGAACCGAGCGCCGCCGGATCGACAGAGCCGAGCGCTGCCCGATTGAGCTGAGCCGCGCCGAGCCGTCCGTCCGTCCGACCGAGCCGCGCACCGCCTGCTCGACCGAGCCAAGCCGAGCGCCGCCCGACCGCCTGATCGCCTGATCGCCTGACCGCCTGACCGCCTGACCGCCTGACCGAGCCGAGCCGTCGATGCCGCCGTTCCCCCCGAGCCGGCCGTCGAACCGGCCGACCTGGCTGAACACGCCGCGTCAGCGGAGCCGGCTGCGCCAGTCGGACCACGCCACCTCGACAACCCAAGCTGTCCGCTCACCGCCGCCACCACCCCGCCTCACTCCGCCAACACCGCCGAACTCCGCGCCCGCAGCACCGCCAACCGCTGCTCCTCGTGCAGCCGGCCCAGCACGTAGCCGGTCGTGGCGGCGATGCGCGGGGTGTCCGCCGCCCGGTGCACGCAGTCGGCGGCCAGGACCGCGTCCCGCTGCTCGCCGAGGGCGCTGCTGACCAGGGTCAGCCGGGCGATCAGCGCCGCCGGGTCGTGGCCGTCCAGGACCGTGCCCGCCGGGCGGCACAGCTCCGCGGTGTGCAGCGCCGCCTCGGTGGTGCCGACCGCGGCGAGCCAGTGCGCGTCGCCGTCGCCCTCCTCGGCGGCCAGCGGGGGCGGCAGTTCGTCGGTCTGGCGGCGCCAGGTGTCGTAGGCCGCGCCGGCGATCTCCGGGAGCACGTCGGCGCACGGCCGCTCGGCGGCCGGGGTGAGCGGCACGTCGCGGGCCAGGGTCGCCATCTTGTCCGCCAGCGCGTGGAAGCCCGGGCCGACCAGGGCCGCGGTCGCCGCGCCGTGCGCCGCCGAGCGTTCCCGGTCCAGCATCCGGGTCAGCAGTGTGCGGGTCCGGGCCGCGCCGCCGTCCGGATACCGGTTCTCCGAGATCCACCGGTCCAGCGGCGCCAGCAGCCGGGGCCGCACCGCCTCGGCGTCGCGTTCGGCCGCCAGGATTCGGGCCGTCGCATCCAATTCCCGGCCGAGTTCGCCCGCCCAGTCCGGGTCGACCAGGTCCCGGCACGCCGCCAGCGCCGAGCCCACCCGGCGGCAGGCCGCGCGCAGCCGTACCGCGGCCGGCTGCTGCACCGGCAGCGCGGCGTGCGTCAGAAAGGCGCGCGACTGCTCGGCCAGGTAGCCCCGTACCGCCAGTCCCGCCGGTCCGTCCGGCGAGGCCGCCCCGAAACCGGCCATCGCGCGCTGAGTCGCTGCATCCATAGTGTCCGCCACTGCCCCCACGACGTGCGTCAGGCTTCTGCCTGACGGTTCGGTTCCGCCGTTGCCCGGATGGCGGTACTGATCCTTGGAACCCGGCTCGCGCAGCGCGCGGCCCGGACCGTCCGGCACCCTCGGACGGCCCGTTTCCTCCGTGTCCTGCCGGCAGCCCGGACCGCATCGCATACCGATCCGGTCCTCAGCTGCCCGGCGTCGCCCGCTCTCTCCCCAGCGGACACCGCCCCGTTCACCGCGTCGCTCACCCCGGCCGCCGGCTCCACCAGTTGGCGCGTTCGGCGATCAGCGTGCTCTGCACGTCCGCCAGCGGCGTGCCGTCCTCGGCGTACTCCGAACGGGTCCAGGTCCCGTCGCCGTCCAGGTCCCAGGCGCCGGTCTTGGGGTCCATCGCCAGGTCGAACAGCGCCGAGATGGCCCGGCGCTGCTGCGGTTCGACCAGCCGCACCAGGGTCTCCACCCGGCGGTCCAGGTTCCGGTGCATCAGGTCCGAGCTGCCGATCCACACCTGCGCCTCGTCGTCGAGCCCGAACACGAACGCCCGGGAGTGCTCCAGGAAGCGTCCCAGCACACTGCGAACCCTGATGTTCTCGCTCATGCCCTCCACGCCCGGCCGCAGCGCGCAGATGCCCCGCACCCAGATCTCCACCGGCACCCCGGCCTGCGAGGCCTCGTAGAGGGCGTCGATCACCGCCTCGTCGACGATGGAGTTCACCTTGATCCGGATCCGGGCCGGCAGCCCGGCCTCGGCCCGCTCCTTCTGCTGCCCGATCAGCTCCACGAGCCCGGGCCGCAGCGCGTTCGGGGCGGTGAGCAGCCGCCCGAACTTGGTCGGGTGCGCGTACCCGCTCAGCCGGTTGAACAGGTCCGACAGGTCCGCGCCGACCTCGTTGTCGCAGGTGAGCAGGCCCAGGTCCTCGTACAGCCGGGCGGTCTTGGGGTTGTAGTTGCCGGTGCCGACGTGCGAGTACCGGCGCAGGAACCCGCCCTCGCGGCGCACCACCAGCGAGAGCTTGCAGTGCGTCTTCAGGCCGATCAGCCCGTACACCACGTGGCAGCCGGCCTGCTCCAGCTTGCGGGCCCAGGAGATGTTGGCGTGCTCGTCGAACCGGGCCTTGATCTCCACCAGCACCAGCACCTGCTTGCCGGCCTCGGCGGCGTCGATCAGCGCGTCCACGATCGGCGAGTCGCCGCTGGTGCGGTACAGCGTCTGCTTGATCGCCAGCACGTCCGGGTCGGCCGCGGCCTGCTCCAGGAAGGCCTGCACGCTGGTCGCGAACGAGTCGTAGGGGTGGTGCAGCAGGATGTCCCGGCGCCGGATCGCGGCGAACACGTCGGCCGGCTTGCCCGGCCCCTCGTCGGCCAGGTCCGGGTGGGTCTTGGTGGCGAACGACGGGAAGCGCAGGTCGCTGTACTGGCCGGGCTTGCCGATGTCGGCGATCTGGTGCAGCCCGGTCAGGTCCAGCGGCGCCGACAGCTTGAAGACCTCGTCCTCGTTGATGTCCAGCTCGCGCACCAGCAGGTCCAGCACCTGCGGCCGGATGTTCTCGTCGACCTCCAGCCGCACCGGCGGCCCGAAGCGGCGGCGCATCAGCTCCCGCTCCAGCGCCTGCAGCAGGTTCTCGTCGGTGTCCGCCTCGACCTCGAGGTCCTCGTTGCGGGTCACCCGGAACGCGTGGTGGTCCAGGATCTCCATGCCCGGGAACAGCAGCTCCAGGTGCGCGGCGATGACGTCCTCGACCGGGACGTAGCGCCCCGGCCCGGCCTCCACGAACCGCGGCAGCAGCGGCGGCACCTTCACCCGGGCGAAGTGCTCCTGCCCGGTGTCCGGGTCCCGCAGCGACACCGCCAGGTTCAGCGAGAGCCCCGAGATGTACGGGAACGGGTGTGCCGGATCCACCGCCAGCGGCGTCAGCACCGGGAACAGCTGGTACCGGAACAGCTGGAACAGCTTCTCCCGCTCCTCGCCCTCCAGCTCCGCCCAGCGGATGATGGCTATCCCGGCCGCCGACAGCTCCGGGCGCACCTTCTCCTGGAACACCGCGGCGTGCCGGGCCATCAGCTCCCGGGTCTCGGCCAGGATCCGGCTGAGCACCTCGCCCGGCGGCAGGCCCGAGGCCGAGGTGGTGGCCACCCCGGTGGCCAGCCGCCGGCGCAGGCCGGCCACCCGGACCATGTAGAACTCGTCGAGGTTGGACGCGAAGATCGCCAGGAAGCGCGTGCGTTCCAGCAGCGGCACCTGGGCGGAGTCCTGGGCGAGTTCCAGGACTCGTTCGTTGAACCTGAGCCAGGAGATCTCCCGGTCCAGGAAGCGGGTCTCGGGGGCCGGGCCGGTCATGAAGGTCAGCCTGACACGCGGCGATGAACGCCGGGTAGCCGGAGGGTGGAATCTCGGCGTCCGGGTGAACGCGTGCGCCATCCGGGCGAAAATGCGCTGCTCAACAGGTGAAACCCCGTCCGCGACGGTATCGATGGTTCTGGAAGGTGTACCCGGTTCTGCCCGGTGACACCTCCCCTGCTTTTGCCGCTTCGAACCCTGATCGACAGGAGGCCCCCGAGATGTTCGGGATGAAGACCCTGGTGGTGGGCGGCGGCGCGGCCGCGCTGTTGTGGATGATGAACACGCACGCCAGCGCCGGCGACGTGGTGGACAACGTCAAGAACGGCGCGTCGACGGTTTCGAACGGCTATCAGAGCTTGCAGAGCGGGTACCAGAACCTGCAGAGCGGGTATCAGAGCCTTTCCAACGGCGTCCAGAGCCTGTCCTCCGGGGTGTCCGGCGCGGTGTCCGGCGTCTCCGGCGCGGCCGGGGCGCTGCCGGCGGACAGCGGGAGCCCCGGCAGCGGCCTGAGCGGCCCGGCGGTGGAGCTCAGCCCGAGCGCCGCCAAGCCCGGCCAGCAGGTGCAGATCACGGTGCCCACCTGCATCCAGCCCGAGTCCGGCACGGCCACCTCCTCGGTGTTCGCCAACAACGGCTCGGTCTCGCTGACCCGCAACCCCAAGGGCGCCGGTCTGGCCGGCACCGCCACCATCATCTCCACCGCCCAGAACGGCAACTGGTCGGTGAACGTCACCTGCGGCACCGGCGGCAACAAGCTCAACGGCGTCACCAGCATCACCATCTACGGCGGCGCCAACCCGACGCCGACCAACCCGCCGAAGGCCGGCGGCGGCGGCTCGGTGATGAAGGGCGACATGGGCATGACCGCCGGCGGGATCGCGCTGGTGGCCGGCGGCGTCGGCTACGGCCTGTGGACGATGCGGCGCCGCGGGGCCTCCGGCACGCATGTCGGGTGATCCGTCCCCGGTGCGCCCGGGCCACGGCCCGGGCATTCCGGTCGGCGGGAGCGGACCGCGCGGCCAGCGCGGTCAGCGCGGCCCGGTCGAAACCGGAGGTCCGGCCGGCGGCCGGACCGTGGCGGTCCCGAAGCCGGCCGGTGGCGCGATGCGGCAGAGCCGCGGCCGCCGTCAGACCCTGAAGATCGTCCTGGCGCTCGCCGTGGTGCTGGCCGGCTGCAAACTGCTCAGCTCCGGCGTCAGCGCCCTGACCGGGCCGCCCGCCCCGTCCCGGGGCACCTTGTTCGGCACCTGGTCCGGCCCGGCCGCGCCGCCGCTGGCCCGCTCGGTGCCGCTGCGGGTGAAGGTCCCCTCGGTCGGCATCGACGCCCCGCTGATCCGGCTCGGCCTGGACGCCGACGGCGCGGTCGCGGTGCCGCCGATGGCGGCGCCCGCCGAAGCCGGCTGGTTCACCGGCAACCCGACGCCGGGGGAGCGCGGCGCGGCGGTGATCGTCGGCCACGTCGACACCGAGTACGGCCGCGCCGTGTTCTACCCGCTGGGGAACGTGCAGCCCGGCGCGCTGGTGGTCGTGGACCGCGCGGACAAGAAGCACGCGCAGTTCCGGGTGACGTCGGTCGAGGTGGTCGACAAGGGCCGGTTCCCCGCCCAGCGGGTGTACGGCACCGGCGAGGACGTCGACACCGCGCAGCTGCGGCTGATCACCTGCGGCGGCGCGTTCGACGGCAAGCACTACGCGGACAACCTGGTGGTCTACGCGCAGCTGGTCGGCGTCACGAGCTGAGCCGGTACATCACGTCGGCGCCGCGCCGGGTGAAGCCCAGCTTGGTGTAGACGGCCACCGCGGCGGCGTTGTCGGCCTCGACATACAGGATCACCTCGTCCAGGCCCCGCCCGCGCAGATACTCGAGCCCCTTCAGCGTGAGCACCCGGCCGAGTCCGGCGCCCTGCTCCGCCGGATCGACGCCGAGCACGTACACCTCGCCGACCGGGCCGTCGCCGTAGGCGCTGTGGTCGTGGACCTTCGTCCAGTGGAAGCCGACGAGCTTCTCGCCGCGCCACGCCAGCAGGAAGCCCTCCGGGTCGAACCACGTCTCGGCCATGCGCTCGTGCAGGTCCTCGAGCGTCATCGCACCCTGCTCCGGGTGGTGGGCGAAGGCGAGCGCGTTCAGGGCGAGCCAGGCCCGGTCGTCGGTCCCGGGCCGGAAGGCGGAGATCCGCACGCCCTCGACCCGCGGTGCCGCCGGCACCTCGGCCAGCGGCCGCGCCAGCACCCACAGCTCGCGGTCGGCTTCCAGGCCGCGCTTCGCGGCCAGCCCGGCGGCGGC
>JABFXP010000655.1 GCA_013361685.1 Catenulispora sp.
CCTCGCTTGCCCGGTCCCGGGAAGACCGTGCGGCCGTGTCGGTTATAGGACGAACGGCTTGTCGTTCACAGTACAAGTACACCATCCGACAGGCGCCGTGGGCGATATCTATGAAATCGATACACAAAACCCGCACCGGCCGACCCCGGACGTAGGGGCCGATATACGGACAGCTTCACCGCCGTAACGCTGTGTCGATCGAGGACTCCATCAGGCGGTTGCTTCACCCCCGGTGTCCGGATTCGACCCCAGGCGATGATCTTGGCATGCCCCGTGCCCCGGACGGAAGACCCCTGATCACCCGACCCGGTTCGGGCGTCGATTCGTCCGTCTGTTCGCCTGCCCGATCGCTTAAGGGCGACCGTCAGTTGGCTCGGGCCAGCAGCCGCACGGCGTCCCACTTCACCCGATACCGGAGGTAAGCAGAGGTGACCGCGGCGTCATCACCCTCCGCCAGGGCGGCGAGACCTTCAGCGACGTATCGCACCGAGCAGTCCATGACGACGCCTCCTTCCCGCTCCTCGGCCCCCACAGCGCCCTGCGCCACGAGCAAACCCATGAGCCCCCCGTAGTCGAGCTCCACCACCGACCGCGGGTGGAACTCCTCCAGCCACATCCCCAGAGTCTCCACAGCCTCCACGAGCGGCCCCGCCCCCAGCGCCCGCTTCAGCACCCTCAGGCCTCTGGCACACCGCTTCCGCGCCGAACTCATGGCTGTCCGAAAGCAGAGCGAGTGACCCTCTCCAGCCACGCCGTCTTCCTGCCCGAAGAGCACAAGCCACCTGATCGGGATCTGCCATGAGGAGGTGAGGATGTGGGGCAGGGCCTCCGGGTCCTCAGCCCACCACCGGTCGTACTCGCTGTCGGCGCGATCCAGTACGGCCTGCGGCCAGTAGAGCCGGACTCCGCCGTCCCCGTGCACCGCCCGCAGCTCGGTCAGCGCGAGCCACGACCTCAACCGCGACTGCCAGGGGCACAGCAGCGGTCCTTCCTCGCCTGTCCGCATCACATAAGCGACGCGCTCCTCGTTCTCCGGTACTGCGATCGGCGGTACCGCGACCAGCGCCCGCAACGCCACCGCCTGCTCCCGGGCCAGCGTCGCCCCCTCGGGGTTGCGCGCCAGCCATCCTTCCCACTCCGCGCGCTCGCCG
The DNA here is from genome assembly GCA_013361685.1 of Catenulispora sp. Classification (GTDB taxonomy): domain Bacteria; phylum Actinomycetota; class Actinomycetes; order Streptomycetales; family Catenulisporaceae; genus Catenulispora. The sequence continues at coordinate 1,152 of JABFXP010000655.1, forward strand.
ACGGGGAAAGCGGCCAGCGGCTCGTAGACCCGCAGATAAGCCATGTATGGCGCCGGGATCGCGCCGCCTGGGGATGCGCGCACCTAGTGATGCTCTCACCAATGCGGACGATATGCGCCGGATCAAGAGACACCAGGCGGCGATCGACCGGCGGCGGACGAGGACGGTCCCAACTGATCCTCGGACCCGATCGTCCACGATGCGAGACGCCTTCCTGGGCCCGCGACGCCACCCCCACTCCTCCCACCTGCGCCGACAGCCGACCACCCCCACCCCGCCCCATACAGCCCCGCCCACGGAATAGGCTTCCTCTATGCGCGCTCCAGGCACCGGGGTGGACTTCGGGCGATCCTCGAACCGCCCATCGCCGTGAGCGCGCCATCACCACAGCAAGTCTCCCGACCACCAGTCACCATCAGGAGCAACGCAGTGTCCGACAAGACTGACAACGACGTCAGCGGGGTATTCGCCCACGACCACGAGCAGGTCGTGTACTGCCACGACGAGGAGACCGGCCTCAAGGCCATCATCGCGGTGCACAACACCCTCCTCGGCCCGGGCCTGGGCGGCACCCGCTTCTTCCCCTACGCCACCGAGCAGGAAGCGCTGACGGACGTCCTGCGCCTCTCGCGCGGCATGTCTTACAAGAACGCGCTCGCCGGCCTCGACCTCGGCGGCGGCAAGGCCGTGATCATCGGCGACCCGGGCGAGATCAAGTCCGAGGCGCTGCTGCGGGCCTACGGCCGCTTCGTCCAGTCGCTCAACGGCCGCTACTACACCGCGTGCGACGTCGGCACCTACGTGCAGGACATGGACGTCGTCGCCCGGGAGTCGGAGTTCGTCACCGGCCGCTCCGTCGAGGCCGGCGGCGCGGGCGACTCGTCCGTCCTCACCGCATACGGGGTTTTCCAGGGTATGCGCGCGTCTGCCGAATACCTGTGGGGCGCACCGTCCCTTGCCGGCAAGCGCGTGGGCATCTCCGGTATCGGCAAAGTCGGCCGCTACCTGGTCGGCCATCTGATCGAGGACGGCGCCGCCATCGTCGCCACCGACCCCTACGAGGGTGCGATCCAGTGGCTCCGGGACAACTACGCCCAGGTCGAGATCGTCTCCTCCACCGAGGAGCTGATCACCTCCGAGATCGACGTGTACGCCCCGTGCGCCCTCGGCGGCGCGTTGGACGACACCTCGGTCGCCGCGCTCACCGCGAAGATCGTCTGCGGGGCGGCCAACAACCAGTTGGCGCATGCCGGGGTGGAGAAGCAACTGGAGGCCCGCGGGATCCTCTACGCCCCCGATTATCTGGTGAACTCCGGCGGGGTGATCCAGGTCGCGGATGAAATCCAGGGCTTCGATTTCGAGCGCGCCAAGCGCCGGGCCTCGGGGATCTTCGACACCACCCGGCGGATCTACGCCCTGGCAGCGGAGGAGGGAGTGCCCCCGTCGGTGGCCGCCGACCGGCTCGCCGAGCGCCGGATGCGGGATGTCGGCCGCCTGCGCGGTGTGTATCTCCGCTAGGCGTTCGACCGGCCTGGCACAGATCTTCTGATCGAGTGGTACAGATCCCCCCGGTGGCGCGTGGCATCGATGCGGGTATAAGCGCTATCGTGGGGTCGTGCCTGTGACACCCGAGTAACGCGGTCGGCTACACCTGTTCGTGCCGATCAGCCGTATGGCTCGTACCGATCGGTTGGGGAAACAGGTACCGTGAAATTCTCACGAATGACCGTGTGACCGGAGCAGGGGCAGACCAGCCCCGATCGTTGAGGGGGTCGAGCCAATGGGGCGCGGCCGGGCCAAGGCCAAGCAGACGCGGGTCGCCCGAGACCTGAAGTACCGCGACGTGGGAACCGATCTTGCGCAGCTCCAGCGTGAGCTGCAAAAGGACGGTACACACACGTCCAACGGGCATACCGCCGAGGCACCGTCGGAACAAGACGACGACGACGCGGACGACGACGAGCTGTACGCGAAGTACACCGACGACTATGCCGACGATGACGACTACGACAGCGAGGACGACGGCGGTTCCCACCGCAGTCACCACCGTCGCGGTTGAGGCTGGACCGGGCCGCAAAGCACCGGTTGAGTAGGCCCGTCCCCTGCGGGACGGGCCTTCGTCACGCCCGCGGCCGGCGCCGGGACGCGACGGCGTCGTCGCCGGCGTGGGACGCGTGGAATGTGTGACACGCGCGAGCCGGGAGAGTCTTCCCGGGACGAAGGGAGACGCCCCGACGGTCCGGCCGTCGAGGCGTCATCTCGTCGTTCGTGGAAACTTCTCCGGGGCGTCCCGCCGGATCTTCCGGTCCGGGCCGCGCCCTACTTCGCGTACTCCCCGTGCAGCGCAGCCGCGCCGTCGCCGCCCTTCGCGCCGCCGACCGTGGCGGCGCCCTGCTCCGCGGCCGTCACCTCGCCGCACACCCAGCTCGGCAGCCCGCGCCCGGCCAGCACCCGCAGCGCCTCGTCCACCGACTCCGCCGGCAGCACCGCGACCATCCCGACGCCCATGTTCAGCGTCTTCTCCAGCTCCAGCGTCGCCACCCCGCCCAGCGCGCCGACCGTCCCGAACACCGCCGGCGGCGTCCAGGTGGCCCGGTCCAGCCGCGCTTCCAGGCCGGCCGGGATGATCCGCGCGATGTTCGCGGCCACGCCGCCGCCGGTGATGTGCGAGAAGGCGTGGACCTCGGTCGCGGCGATCAGCGCCAGGCAGTCCAGCGAGTAGATGCGGGTCGGCTCCAGCAGCTCGGCGCCCAGCGTGCGCCCGAACTCCGGCACCTCGCGGTCCAGCTGCCAGCCGGCCACGTCGAAGAACACGTGGCGCAGCAGCGAGTACCCGTTGGAGTGCGCGCCCGAGGAGGCCATGGCGACCAGCACGTCGCCCTGGCGCACCCGCTCGGCGCCGAGCACCTTGTCCGCCTCGACCACGCCGGTGCCGGCGCCGGCCACGTCGTACTCCCCGGGTGCCAGCAGCCCCGGGTGCTCCGCGGTCTCGCCGCCGACCAGCGCGCAGCCGGCCAGCACACAGCCCTCGGCGATGCCCTTGACGATCCCGGCGATCACCTCGGGCACCACCTTGCCGGTGGCGATGTAGTCGGTCATGAACAGCGGCTCGGCCCCGCACACCACCAGGTCGTCCACCACCATCCCGACCAGGTCCCGGCCGATGGTGTCGTGCTTGCCCAGCCGCTGCGCGATGGCGACCTTGGTGCCGACGCCGTCGGTGGAGGTGGCCAGCAGCGGCCGGTCGTAGGCCTTCAGGGCCGAGGCGTCGAACAGGCCGGCGAAGCCGCCGATGCCGCCGAGCACCTCCGGGCGCCGGGTCTTGGCGACCCACTCCTTCATCAGCTCGACCGCGCGGTCACCGGCCTCGATGTCGACGCCGGCGGCGGCGTACGTGGCTCCAGACATGTGCGTTTCCTTCGGTGTCGGCGTCAGTGGCGGCGTCGGCGGGCG
>JABFXP010000799.1 GCA_013361685.1 Catenulispora sp.
CAGGATCGCCTCGATGGTCTGCTGCTCGTCGAAGTCCTCCGACCCCTCGATCGTCGGGACGAACCCGACCAGCATCCCGTCCTTCATGACCTGGGCTTCCAGCCCGGCCGTGTCGTCGGTGTCCCACTCGGCCTGCCGCCCGCCCGACAGCATGACCCGCACTCCGAACTGATAGACGCTGACCTTCGCGACATGGGCGTTGACACCGCGTTCACGCAGGGCGTCGACGACGCGACGCGCACGATTCTCGTCCATATGGCCAGGTTAACCGTGATTCCATAAGAAACGCTGAGAAAGATCGCCCGCTGTGACGCGGGTCAATCGAGTCCCCCGCACAGGTATTCGGGATCCAAATGAAGAAATTTCGCTATTGCCGCGTGGTGTGATCCGGCGAACAGCCAGCGCCGCCGGCCGTCTTCCTTGAGTATCAGTTCATCGTCCGGGATCAGGCGCAGATCCAGCAGTCCGGCCAGCACCTCGCGGTCGACAGGCCCGGCGGCGAAGGGCAGAAGCCAGTCGGGATCGGCGCCGCGCACCCCTGAGGGCCAGTCCGGATCACCCTTCTCGTAGAGGTAATAGGGGTTCTCGAAGTCGCCGCGCGGTGGTCCGTCGCCGTTCTCGATGATCCGCGCGATGAGAGTCTGCGCGGTCGAGTCGTAGCAGTGCACCGGCGCTCCGTCGCGGTACAGGATGGCGGACAGGGCGTCGGAGCTGTAGACGCCGAAAGCCACCGCCCCGATCAGCGACAGGCGGCTGAGCCGGGCTGCGGCGTCGTTCGCTTCCTCCGGTCCGAAGAACTCGCCGCTGACAACCGTCCGTCCGGGCGCGGCCGGCTTGGCGAACGCGGACGGCGCGAGGGTCGGAAGTTCGTCGACGACGTCCTTCATCTCCGCTGCGACCAGGACGGTGTAGTAGTTGTCTCCCATAGCCGCCCAGTTTCACACGGCCCTGCGACAGTGAGGCCGCCCCACTGTGTCAGGGTCCTCATTGGTGGGGAAAACGGTGGCGACAGGTGTCGGCCAGGCGTCGCCAGATTGGACCCGGATCCCATGACTCTCACGCGGCGAACCGTCCTCGGCGGGGCGGTCGCCACCGTCCTTTCCGCCGCCGTGCCGGCGCACGCCGGCGCTGCCGCCGCCGCTGCCGGGTCGCCGTCGCACCCTTCCAGGCTTTCCAACCTGGCGCACTTGGACTTCCTGCGCGCCTCGGTCACGCCGCCGCCGGCTCCCGGGCACGTCACCTACGGCTCCGGGCCGATCGGTGTGCTGTGGACGTACGCCGATCGCCAGGCGGACGGCTCATACAAGCGGATCGGCGGCGGCACCTACGATCCGGTGACCGACACCTACGGTCAGGGTGCGTACAACGCCGACGACATCGCGCGGGCGATCGTGGTCTATGTGCGGCACTGGACGCAGTTCCGCGAGGACGCGTCGCTCGACGCGGCGCGCGGGCTGCTTCGTGCGCTGACTTTCCTGCAGTCGGTGAACGGCAACGTGGTCCTGTGGATGCAGCCCGACGGCACGCTGAACCCGAGCGCCGATCCCGTCGACGTGCCTGACCCCTCCGACTCCGGGCCGTCCTACTGGCTCGCCCGCACGGTGTGGGCGCTGGGGGAGGGCTACGCCGCCTTCCGGCACGTGGACCGGCCTTTCGCCGCGTTCCTCCGCGACCGTCTCGAGCTGGCGATCGCCGCTCTCGAGCGTGCGGTCCTGGTGCGCTACGGCCAGTACAACGTCGTCCACGGACGCCGGTTCCCGGCCTGGCTGATCGTCGACGGCGCCGACGCGACCTCCGAGGCGGTCCTCGGGCTCGCGGCCTACGTCCGGGCCGGCGGCTCGCCCGGCGCCCGCCGAGCTCTCACCCGCTTCGCCGAAGGCATCGCGGAGATGAGCGCGGGCTCGACGCGCACGTGGCCGTTCCGCGCGCTGCTGCCGTGGGGCGAGTCGATCTCCGACTGGCACGCCTGGGCCGCCCAGATGTCCACCGCGCTCGCCGCCGCGTCCGCCGCTCTCGGCACGACCGGGCTCCTGGCTCCGGCGATCGGCGACGCCGCCGGCTTCACCCCGCTCCTGCTGACCTCCGGCGGCCCTGACAACGGCTGGCTCCCGGCCCCGGTCGACCGCACTCAGATCGCCTACGGCGTCGACGCGCGCCTGCAGGCCCTGCTCGCGGCCGGCCGGCCCGGGCCCCGGCACCTCGCCGCCTTCGTCGCCGCGTGGTACTTCGGCGCCAATCGCGCAGGCCAGCCGATGTACGACCCCGTCAGCGGCCGCACCTACGACGGGATCTCCGGCGACGGCGTGATCAACCGCAACTCCGGTGCCGAGTCCACGATCCACGGCCAGCTCTCGATGCTCGCCCTGGACGCGCGCCGCGACCTCGCGCGGCTTTCAGGCCCGGCGTCCCATGACGGATTGCAGCTCGTCGAAGGCGAGTCCGCCGACGGCGGCACGGTCGTCACGCCGCCGTCGGCCTGGACCGGTGAATCCCAATGGAGCAGCGGGTCCTACCTGTCCCTCGGCGCGGACGGCACGGCGACCTGGACCGTGCCGCCGTCCGCGCAGCCGCGCCTGGTCCTGCCGGTCGTCAACCTCCACGACACGCCGACGCCCACGCAGACGACGTGGACCAGCGGATCGCAGATCCTCGGCACCCTCACCCACGTGTGCGGTCCGCGAGGGATCGCAGCCGCCCCCGGGGCGCTTGAGCCGCTGACCCTCGACCATCCGCTGCCGGCCGGCGCCACGACGCTCAGCGCGCGGTCCACGGGTCCGGCCGAGGTGGACGCCCTCCTGCTGCTGCCGCTCATCAGCACATTCCGCATCGGTGCGGCGACGTTGCTGGTCAACGTCGACACCGTGCCGCATGTGGTGAGTGTGGCCGGGGAGCAGGTTTTCGCCTACGACTCCAGCGGGGAACCCGTCGCCCGGGGCGGTCGGGTGCTTGTGGTGCCGGGCGGATTCACCGTGGTCAGCTGAGGCTTCGCGGATCAGGAACAGTTTCACCGGCGTCAGCTGCGGGCTGAGCGCCCGGGAGCTGGTCGCTCCCGGGTATCGCGGCGAGCGGTCGCCGAACCGCTGCGACTGCCGGAGCACACAAGGGATCAGCTCAGCGGCTGGCCTCGGAGCGTCGCTCTTTGACGAGCTCGGCGTTGATGCGTTGGGCTTCGGCGAGTTGGTCTTCCAGGATGATGATCCGGCAGGCCGCGTCCAGCGCGGTGCCGGAGTCCACCAGCTCCCGGGCTCGGGCGGCCAGGCGCAGCTGGTAGCGGGAGTAGCGGCGGTGGCCGCCGGCCGAGCGCTGGGGGGTGATGAGCTCGGCCTCGTCCAGGGCGCGCAGGAAGCTTTGCGTGGCGCCGATTATCGCTGCGGCGCGGCCCATGCTGTAGGCGGGATAGTCATCGTCGTCGAGCTTGTCCTGGAACTTGTCGTCAGTGTTCGGTTGTCCTGTGATCATGCACCTTCCACACGGGTCGAGGGCCCCGGCGCTATGCGCCGGGGCCCGGGGGCAGGGGTCTTCAACACCAGGTGCCGGTTTGACCGGCCCTCTTTCGCACGGCCGACTGATGCGGCAGGTGCGAGGATCGCGGATTCGTGACCGGAATACCACCCTTCGTTCGATGGGACTGCGGTACCCGCCCGGCGGTTTGCGGCCGGTGGCGGGCGATCCAACGGGTGCTGCTGACCTTCCCTTCTCCTCAATTACTTTGTGCCTGTTCTCTTCCTTCTGCGGCATGCGCCGGAACCCTGTTCACCTGCCGGTCCCAGCACGGTCGAACTGCCGCCCAGCCGCCGAAGCCCCTTTCGACTTCCTGGCCCGGCGCGCTGCTCCTTACTGCTCAGCAGGTGTTGCGGTCCTGCTGATGACGGGCAGTTCGTGTCTGCCGCGTCCAAACTGACTTCCTTGGCTACGACAGAAACGTTACCCCACCTCGGAGCGAATATCTACCTCCGGGAGGGCAGATTTTCTGTCGAGGGCATGGAAGTTCACCCGTCCGGCCGAGCGGTGGCGACCCCGGAACCGCTCCTCACAGGGACGGCGTGAGGACCTCGCTTCCCGCAAGAAACGTTCGATAGTACGGTCGCGCGCATCACCGAGATCACCGGAGGATTCCGCATGTCCGCACGCTATTTCGAGGACTTCGCCCCCGGCCGCGGCAGGGTCGCGTCGCGGGCTGCCCTGGACTCCGACGCTCCCAGGATCGACCTCGACGGGGACTGGGCGTTCCGGTTCTCGTCCACCCTGCGCCCGGAACCGGACGGGTTCGAGGCGCCGGACTTCGACGACGGCTCCTGGGACGCTCTCCGCGTCCCCTCGCACTGGCAGCTGAACGGCTATGGCCGGCCCATCTACGTCAACATCGCCTACCCGATACCGGTCGACCCGCCCTTCGTCCCGGACGAGAACGAGACCGGGGACTACCGCCGGATCTTCGACCTGCCCGCCGCCTGGACCGACACCCCGGCCGTCCTGCGCTTCGACGGCGTCGACTCCTGCGCCCGGGTCTGGCTCAACGGCCAAGAACTGGGCGTCACCCACGGCAGCCGGCTCCCGACCGAGTTCGCCGTCACCGGGCTGCTGCGGCCCGGCCGGAACGTGCTGGCGGTCCGCGTGCACCAGTTCTCCGCGGGCACCTACCTGGAGGACCAGGACACCTGGCGCCTGTCAGGCATCTTCCGGTCCGTGTCCCTGCTGGCCCGCCCCGCCGGCGGCATCCGGGACGTCTTCGTGCACGCCGATTACGACGTGGACACCGGCGCCGGCCGGCTCCGCGTGGAGGTCGACGCGGACGCGCCGGTACGGCTCGACATCCCGGCCCTCGGAGTCCACGACCAGCCGGTCGACGGCGAGCTCACCTTCGAAACGGTTCAGCCCTGGAGCGCGGAGGATCCGCAGCTCTACGAGGCGTACCTGGCCACCGGCAGCGAGCGGGTCCGGATCCGGATCGGCTTCCGCACCGTGACGATCGACGAAGCCGGGGTCCTGCGCGTCAACGGTCGCCGGGTGGTGCTGCGCGGCGTGAACCGGCACGAGTTCGATCCCGACCACGGCCGGGCGCTCCCGCTCGAAGCCATGCGCCGCGACGTGGAGTTGATGAAGCAGCACAACATCAACGCGGTGCGCACCGCGCACTACCCGCCGCACCCCGCCTTCCTCGACCTCTGCGACGAGCTCGGCCTGTGGGTCATGGACGAATGCGACCTGGAGACCCACGGCTTCGAGTACGTCGATCCCGAGCGCTGGCAGCGCAATCCCTCCGACGACCCGCGCTGGCACGACGCCTACCTGGACCGCATCGAGCGGACCGTGGAACGGGACAAGAACCACCCGAGCGTCATCATGTGGTCCCTCGGCAACGAGGCAGGAGACGGTCGCAACCTCCGGGCCATGTCCGCATGGGTCCGGCAGCGCGACCCAGCCCGCCCGCTCCATTACGAGGGCGACCGGCTCAGCGAGTACACCGACGTCCACGGCGAGATGTACCGGCCGCCCGCCGCCGTCGCCCGGATCGGCCGGGGAGAGCTGCTGCCGGGTGAGATCTCCTACCCGGCGCGCGACGGGTCCGGCGACCCTGCGGACGAGCCGCGCAACCGCATGCCCTTCCTGCTCACCGAGTTCGCCCATGCCATGGGGAACGGGCCTGGCGGGCTTACTGAATACCTACAGGCGTGCAGGGAGTATCCGCGGGTTCAGGGCGGCTATGTCTGGGAGTGGATGGATCAGGGACTTCGCACCCGCGACGCCCAGGGGCGCGAGTTCTTCGCTTACGGAGGCGACTTCGGCGAGGACCTGCACGACGGCAACTTCATCTGTGACGGCCTGGTCTTCCCCGACCGCACGCCTTCGCCGGGCCTGCTGGAGTACGCGAAGGTGATCGCTCCTGTCCGCATCGGCCCCGGCGCGGAAGCGGACATCCTCGTAGTGGAGAACGACTATGAGGTGCTGGACCTGTCCCACCTGCGGTTCACCTGGTCGCTGGCTCGCGAGGGAGTCGAAGTGGCCCACGGCGTGCTGCCGACACCGCAGGTGGCGGCCGGGGAGAGCGGACGGCTGCCGTTGCCTCGGCTGGACCCGTCGGTGCTGGACGGTCGAGACGGGCAGGACGGTCAAGAGGGCGCGGGCGAGCTCTGGCTCACCGTCCAGGCGGAGCTGGACAAGCCCGCCGACTGGGCCCCTGAAGGTCATGCGGTCGCCTGGGGGCAGCTTCAGCTGTCTGCGAAGAGCCGTCGGCCACCGATCGGCCTGCCGGGTCCGGCCCGCAGCGAAGGGGAGCACATCCTGCTCGGCCCCGGCCGGTTCGACCGGACCACCGGAGCTCTGCTCGGTCTCGGGGGGCTTTCGCTGCGCGGGCCACGGCTGAATCTGTGGCGGGCCCCCACCGACAACGACCGCGGCTGGTCCCAGCGCGACGCCGCTTACTGGAAGGACCGCGGGCTGGATCGGCTGCGGTACCGCACCATCTCCGTCACGCCGGACGAGCACGGCATGGTCGTCGTCGTCCGGAGCGCCGCCGCGGCGGGCGGTTCCGGATACCTCACCACCTATCGCTGGGAAAGCGACGGCGACAGCCTGCGCCTGCGGGTGCATGCCGAACCCGTCGGCCACTGGCCGGAGCGCGGCGACGACTTCGGCGACACGATGGTGGACGCCGCGCTCCCGCCGGAGGAGTACCGGGAACTGGTCCGCAGGGACAAGTCCCGGTCGTTGGGCCGCATCGGACTCGACTGGGAGATCCCGGCTGACTGGTCCGAGGTGGAGTGGTTCGGCGCCGGGCCGGGCGAGGCTTACCCCGACTCGTGCCAGGCGGTTCGTGTCGGACGCTTTCGCAACACCGTGGACGAACTGCACACGCCCTACGTGCGCCCGCAGGAGAACGGCAACCGTGCGGACACTCGCTGGGCCACGTTCACCGACGGAGCCGGAAACGGCCTGCGCGTCGAGGGCGAGGAGCTGTTCCAGTTCGCCGCTCGCCGCTGGACCGACCGGCAGCTCGACGCCGCACGGCACGACACCGATCTCGTCCCGGGCCCGGTGATCCACCTTCACACCGACCATGCGGTCCAGGGCCTTGGCACCGCCGCTGTGGGACCCGGTGTGCTGCCTCAGTACCGGCTCGAACTCGGGCCGGCGGACTTCACGTTCATCCTGACTCCCGTGCAGCGGAGCTGAGCAGCGCACGCAGCCTGCTTCGGCGCTAATGGCACTGCTGCGGAGTCATTCGTCCAGGCGGATCGGCGGTCCGATCCGGATGTGCGGACCGGACGGTTGCGGGGGCCGGGCGTGGATGACGGTCGGTCCGGCGATCAGGTCGGCGTCTTCGGGCGGTGTGGTGCTGGTGCTGGTGCTGGCGCTCGTGTCGGGGCGGGCCCCGGTGCCGGGGCGCGGTCCGTGCTGGCTGCCGGGCCGCCGTGCCCGCTGAACCGGCGGCATCGGTGCCGTCCGGGTCCGGTCGTAAGCGGCGCGCGCATCGGGGTCGTGCAGGACGTGCCAGGCGGCCAGGACCTGCCGCAGCCGATCGGCGGCGGCCTGGTCGTGCGGCGCGGTGCCGGAAGCGTCGGGGTGCAGGGTGCGGATCAGCTGCCGGAACGCGCGGGTGATCTGTTCGGCGTCGGCGTCGGGGGCGACGTCCAGGACGGCGTAGAAGTCCGGTTCCATCGTGAACCTTCACCGGGGATCCGGTGGCCGCCGAAACCTCGGCGGCCACCGGGCGTCATCCCTTTCCGTTGAGCGTTTCTGGCGGCCGGGGCGGTCAGGCGTTGATTTCCTTCTTGGAGGCGGCGGTGATCTCGACCTTGCGGGGCTTGGCCTTCTCGGAGATCGGGATGCGCAGGGTCAGCACGCCGGCGTCGTAGTCGGCCTTGATGTTCTCGGCGTCCAGGGTGTCGCCCAGGAACAGCTGGCGGGAGAACACGCCCAGAGGGCGTTCGGACACCTGCATCTCCACGTCGTCGCCGGTGGCCGTGGGCCGGCGCTCGGCCTTGACGGTCAGCACGTTGCGCTCGATGTCGACGTCGATCGCGTCCAGGGACACGCCGGGCAGGTCGAAGCAGACCACGAACTCGCCGTCGGCGCGCCAGGCGTCCAGCGGCATCGGGTTCGGGCGGGACCAGGTGCCCGCGGCGGTGGTCCCGAGCAGCTGGCTGGCGATGCGGTCCAGGTCACGGAACGGGTCGGTGCGCATCAACATGGGGGTCACCTCCAGTGTGTGGTCGACCGGCGGGTCGACTCGCTGACATCTCCGGTATAGCATGTCATCGAAGCGACGACAAGTGATGGCGTCGCCGAAAGGATGACGTCGATGGAACACGTGGAACAGACTCCCGGAAGGGCGGCGGGGGGCTTCGACACCGGCGCGGCCCTGGGCCAGATCACCGCCGCGATGCACGCGGTCCACCCGCCGACCGGCGCCGCCGGCTCCGTGCCGGCTCCGCTGAGCGCGAACCAGGTGCTGGCGGCGTTGACCCTGCTGCGCGAGCTGCGCACGCAGATAGCCGGCTGGGAGCCGGAGCTGATCGAGGCCGCCCGAACCCTGGGCACCAGCTGGGCCGATCTGGCCCCGGCCCTGGGCGTGGCCAGCCGCCAGGCCGCCGAGCGCCGCTACCTGCGGCTGCGTCCCTCCCCGGACGGCGCGGCGGGCACCGGCGAGCAGCGGGTGAGCGCCGAGCGGGACAAGCGGGCCGGCGACAAGGCGGTCACCGCCTGGGCCCGTTCCAACGCGGCCGACCTGCGGCAGCTGGCGGGCCAGATCGGCGCCCTGAACGACCTCGGGAACGCTGCCGAAGGTGATTTGGCCGCGCTGCGTCAGGCCCTGAGCCACGACGACGCCGCGGATCTGTTGGGCCCGCTGGCCGACGCCCACACGCACCTGCGGGCGGAGCACCCGGCTCTCGCCGAGCAGGTCGGCGCCGTGAGCCGCAGTGCGGACGCGGTGCGCGCCGCCTCTGACCAGGCTCGTCGGCCGAGCCGACCGTGACCGGGTCGGTCGTGACCGGGCCGGCCGTGACCGAGCCAGCCGTAAGGAAATCGCACCGGATGTGGAGGACGCCATGACTGACGAATGGCACACCGAGATGTTCCTGGCCCAGGTCGGGGACCGCGGCGAATACCGCACCCCCTCCGAAGCCGACCGTGCCGCCCGCGTGGTGCTGGCGCTGCTGGGCGCTCACCTGAACGGCCGAGTGCGCGCGGAGTTGGCCGCGCGGCTGCCCGAAGAGTTCGCGCTGGTGCTGCTCAACCCGCTTCCGGCCGCGGAGCCGTTGAGCGCCGAACGGCTGGTGCGGGCCACCGCCGCCTGGATCGAAGGGGCCACGGAGGCCACGGCGCTGTGGGACCTCGGCGCCGTGCTGTCGGTGGTCGCCGACACCGCCGGCGAGCCGCTGATGACCCAGGTCCTCGCGCAGTTGCCGGCGGACTGGCCGCCGCTGTTCGGCAGTCCGGCGCCGGCCGCTGGGCGTCTCAGCCGCGCCGGTTAACCGCCGCACCCGCTCCTTTTAGACGGCCGGTGGCGCGGCCGGCCACAAAGCCGGTCGCGCCACCGACTCTCTGCCTCACCTGCACTCCTCTATACGGCCAGCGGCGCGCTCGGCCACCAAGCCGGTCGCGCCACCGATCCCTGCCTCATGCCATGACCCTGACCATGCTCGCCCCCACCAGGCTCGCCCCCGCCATGCCCACCAGGCACCACCTGCTGGCCGATCTGGATGCGGCCACCTACGCCTCGGCCGACGCCCACGAGGCGACCCGCGCCCTCACGGACACCGTCCTGGCCTGCCAGTACTTGCCCGCAGAGATCTACAAGCACGCGCCGTACCTCTCACACGCCCTCGCCGCAGTCACCGCCGCCACTCGCACCCTGACCACGGTCACGGGCTATGCCACCGCCGACCCCAGCCCCGAAAACGGCTACGCCCTGCGCCGGGCCACCGCCGATCTGGCCGCCGCCACCGCCGACCTGCGCGACCAGATCGCAGCCCTGACCACAGCGGTCGCCTGGTACACCCGGTCCGCCGCCCTGCCGCCCACCACGGCCATCACACCGCCACGGGAGCCTCAGCTGTGACTCCGACGGCCGCACCCGCCCGACCGGCGCTGACCCGCACCGCCGCCCGCGTGCTCGCCGCCTTCTTCGACGGCGCGCCACACATCGCCGGCGACCAGCGCTTCACCCGTCATCAGTACGCTGACGGAGCCATCGACTGGGACGCCGTCCTGTCCGAACCCGGCTGGAGCACCGGCCAGCAACTGCTGATCAAACTGGCCGCCGCCCTGACCGGGCACCACCAGGTGCCACCGGATGCGCTGGGCGCGCACCTGACCGGCCGCCACAGCGACCTCGTCCTCGCGATGTGCCGGGCCGCCCGTCAATGAGCCCGGCCATCGCGGCCATCGCGGTCATCGCGGTCTCAGAGTCGCCCATGCCGTGACCGGCTACCCGTCGGTCAGGGGCAACAGGCCACGCTCGGCGAAGACTTCCTTAGCGACGTTCGTGGCGCTGATCGCCCGGGGGAACCCGCAGTATCCGGCGGCCTGCAACAGCGCCTCGATGATCTCGGCCGGCATGACGCCGACGTTGAGCGCGGTGTTGATGTGCAGCCGCAGCTGCGGCTCGCACCCGCCGAGCGCGGTCAGGATGCCGATGGTCACCAGCTGCCGGTCCCGCGGCGCCAGTTGCGGCCGGGAGTAGATCTCGCCGTAGCCCCACGCCACCGCTTGGTGCGCCAGTTCGGGCGAGACCTCTTGCAGCGACTCCAGAACGGCCGGGCCGCGGCCTCCGCTGATTTCGTCGAGTAGTGCCATGCCGCGGTCGAAGCGGGCCTGCCGGTCTTCGTGCTCGGTCATGCCGTCCACAGTAGGGCGGGGGCCGCGCGCCATGGCGCCTGGGGGCTTGCGGGGCGGTGCGGCGATTCGACAAGAGGCCAGTGGACCTTTAAAGTTGACAGCGTAAAAGTCCAGTGGCCTCTTAATGGGGACTGGTTCGGCTGAGCGCTTCGGAGGCAGTGCACGTGATGAGCGAAGACACCGCGGAAGTGGCCCGGACCCCGTTGGGATCCTCCGAAATCGCTGTGCGGCCCGTCGGGCTGGGGCTCATGGGCATGTCGCAGTTCTACGGAACAGCTGATCCGGACGCTTGCATCGCCACCATCCGGGAGGCGATCGACCTGGGCGTGGAACTGTTCGACACCTCGGACTATTACGGAGCGAGCAGCGCCACTCCCGGGCGGCCGGTGGCCGGGTTCGGGCACAACGAGGAACTGTTGGGCCGCGCGCTCCGAGGTCGCCGGGACCGTGCAGTCGTAGCGACCAAGTTCTCCGCGCGGCCCACGCCCGAAGGCCGCAGCTATTTCGACGGTCGCCCCGAGTACGTCAGGTCCGCCTGCGAAGCCAGCCTGAAGCGGCTGGAGACGGACCGGATCGATCTGTACTACTACCACCGGCTCGACCGGGCCGTCCCTGTCGAGGACACAGTGGGCGCCATGGCCGAACTCATCGCCGAGGGCAAGGTTCGCGCGATCGGCCTGAGCGAGGTCTCGCCGGACGTCCTGCGGCGGGCCCACGCCGTCCACCCCGTCTCCGCGCTACAGAGCGAGTATTCGCTGTGGGAGCGCGGCGTCGAGGCCGAAGTGCTCCCAGAGTGCCGGCGCCTGGGCATCACCCTGGTGCCCTACAGCCCTCTCGGCAGGGGAATGCTCACCGGCGCCTTCGCACGCGATACCGCGTTCAGCCAGGACGACTTCCGCTCCACCCTCCCCAAGTTCCAGGGCGAGAACTTCGAGCACAACCGGCGGCTGGTCGACGAGCTCGAGCGGTTCGCCGCGGGCGTCGGCGCGACTCCCGGCCAAGTCGCGCTCGCCTGGCTCCTGGCCCGGCACCACGACATCGTCCCGATCCCAGGCTCCAAGCATGCGGCCTATGTCCGGGCGAATCTCGCCGCCACCTCGGTCCGGCTCAGTGCCGACGACACGGCCCGCCTGGACGCCCTCTTCGACCCTGCCCGGGTCAAGGGCGGCCGGTACGGAGAACTCAACACACCCGACATACCCAGCACACTCAGTGAAGGAAAAGAAGCATCATCATGAGCAAGACATGGCTGATCACCGGAAGCTCCCGCGGCCTGGGCCGCGCCATCGCCGAGGCCGTCCTGGAGGCCGGCGACAACCTAGTCGCCACCGCCCGGCGCACCGAGTCCCTGAACGACCTCGCCGAGAAATACGGTGACCAGGTCAAGCTGTTCGCCCTGGACGTCACCGACCCCGAGGCCGCGCGGCGGGCCGTGCAGGCCGCCGTGGACGCCTTCGGCCGGCTGGACGTCGTCGTCAACAATGCCGGCTACGCGGACATGGCTGCCATCGAGGACATGTCCGACCAGGCGTTCCGTGGTCAGATCGATGCCAACTTCTACGGTGTCGTGAACGTCACCCGGGCTGCCCTCCCTGTCCTGCGTGAGCAGCGCTCCGGTCACATCATCCAGATCTCCTCCGTCGGGGGACGCGTGGGCGGTCCCGGCCTCGGCGCGTATCAGGCCGCCAAGTGGGCGGTCGGCGGCTTCTCCGAGGTCCTGGCCAAGGAAGTGGCTCATCTCGGCATAAAGATCACTGTTGCTGAGCCGGGTGCCATACGTACGGACTGGGCGGGCTCCTCGATGGCCACTCCGCCGGTGAGCGAGCCGTACAAGGAGGTCGTTGAACCCGCGATCGCACGGCAGCGTGCGTCGGACGGCAATCAGACCGGCGACCCGCATCGGATAGCCCAGATTCTCCTGGACATCGCAGAGGCCGCAGAGCCGCCGCTGCGCCTGCTGCTCGGCAAGGACGCCGTCCGCGTCGGCCAGTTCGCGGCCGAGACCCTCGCCGCCGGAGACGCCAAGTGGCGTCATGTGAGCGAGTCTGTGTGACCGGCGCCTCCGGGCCCACCGGTCGGGCCCGGACCCCGCCGGGGCTTAGAGTTGCCGCAGGCAGCACCGGGCACGGGGCAACGGGCCGTGGGACAGTTCCGCTGGGGAAGCAACGATGACAGACGACCGGACGACCGGCTTTCAGCGCGCGCGCAGCGCCGAGCAGCGGGAGATCCGCAAGCAGACCATTCTCGACGCGGCGACACAGCTCCTGGAAGAGATGCCGGTCGGCGAGATCAGCCTGCGGGAGCTCAGCCGCCGGGTCGGGCTGTCGAAGACCAACGTCGTGCGTTACTTCGAGACGCGGGAAGCAGTCTTCTTCGAACTGCTCAATCGTTCGCTGGCGCAGTGGACTGAGGATCTGGCCGGCGAGTTGTCGGCTGCGGGGCCCGCCGTCACGCCCGAGACGCTTACGGACACCGTCGCCCGGTCCCTGGCCAGTCGGCCGCTGCTGTGTGGGCTGCTCAGTGCGCTGGGACCCGAGCTGGAACGGAACATTTCTGCGGAGGCCGCGCGTGAGTTCAAGCTGGTGCACGTCAGGCTGCTGGGGGAGCTGGCCGATCTGTTGCAGCGCCATATTGCCTCTCTGACCTGGGCCGAGGCCCGTGAACTGGTCTCCCTGATGGTGGTCTACACAGCCGGGCTCTGGCCGTTCACCCGTCCCTCGGAGGCTGTCGCCGAAGCGCTGGAGGATCCCGCGCTCGCCGACACGAAGGTGGACTTCGCCGTTCGCCTCGGCCGTACTTTGCACGTCGCGACTGCCGGGCTGCTGAGTGCCCGCTGATTCGGCCCCTCGGTTATTTCAGACATCTTGTAGCCCGGACGAGTGACTCAACAGGGCAACACTCTGGAAAGAGTCGGAATGCATCGCATTCGTTCCTAATGTTGCGGCATGTCGACATTGGTTTTCACGGGTGGCCCGATCCTCACGATGGGCGGACAGGACGGACCGGTCGAGGCGGTCGCCGTGGCGGACGGCAAGGTGGTCGGCGTCGGGCCGCTGCGCGAGGTGCTGGACGCGTACGCCGACGCCGACGCCGAAGTCGTGCAGTTGCAGGGCCGCACCCTCGTGCCCGGATTCGTCGATCCACACTGCCATCCCTTGATGCACGGCCAGGTGTATTCCTGGGTCGACGTGTCTCCGGACCGGGTCTCGACCATCGACGAACTGGTCGAGACGCTGGCCCGGCACGCGGCGCAGCTGCCGCCGGGGGCGGCGGTGCGCGGCTTCGGCTACGAGCCGGGCCGGCTGGCCGAGCGGCGCCACCCCGATCGCCACGACCTGGACCGGATCGCCGGCGACCGCGAGGTCTACGTGATGAACGTTTCCGGGCACGGCGGCGTGGTGAACTCCCGGACCCTGTCGGCGAACCGGATCCTGGCAGGCACCCCCGACCCGGCCGGCGGGCGGATCGGCCGCGACGCCGACGGCGCGCCGGACGGCCGGATCTGGGATGCCGCCTGCGACCTGATCACCGGTGCGTCCGGGGTGAAGACCGGCACCCACGCGCCGAACTTCCATCTGTCGGACCCTGACGAGGTGCTGGACGGGCAGCTGGCCGCGGCTCAGGAAACCTTCCTGGCGCACGGGGTGACCTGCGTCGGCGACACCCAGGTCACGCGGCGGGAGATGGCGGCCTGGCAGCGGGCCCGGCGCGCGGGCACCCTGCGGCTGCGGGTGTCGTGCTACGTGCTGTCCGCGTTCCTGCCCCAGGTGCTGGACCTGGGGCTGGCGACCGGGCTGGGCGACGACCGGCTGCGGATCGCCGGGGTGAAGTTCTACACCGACGGCGCGTTCGGCTGCCGCACCGTGTACCTGCCCGACGGCTACGTCGGCGAGCCCGACCGGCACGGACAGCTCTACCACGAGCCCGCCGAGTTCTCCCGGATGGTCGCCGAGACCGCCGCGGCCGGGCTCCAGGCGGCGATCCACGCCCAAGGTTCCTACGCGATCGGCATGGCCATCGACGCGGTCCGGGCCGCGCCGGACTCCGGGCTGCGCCACCGGGTCGAGCACTGCGCGCTGCCCACGCCGGACCAGGCCCGGTGGATGGCCAAACTCGGCATGTGGGCCGTCTTCCAACCCTCACACCACACCACGACCGGCGACTGGGTCGCCGAGACCGTCGGGCCGGACGTCGAGAACTATTCGCCGGCTGGGATGTACCAGCAGTGCGGCGCGGGGTGGGCGCTGTCCTCCGACGCGCCTGTGGCCTGGCCCAACCCGATGGAGGCCATCGCCGCCGCCGTCGAGCGGCGCACCGTCGCAGGCCGCACCTTGGGACCGCAGCACGCCGTCACCCCGGCCCAGGCCCTCCGCGCGCACACCCTCGACGCGGCCGCCGTGCTCGGCCTGGACGCCGTGACCGGCTCGATCGACGTCGGCAAGCACGCCGACTTCGCGATCCTGACCGCGAACCCGCTGACCTGCGGCCCGTCCGAACTGGCCGGCATCAAGACGGTCGCCACCTGGATCGGCGGCCGGGAGGTGTGGCACGCGTGACGATCCCGGCCATCCCCCGCTGGCACTTCGGCATGATGAACGACCAGGACCGCAACAAACCCCTGCGGGACGCCATCGTGGCCACCGTCCGCCCCGACGACCTGGTGCTCGACATCGGCACCGGCGGCGGCCTGACCGCGCTGTGGGCGGCCCGCTGCGGAGCGTACGTCGTGTCCTGCGAGGCGAACCCGGCCGTCGCGGACCTGGCCCGCCGCATCGTCGCGGCCAACATGCTCTCCCACCGCATCACCATCGTCGAGGGCATGTCCACCGATCTGCGGATCGGACCGGCCGGCCTGCCCCGCCCCGCCGACGTCCTCACCGCCGAGGTCTTCGACTGCGCCCTGATCGGCGAGGGCGCCCTGCCCGCCCTGGCCGACGCCCGCGCACGGCTGCTGGCCCCGGACGCCCGCCTGATCCCCGCCGCGGGCACACTCTGGGCGCAGGTGGTGGACTCCGCCTCCCTGCACGAACTCAACCACGTCCACACCGTCGACGGCTTCGACCTGTCGGCGTTCAACGCCGCATCAACGCCCGGATACTTCCTCCAGCACGTCGACGGCCACCGGCACTCGCCCCTGACCGACCCGTTCGAGCTGCTGCGCTTCGACTTCGCCGGCGAACCCGTCCCCGTATCGGGAACCGCTCGCCACCAGGTGCCCACGATCCACCGCGGCATGGCACACGCCGCCGTGCTCTGGTTCAGCCTCGACCTGGGGCACGGCTACGAACTCGCCAACCCGCCCGGGCGTGCGCGCCACTGGCACCAAGGTGTGTACACGTTCCCCGTTCCGATCCCGACGATCCCCGGCGGGTCGCTCTGCGTGGAGGTCGAATACGAGGGGACAGCGCTGCGCCTGCGGCCAGCACAATCGGAAACGGCACCGACGCTGCCGACACCCGCTGGGGAGAAGGCGGCCACGCGAGCTGGGGGTCGTCAAGATGACGGCGCGCCAAGAGGTCGAGACCGGTGAGGTGCTGCCGCTTCTCGGTCCAAACGCAAGAAACCCCTGGTCAGCTCAGCTGCCAGGGGGTCATGCTACGGGTGCGCCGCCAGGGACTTGAACCCCGAACCCGCGGATTAAGAGTCCGCTGCTCTGCCAATTGAGCTAGCGGC
>JABFXP010000520.1 GCA_013361685.1 Catenulispora sp.
GCCGACCTCGCAACCTGACCGACCCAAGACATACGTCATAAGCGCCATTCTGTTGTCTATCCGCCCGCCTCCCCACCCGTCTCTAAAACTGTCTACCCGGCGGCCAGCCGGGCGACCCGCCTCCCGCAACCGCCGCCGGGCGATCCGGCGGCGATGGTGCGGGCCAGCGCCGCCTGGCGGTCGGCCTCGGGTTCCTCGGCGGCGAGGCGTTCGCGGGCGAAGACGCGGATGAGGCCGTGGAAGCGGTACTTGCGGTGAGTGGGGGTGGCGTCGGCGACGTCGACCAGGCTGGCGGCCACCAGATCGCGCAGGACGTCCTCGGAGCCCAGCGGCGGGAGATCCAGCAGGGGAGCGGCGACCCAGGCGGGGAACTCCGCCTGGTCCAGCAGGGCCAGCCGGCGGAACAGCCGGCGGGCTTGCGGGCTGGCGGCGTCGTAGCTGGGGGATATGCGTTTCCTGATGTCGAGGTCGCGGTGGCGGAGTTCGTCGAGGCGGCGGTCCTGGTCGGCCAGGCGGGCGACGAATTCGCGCAGGCTCCAGTCCGGTTGGGCGGACAGGCGGGCGCCGGCTATGCGCAGGGCCAGGGGTAGATGGCCGCAGTGTTCGGCGACGGCAGCTGCGGCCTCGGGTTCGGCGCGGACCCGGGCCGGGCCGGCGATGCGGGCCAGCAGCTCCACCGAGTGCGGGGCCTCGAAAACGCCGACGTCCAGGTGCGCGGCGCCGGGCAGGCCGGTGAGGCGGCGGCGGCTGGTGACCAGGATCGCCGCCGCCGCGCTGCCCGGGACCAGCGGCGCCACCTGGCTCTCGTCGACCGCGTCGTCCAGAGTGATCAGCACCCGGCGGCCGGCCAGCAGGTTCCGGTACATCTCGGCCCGCTCGTCCAGGCTGTCGGGGATCTGCGCCGCCGGCGTTCCCAGCGCCCTGATGAACCGGGCCAGCACCTCGGCCGGGGCGACCGGGTGCGCCGAGCCGCCGTGCAGGTCGACGAACAGCTGGCCGTCGGGGAAGCGGTCCGCCGCGGCGTGGGCGGCGTGCACGGCCAGCGCCGTCTTGCCGACGCCGCCCTTGCCGGCCAGCACCACGACCGGCACGGCCGCGGCCCGGTCCCCGGCCAGGATCCGGTCGATCGAAGCCAGATGCTCCGTCCGGTCGGTGAAGTCGGCGATGTCGCTGGGCAGCAGGCGGGGGACCGGGCCGGCCGGGAGGAACGCCGACGCCGCGGGTTCGGTCCCGGCCGTCGTCGAGTCAGGCGCTGGAATCTGCCCGGTGGCGTGCGCCGTCCCGGTTACCGCCACGGGTATCGACCCCTGCGCCAGCCCGTGTGCCGGCCCCAGCGCCGGATCCCCGCGCAGAACGGCCCCGTGCACGGCCTGCAGGTCCGGCCCCGGCTCCAAACCCAGCTCCTCGACCAGCGTCCGCCGTGCCCGCTGATACGCGTGCAACGCCTCAGCGGTCCGTCCACAGTTATGCAGGGCTCTGAGGAGGTGCCCGTGCAAACGCTCCCGCAGCGGATACTCCGCGACCAGCTCGCTCAGCTCCGCGACCACCTCATGGTGCCGCCCCAGATCGAGCTCCAACGCGAACCGGTCCTCCACGGTGCTGACCCGCAGCTCGTCCAGCCGCTCGGCGGCCGCCCGCAACCGGTGCCGGTCCACGCCCTGCAACGCCGGCCCCCGCCACAACCGCAGCGCGTCCCGGTAGACCGCGACCGCCTGCGAGGGATCGGGGCACTCCCGCGCCTGGGCGATCATCGCCTCGAAACGCAGCGCGTCCAACTGGTTCTCCGCCACCCGCAGCGTGTAGCCGCCGCCTTCGGTCGTTATGGCGTCCGCGCCGTCGTGCCGGGCCAGCAACCGCCGCAGAACGCTGATTCCGATCTGCACCTGGGACCGCCCGGTGCTCGGCAGCCGCTGCCCGTACAACGCCGCCAGCAAGGTGTCGACCGGCACCACACGGTTCGCGTTCAGCAGCAGCGTCGCCAGCGCGACCTGCTGCCGGACGCCGGTGACCGCCACCCGCTCGCCGTCGGCGACCACCTCGACCGGCCCGAGAATTCGAAACTCCACGCCTCTCGACTCCCTTCGGGGGCGCGCGGATCGGTGGCAGTTCTCGCGCCCTCGTCCACACAGTGGACGATCGCCCTACCCGCCCGGCATCGCACCGATACCGGGCGCGCGCGGCTCAGACACCGACCGGAATATCCGACGAGTAGCAGGAGCTTGATTCGATAGGCGCCGCTCCGCTCTCGGCCACGGTCCGGCCTGCAAGCAACCCGGCGAGGTTCACCGCCACCATGACCGTGCCGAAGCTGATCAGACCCATCCCGAGCCCGATCGCGCAGTGCAGCGGCACGGCCAGCGCCACCCCTACTCGCCGGGCCCGCCGCCCGGCCAGTACGCAGCCGGCGATGGTGAGCTCCGCGACGAGCGTGCCCCACGTGGCCGAGTGGACCACCACGCCGTTGGACAGCACGCCCCCGAAATGGTTCCGCACAAAACGTGGGAATCCGTATACGGGGTCATAGAAAACGGTGGCCATGGCGTCGCCGTGCCGCCATTCGGGGACGGCAGCCTTCCACAACGCCGCCTGCAAGTAGATGAGCGCGATCTGACAGCGCAACGCGAGCCAGGCGGCGTACGCACTGCCCCGCCACGCGGCAGGCAACGCTGTCCGCGGCCGGGTCCAGTGCCACCGGCGATCGTCCCGGATCAACGCCGGGATCAGCAACAGCGCCGCCATCATCGCCGCGTTGTCGCCCCCGTTGGGCTGGGTGAGGCTCCAGGCCATGCTGGCGCTGACATACCAATGCGGCACGCACGTCCACCGCGGCCGGAACCCCGACAGCACGGCGAGCAGAACACTGATAGCCAATACTCGGCTGATCAGCAGACCATGCGAGCTGGGACCGTTGACGCACCACAGCGAGAACCGCTCCGGACCGCCGCAGCGCATCCCGTCCGGCACTCGCGGATCGCCGAAGAAGAGCGTGCTGTCGGAGGAGAAGACCAGCGTGACGAGCGAAGCGAGGGCCAGCAGCGACCGGATGAGGGCCAGCGGCAGGCCGCGCGGCTCGAACGTGTCGATCGTGGTCGCCAGGCTCGCTTTCAGCCGCGAGACCGGTCGGGTGGCCGGCTCAGTCTCCAGCGCCGTGACCGGCGGGTCGGCCGGCAGTGCGACCGGCGCGGCAGCCGACACCACGACCGGCGAAGCGACCGGCCACCCGGCCGGCCGCCCCGCCACCCGCCCTACCGCCCGCCGCCACAAGAAACCAGAGTGTTGACCGCGCGCAGAATCTTCCACTGATGAGTCCAATCGGCCGTGTCAGCCGTCCAGCGGCGCGGGCTGAGCACGGCGAGCAGCACGTGCCCGCAGACGGCGGGATGTGCGGTGGGGTTGGCACGCGCCACCGGCGGACGCCGCAGCGCGGCGGCGACACAGTCCGCGGGGCTCAGCGCCGCGCAGTCCGACCAGGCGGCACCGTCCACCTGATTGCGCAGGTCGCCCAGTTCGACGAAGCGCGCCGCGGCGCCGCGCCCGAGGCCGCCGGCCGAGACCGTCGAGGCCTGCAACTGGCCGACCGGCGTCAGACCGCCGTCCGCCGCCACCATCGTGGCGGTCGTGACCGGTGCCTCGGGCTCGGCGGCGAACAGGTCCCAATGCTGCGGCCAGACGTCGGCCACCGACTCCAGCCCGGCCTCCGTCCCCGGAGGCCGGGCGCCCGCGGGGAGCCACTCCAGGCCGGAGACGAGCAGGATCATGCCCAGCAGGCAGGCGGTGAAGCCGAAGCCCTGCAGGCCCCTCGTCCGGCTGGTCACGTCCGGCCTTACCGCACGCCGCCGGGCGCCATGTTGACGCAGACGTCGCAGATGACCGTGTCCGGCCGGGCCTGCTGCGGCTTGGCTCCGCCGGCGTAGGCGGACGAGACCGCGGCCGCGGCGAGAGCCAGACCGGCGAGGACACCAGCGATTGCAGCACGCATGAGAACACCTTCCGTGGGAACAAGAAGTGCGGACTCGGATCTGATCGTCGGCCCGCCTACCGCTCAGTAGAGCGCTCCTGAGAAGCTAAAGCCGTCCTCTACCCAAGCCCTACCAAACCGCTACTATCCATAGACGGTGCCGCCACTGATAGCAGGTATCCGACTGCGTAAGGTGAGGTTATACGGGTGGCGACGCGGTTCGGGCCGACTCCTCGCTATTCGGGAAGGACCGGTATGGCCATGGATCTCGATGTGCGGCTACTGGGGTCGTTGGAGATCGAGGCCGACGGTGCGCTGCTGCCCCTGGGCGGCCCCCGGTCCGGCCGGCTGCTGGCGGTCCTGCTGCTGAACGTGAACAGCGTGGTCACCACCGACCGGCTGATCGAGGTCATCTGGGACCGCGAGCCGCTGTCCGCCCGCCAGCAGATCCACAACGTGGTGGCCGACCTGCGCCGCCGGGTCGCCGCCGCCCCGGCGCTCACCCTGGTCACCGCCCGGCTCGGCTACCGCCTGGAGATGGACGTCGGCCTGCTCGACCTCAGCCGCTTCCGGGCCGCGGTCCGCGCCGCCGACGCCGCCGTCAGCGCCGGCCGCCCGGCCGCCGCCGTCACCGCCCT
>JABFXP010000135.1 GCA_013361685.1 Catenulispora sp.
GCCGGCACCAGGTAGGCGGTGAGCACCGCGGGCGCGCCGTCGCCGCCGTCCCGGGCGACGACCACGGCCTCGGCGACCGCCGGGTGGGCGGCCAGCACCGCCTGGATCTCCCCGGGTTCGATCCGGTAGCCGCGGATCTTCACCTGGGCGTCGGCGCGGCCGAGGAATTCCAGCGAGCCGTCGGGGGTGCGCCGCGCCAGGTCTCCGCTGCGGTACAGGCGGCTGCCGGGCGGGCCGAAGGGGTCCGGGACGAACCGGGCGGCGGTCAGCGCCGGGCTGCCGTAGCCGCGGGCCACGCCGGGGCCGGCGACGCAGAGTTCGCCGGCAACGCCCGCCGGCACCGGCCGGAGGGCCTCGTCCAGCAGCCGCAGCCGCAGGTCGGACAGCGGGTGTCCGATCCGGTTGGGGGCGCCGGGTTCCAGGTCTTGCGGCTGTACGCGGTGGTGGGCGGCGTGCACCGTGGTCTCGGTGATGCCGTACATGTTCGCCAGTCCGGTGCGCTCCAGGCCGATCCGGGCGACCCAGGGGGCGAGCTTGTCGACTTCGAGCTTCTCCCCGGCGAAGATCACTGTGCGCACGGTGAGGGCGTCCAGTGCCGGGTCGTCGGCCGCGGCGGCGGCGACCAGTCCGGAGAAGGCGGAAGGGGTCTGGGACAGGATGCTGACGCGCTGGTCGGCGAGCAGCCGGAGCAGGTCGGCGGGTACGCGGGAGACTTCTTCGGGGACCAGGACCAGCCGGGCGCCGTGGGACAGGGCGGCCCACATCTCGAACACCGAGACGTCGAAGGCGAACGAGTGGGTCATCGACACGACGTCGGATTCGGTGACGGCGTAGTGCTCCTGCGCCGTGGTGATCAGGCGGGCCACGTTGGCGTGGGTGACGCGCACGCCCTTCGGGCGGCCGGTGGAGCCGGAGGTGTAGATGGCGTAGGCGAGGTTGTCCGGCACCGTGGCCGGCACCGGGTCGGTCGGCGGGGCGGCGTCGAGCACGGCGGTGTCCAGCAGCACCCGGGTGGCGCCGGTGTCCAGCCGGTCGGCCAGGCCGGTGGTGGTGACGACGATGTCGACGCCGGCGTCGGCGGCGACGTAGGCCAGGCGCCCGGCCGGTGCCGCCGGGTCCAGCGGCACGTATCCGGCTCCTGATTTGAGAACGCCGAGCAGCGCGGGGATCAGGAATCCGTCGCGGTTCAGGCAGACGCCGACCAGGGATTCGGGGCCGGCGCCCAGGTCCCGCAGGTGGTGGGCGAGGCGGTTCGCGGCGGCGTTCACCTCCTGGTAGCTCCAGGCGCGGCCGGCGGCCACCACGGCGACGGCGTCGGGGGTGGCGGCGGCGTGCTGTTCGAACCGGGAGTGCAGGAGCCGCACCGGCGCCCCGGGGCCGGCGGGGACGGCGCCGGCTCCGGCACCGGCCGGCACGCGCCCGGCGTCGGCGGTCAGCACGCGCTCGTCGACGTCCAGCACGTCGATCGTGTCCACGTCGACCGCCGGGTCGGCGGTGCACCGCTCCAGCAGCCGGCGCAGGTGCCGGGACATCCGCTCCACGGTCGCCGAGTCGAACAGCGATGTCGCGTACACGAGTCCGGCCTGCATCGGCCCGGCTTCCGGTGCCGACACCTGCAGGGCGAGTTCGCACTTGGCGACCCCGGCGTCGATGTCCACCACCTCGGCCGGCTCGCCGCCGAACACCACGCCGGCGGCCCGCGCCGGGTGCATCGTGTATGCGACCTGATACAGCGGGGTGCGGGACAGGTCGCGTTCCGGGTCGAGCTCGTCGACCAGGCGCGCGAACGGGATCTGCTGGTGGTCGAAGGCTTCCAGCACGGTGCCGGCGGCGGCCCGCACCAGGTCCTCGAAGCCGGCGCCGGCCGCCCAGCGGGTGCGCAGCACCAGGGAGTCGATGCAGTACCCGATCATGCCGCGCAGTTCCGGCAGGTTCCGGCCGGACACCACGGTGCCGACCGCGACGTCGCGCGCGCCGCCGTAGCGGGCGAGCAGGGCCTGCCAGGCGGCGAGCACGACGGCGAACGGCGTGGTCCCGCAGGAGGTGGCCAGGTCCCGCACCCGGGCGGCCACTTCGGCGGGGATCTCGAACCGCACTCCGGCGCCGGCGTGGTCCCGGACGGCCGGGCGCGGCCGGTCGTACGGCAGCGCGATCGGGGCCGATCCGGCCAGCTGGGTCCGCCAGTACGCCAGGTCGGCGCGGCCCTGCGGGGACGCGGCGCGCTCGCGCTGCCAGGCGGCGTAGTCCGGGTACTGCAAGGGCACCGACGGCAGGGCCGGCTCCCGTCCGGCCGACACGGCGTCGTAGGCGGCGGCCAGTTCGGCGGCGAACACCCCGGTCGCGTCGGCGTCGCAGGCGATGTGGTGGAACACCACGACCAGGACGCAGTCCCGGTCGTCCATGCGCACGAGCCGGCCGCGCACGGGCAGGTCGACGCTCAGGTCGAAGGGCCGGGCCAGCTCCTCGGCGACCACGGCGCGCATCCGGGCCGGGCGCTGCCGGGCCGGGGTGTCGCGCAGGTCGGTGAGCGCCGGCTCGTCCGGCAGCCGGTCGCCGACCAGCTGTGCGGGCTCCCCGTCCACCAGGGCGTAGACCGATCGCAGGATCTCGTGCCGGCCGCACACGAAGCGCCAGGCGCGGGCCAGCGCGTCGGTGTCGACGGCCGCGGCGATCCGCAGCACCAGCGGCACCACGTACTCGCGGCTGTCGGGATCGAGCCGGTTCAGCACCCACATCTGCGCCTGTCCGCCGCCCAGCCGCAACACCCCCGTGCGGTCCACGCGCGGGAAGCCGGCCCGGCCCGCGTCGCCGACGGCGGCCAGCCGCCTGCGGAACAGCTGCTCGCGCGTAGGGGCGATCGCTTCGGTCACGTCGGTCATGCCAGTTCCTTCCCATCGGGCAGAGGTGCGCCACCGCGGGAAGTCTGGAAAACGGTCCTATACAAGGACTGCACGGCCTCGCCACACGCATAGTGCGCACGGGCGCGGACGGGGCGCGCGGACCGATCCGGTGAATATCAGGTCTCTGATCGATATCGGGAGACTATAGAGCTTCGGGTCAATATGATCCGTGCTGGTGGCGAGCCCAGTGCAGCGCCTGCCCGCCATCGACCGCTTCCGGCGTAGCCACCCGAGGAAGGCATGTCAGTGTTCGACAGAATCAGGGACAGGATCCGCGGCGCGGACGAGGCGGGACCGGCCGGTTCCGGCGGCAGAGCCCTCCCGATGGCGAGTCTGGAGGCGGTGGGCAAGGCCTACGGCCGCGGCGACAACCGGGTGGTGGCGCTGGCCGGAGTCAGTCTGGACTTCGCCGCCGGCAGTTTCACCGCGATCATGGGGCCGTCCGGCTCGGGCAAGACGACGCTGCTGCAGTGCGCCGCCGGCCTGGACCGGGTGGACTCCGGCCGGGTGGTGGTCGACGGGGTCGGCCTGCACAAGCTCTCGGAGCGGGCGCTGACGATCCTGCGCCGGGAGCGCATGGGTTTCATCTTCCAGTCCTTCAATCTGGTCCCGGCGCTGACCGCCCGGCAGAACGTGGAGCTGCCGCTGCGGCTGGCCGGCCGGGAGCCGGAGGCCGCGCAGGTGGACCGGGTGCTGGCCGAGGTCGGGCTGACCGAGCGGGCCAAGCACCGGCCCGGGGAGCTGTCCGGCGGCCAGCAGCAGCGGGTCGCGATCGCCCGCGCGCTGGTGGTGCGGCCCAAGGTGCTGTTCGCCGACGAGCCGACCGGCGCGCTGGACTCCCGGACCGCGCGCGACGTGCTGGGGCTGCTGCGGTCCATGGTCGACCGGCACGGGCAGACGGTCGTGATGGTGACCCACGACCCGGTCGCCGCCTCCTACGCCCACCGGGTGGTGTTCCTGGCCGACGGCCGGGTCACCGGGGAGTTGGAGAGCCCGACCGCCGAGACGGTGGCGGTCCGGATGGCCGGCCTGGAGCCGGACGGGGTCGAGGCGTCGTGATCGACATCGCGAAGGCCACCGTCCGCTACCGGTGGGCCAGTTTCGTCGGCGCGTTCCTGGCCCTGGCGCTGGGCACCGCGATGATCGGGATGATGGCCCTGACTTTGACGGCCACGTTCGGCACGCCGTTCTCCGGGCCCCAGCGGTTCGCGCACGCGACCGAGGTCGTGGTGCCGCGCGGGTTCGCCGACGCCGTCCTGCCGCCGCCGGCCGCGCTGCCGGCCGACGTGGTGGCGCGGCTGACCGCGGCCGGGCCGGCCGTGGCCGACCGCAGTTTCGGCGCGCAGACTCCGGACGGCCCGAGCGGCATGACCGGCCACGGCTGGTCGGCGGCGGCGTTCGCCGACTACCGCCTGACGGCCGGCCGGGCGCCGGCGGCAGCCGGGGAGATCGTGCTCGGCGGCGGTTCCGCGGCCCTGGTCGGTCATCAGGTCTCGGTCACCACACCGGCCGGCACCCAGGACTACCAGGTGGTCGGCGTGACGAACGCGCTGTGGTTCGAGGACGCGGTCTTCTTCACCGACGCCGAGGCCGCGCTGATCTCGCCGCCGGTCAACACCCTGGTGCTGCCGTCCCCGACGGCCGGGCAGAGCGCCGCCGCGGCCGGCGGCCGGGCGCTGGTGCTGGCCGGCG
>JABFXP010000704.1 GCA_013361685.1 Catenulispora sp.
GCCGGCCAGCGCGGCAGCCCGCGCGCCGCGAGCGCGCGCCCGAGCAGCACGGCGGTGCCGCCGGCCGCGGTGACCTGCGCGACCCCGGTCGCCACCACCGGGTTGCGCACCACGAGCGTGATCGCGGCCAGCACCAGGACGTTCAGCGGCGAGGTGGCGGTGTTGCTGACCCGGCTGCTGATCAGGCCCCAGTGGCCGCGCAACGCGACGTCGCGCACGAAGCCGAGGGTGATGTAGCTGTCGTCGATCAGGGCACGGTGACAGGCCAGGAAGACCAGGGCGGACAGTATGGACGCCGCGAGCGCCAGGAGGACGTCGGCCCGGCGGTCCGCGGCCCGGGAGGACCCGGCGGCGATCCCGGTCCCGCCGCCCCGGCGGCGGCGCGCGGTCCGGCCACGCCGGCCGGGCGTCCGGCGGGAACGGGGCCGGGGCGCCCGCTGAGCCGCCTCTGTGTTTTGTTCTCCCAGGTCAGCAACGTGCACGTGGAGAATAACGAGTCATGGTCGGAGGGCGACACGCCGTCGGCCACTTGTTGATTGATACGACCGGCGCCGGGTCCGCCTCAACCGTCCAGCGCCTGCCATTCGCGCTGTGCCGCGCCGTCCCATTCCGCGTGCCTGGTGTGGAACACCTCGACCGCCTTGTCCCCGCTCCAGCCCTGCGGCAGCAGTTCGCGCGGCAGCCGCGGATCGAGGAACGGGAAGCGGCGCCACTCGTGGACCAGCCTGGTCTGGGCGCGCAGAGCGGCGGCGTCGTTCTCCGGGTGCAGCGATCCGAAGTCGGTGACGAAGTCCTCGTAGCGTGACTCCAGGGAGCTGAGATCCCAGGCGCGGGCGACCATCGCGGCCTGGCTGCCGATCGCCCCGTAGGCGGCGGTGAAGGACATCGCGTCGCTCAGCCCCAGCTCGTGGATGACCTCGGCGGCCTCGGCCTCGCGGCCGGGGTGCGGGCTGATCCACACGCCGGGATCCGGCGAGCCGAAGCCGGCCCAGGTGAGGCGGGTGCGCAGGCGCTGGCGCAGGTCGCGGTGGGGTTCGGGGACCGTCACCATGAGGACCAGCCAGCGGCCGTCCCACTGCGGGGTGTCGCGCCCGAAGGCGTAGATGCGGGCGGCGCCTTCGGTGAGCAGGCGGCGGCCTTGGCCGGTGAGGTTCCAGCGGACGCGGCGGCCGGTGCGTTCGGAGGCGATCCAGCCCTCGGCGGACGCGCGGGTCAGCGCCTGCCGGGCGGCCTTCTCCTCGACGCCGAGGGCGGCCAGCGCCTCCACGATGGCGGAGGTCCACGTCGGCCGCTCGTGCGGCAGCACGTACTCGCCGAGCAGGGTCATCAGCAGGGAGCGTGCGCTCGCGGTGCCGACTTCGCGGCGGCGCGACACGCGTGGGCACGGCCCGGGGCCTTCCATGACGGACAACCGTAGCGGTGCCGTCAGTGAGTTTCAGCGCAGGGCCCATGGATCCGCAGCCTCATGATCCAAGGCGCCGGCGGCTCCTCGGCTGCGAATGGAATGCGGTCCCGATCTTCCGGGGGTGATCCGCTGTCGATGGTGATCTCTCCGGCCGCGCGGAGCCGGCGCCGGGTCCGGTTTTCGCTGCGGATTCCGTCGCTGACCAGCCTTGACGGGTCTTTCATTCATGTCTTTTCATATGCCGAACAAGCGCGCCGCACCCGGCCCGCACCCGACCGGCACGGAGGGCGTCACCCGAGCATGACCGAGATCATCACCCGGCCGTCCGCCTCGGGAAGCGACGCCTCGCGAAGTGGCACCGCGGCGACCGCCTCCGCAGCGACAGCAGCCGCCTCCGCAGCAACAGCCCAGTCCGACACCGGCAGGCCCGCGCTCGCCCGCTCCCTCGGCCTCGTCGGCGCCGTCCTGCTCACCCTCTCCTGCCTGACCCCGGCCAGCTCGCTGTTCGTGATCGTCCCCGGCCTGTTCGCGACCCAGGGCACCGGCACCGCGCTCACCCTGGCCGTCGCCGGCGTGCTGTGCGTGGGCGTCGCCTTCTGCTACTCCGAACTCGGGACCCTGATCCCCTCGGCCGGCGGCGAATACGCGATGGTCGGCTCGCTCATGGGCCGGGTCTCCGGCTGGCTCACGTTCTTCCTGTCCAGCGTGGCGGCGTTCATCATCCCGCCGATCATCGCCATCGGCACCGGCGAGTACCTGCACGCCGCCATCCCGGCCCTGCCGGTGAACGGCCCGGTCGCGGGCGCCGTCGTCATGGCCGCCTCCACCGTCATGGGCGTGTTCGACCTGCGGGCCAACGCCTGGATCACCGGTGTCTTCCTGGTCCTGGAGGTGGTCGCGGCGGGCGTTGTCGCCTTCCTCGGCTTCACCCACACCCGGCAGCCGGTTTCAGCCCTGGTGCACCCGGTGGTCTCCGACGGGCAGCACACTTCCGCGCTGCCGTTCGGCACGATCATGGTCGGCCTGGCCGTGGCGCTGTTCGCGTTGCAGGGCTTCACCACCGCCGTCTACCTCGCCGAGGAGATCCAGGAGCCGCGCCGCAACGTCTCGCGCGCCGTGCTGTGGACGCTCGGGCTCGGCGCCGCCGTGGTCATCGTCCCGACCGTCGCCATCACCCTCGGAGCCCAGGGGCCGGGTGCGCTGACCGAGGAGAACTTCGACCTCATCGGCATGGTCAAGGGCTGGAGCGACTCCGCGGTCGGGGCGTTCGTCGCGCTGTGCATCGCCGCCGCCATCGTGAACGCCGCCATCGTCATGGTGATCCAGAACTCGCGGATCCTGTTCGCCTCGGCCCGGGACCGCGCCTGGCCCGAGCCGGTCAACAAGGCGCTCGGCACGGTCTCCCGGCGGTTCGGCGCCCCCTGGGTCGCCACCCTCGCCGTCGGCGCGCCCGGCACCGCGCTGTGCTTCGCTCCGGTCGACACGCTGAACGGCGTCACCGGCATCGCGGTCACCGGCCTGTATCTGATCGTCGCGGTCGCCGCACTGCGCGCCCGGCGGGGCGGCCACCGGGGCAAGAGCGCGTGGCGCATGCCGCTGTGGCCGCTGGTGCCGGCGCTGGTGGTCGCCGGCCTGGCCGGGGTGCTGTTCGAGCTCTGGCGCACCCAGCCCTCCGACCTGTACTGGACGCTCGGCGGCACCGCCGCGGCCGCCCTGTACTGGGTGTTCTACCTGCGGCCGCGCGGCGGCACGCGCTGGGTGATCGACGCCGACCCGGGGCAGCACTGACTCGGGGCAGCACTGACCCGGGGCAGCACTGACCCGGGCGGGGGAATCGCCGAAAATGGGAAAACCCATTCCGGGAGGTGGCGGACTCGCTACTATGCGTTGCCATGGGGCACGCCGACCAAGCTGACTCCGGAGCCCGCGCACTGGCCGCCCGCATGCTGGAGCGCACCGAAGAGGTCGCGGACGCCGTCACCGCCCGCATCAACGCCCTGATCCCGGCCTACGCCGAACGGGTGCCGGCCGCCGGACTGCGCCGCTCGGTCGCCGAGCACTACCGCGTGGTGTTCCGCGGGCTGCTGGACCCCACCCTCGACGGCGACGCCCCGGCCGACCTGGCCGGCCGTTCCCGGGCCGCCGAGGGCGTGCCGATGTCGGCGGTGTTCGAGGCCTACCAGATCTTCCTGTCCTTCATCTGGCAGCACCTGGCCGAGGCCGCCGACCGCGACGAGGTCCCGGCCCGCACCGCCGTCCACGCCGCCTCCGAGCTGTGGCGCCGGCTGTCCGGCTTCACCGACGTGATGTCCGACAGCTACCGCTGCGAGCTGGAGGCCCGGATCCGCAGCCACGAGCAGCGGCGCTCGGCGCTGGTGCAAGCCCTGCTGGAGGGGCATTTGTCGGAGCCGGAGCTGTGGGAGGCCGCCGACGTGCTGCGGCTGCCGCACTCGGGGCCGTACGTGGTCATCGCGGCGCGGGTGGCCGGGGCCGGCGAACACGGGGTGGCGGGCATCGAGGACGGCCTGCGCGACCTGAGCATCACCTCGGCCTGGCGGCTCCAGCACGACGTGGAGATCGGCGTGGCCAGCCTGACCCGCGCCCCGGACCAGCTGGATCAGCTCGTGGCGGCGCTGACCGGCGGCAGCGCCGGCCGGGTCGGCGTCAGCCCGCTGTTCGACGACCTCACCGGCACCGCCCAGGCCCTGAAACTGGCCCGCATCGCGCTGCGCGGCTCGTCCGGCACCGGCAAGGTCGTGGTCTTCGGCCGCGACTCGCTGTCCGTGGCCGCCGCCAGCGCTCCCGACGTGATGTCCCGCCTGTCCCGCGCGATCCTGTCGGGCCTGGAGCCGATGGCGCCGGAGGACCGTGCGGTCCTGCTCGACACGTTCGGCGCTTGGCTGAACCACGGTGGCTCCGCTGACGAGGCGGCCCGTTTGCTTTTCGTGCACCCGAACACCGTGCGCTACCGATTACGGAGGTTGGAGGAGCGGACCGGGCGGACGCTCTCGGATCCGCGTCATGTTGCCGAGCTGAGTTTGGCGTTCGAGGTGGATCGGGGCCGGGTGGCGGCCTCTGGCGAGGCGCAGCGGGCTGGGCCTCAGCGGCGGGTTGAGCCGCCGAGACGGGTGCCTGGGCTGTAGTCGCCGCCAGGTGTTGACGTTGAGTCGGGAGTGGGGAG
>JABFXP010000019.1 GCA_013361685.1 Catenulispora sp.
GGACCGGCCGCCGCGCGCGGGACGCTCGGCCGGACCCAGGGATATGACGTCGGCGGCGAAGGCCGTGGCGGTCCCCGGCGCGGCGAACGCGCCGAGCCCGCCGGGAGCCGGCTGCGCCGCGCCGAGCGCCCCGTGGACCGCCGGATCCTCGTCGAACCCGGGCTCGGGCAGGTCCGGCCGATCGGCCTGCTGCCACGTGCGGATGTCCATGAGCGCTGATTTCCCCTTAGCCGACCAAGACCGATCTTCCGATCGCCGAGTCCCCTGCCCGCGCGGGCTCCCCGATGGTACCGCCGGTGCGCAGGTGGCGTAAGGGAAATCCGCCCACTATCAGGGGTCTGATGGAAACTGCGGGGATTTCGGCCGGACCTCAGGAATATCCGAAGTCCTGGGTCCACCACGGCCCGCCGGGGCCGAACTGCACGCCCACCCCGACGGCCTTGGACGAGCAGTTCAGGATGTTGGCACGGTGCCCCGCCGAGTTCATCCAGGCGTCCACCACCGCCTGCGGTGTGGCCTGCCCCATGGCTATGTTCTCGGCCGACGGGTCCGAGTACCCCTGCGCCTCGATCCGGGTCCACGGGGTGACGCCGTCGGGGGTGTCGTGCGCGAAGTAGCCGCGCGTGCGCATGTCGACGCTGTGCCCGATCGCCGCCAGTTGCAGCCGGGCGTCGGAGCGCAGCGCTTGGCAGCCGTGCGCGGTGCGCTGCGCGTTGACCAGCGTGACCACTTGGTTCTCGAAGACGGTCGCCTGGTCCGGGGAGAGCTGCACGGCCGGCGCGTCGGCGCCCCGCACGGACGTTCCGGACGATGCCGGCACCGATGGCGCGGACGGGACGGCCGGCGGCGCGCTCGGCCCGCCCGACGGCATCACGGCCGGCGACCGCGTCCCGTTCCGGGACACCGGCGTGGCGGTCCGGCCGGGGGACGCCGCGCCGACCGCCGCCGGGCCGCCCGGGCTCGCCGTCGCCGAGTCGGTGACGGCCTCGGGGAACGCGGGCTCCGGCCCCAATGCGATCTCGTGCTTCTGGGTCCGCAGGATCAGCGGCGTGGTGATCGCCAGTCCGGTGACCAGAGCCAGCACCGCCGAGGTGCGCAGCGGCACCTGCCGCTGCGGGGCGACAGCCGGCCGGCGGTGACTGGTGGGCCGACGCGGTGACACGGTGGTTGGGGTGTTTCGCGTCCCCCGCCCCTCGTGCGTGCCCGGTCCGTCGCAGTCCCCGCCGTCGTGCTCTGAGGCCATGCGATCCACGCTACAAAAGCGGTCTTAGCCCGATCGAGTGACTTGGTCAAACCTTTGCGCACCCGGCTGCCGCCTGGGCCGCAGCCCGGAATCCGCCGGACACTCCAGGGGGTGAAATCCCGCGGCCCGCAAGGCGGATCGGGCCCCGGAATCGCTTGACGAACGGCGGCCCGAGGTGATCGAGTGACTCCACGGCCCGCGCGGTCTGTTTTGCGGTGCCCGTCTTCGTGTTGACCCAAGACCCCTTTCGGTGCGACCCTGGTAGTCGCGCACTCCTTTTTGTCGGCGCGGTATGCCCTGTGGTGAAACCGGCTAAACACCGGCCTCATCACTGATTCATAACGCGTCCGATGCTGCCCCCGCAGCCGGTGCGCGCACCGCAACACCCAGTCTGGCAGGTTGACACCTACAGAGGTTCTGGCGAGGACGCCAGACACTCATCGTGAAGGACCCTCACTATGGCTAAGGCGCTTCTCGGGCATGTCGCTGCGGTGGACCACCGCATGGTCGCCGAGATGAGGCGGCTCAAGCAGCGCGTCGTCGACCTCGAGGCGTATGTGTCCCGCCTCGAGGACGAGAACGCGGTGCTGGCCGCGACCAAGTACAGCTCCAAGGAGCTGGACTCGGAGCTGAGCGAGTTGGAGCGCGAACCGGCTCTGACCCGCTAGCGGCACAAAGCGGCATCTCCTTTGCAAGGGACGTTGGAGCGACCTCCGGCGTCCCTTGTCCTGGAAGCGGTACAGTCCTGCTGAGTTCGCCTGACGTTTGCGCAGGCGAAGCGTCAGCCACCGCCACCCGCAACCAGGCCGGGCACCGGCCACCCGCCGCAGGAGAGTGTCGCCGCACGTGTACCTGAAGACCCTGACCCTGCGCGGCTTCAAGTCCTTCGCCTCGGCCACCACCCTGCGCCTGGAGCCGGGCATCACCTGCGTGGTCGGCCCGAACGGCTCCGGCAAGTCCAACGTCGTGGACGCGCTGGCCTGGGTGATGGGCGAGCAGGGGGCCAAGTCGCTGCGCGGCGGCAAGATGGAGGACGTCATCTTCGCCGGCACCACCGGGCGCGCCCCGCTGGGCCGGGCCGAGGTGGCGCTGACCATCGACAACTCCGACGGCGCTCTGCCGATCGACTACTCCGAGGTCACCATCTCGCGGATCATGTTCCGCAACGGCGGCTCGGAGTACGCCATCAACGGCGACCCCTGCCGGCTGCTGGACATCCAGGAGCTGCTGTCCGACTCCGGCATCGGCCGGGAGATGCACGTCATCCTGGGCCAGGGCCGGCTGGACGCGGTGCTGCAGGCCGGTCCGGAGGACCGGCGCTCGTTCATCGAGGAGGCGGCCGGCGTCCTGAAGCACCGCAAGCGCAAGGAGAAGGCGCTGCGGAAGCTGGACGCGATGCAGGCCAACCTGACCCGGCTCACCGACCTCACCGGCGAACTGCGCCGCCAGCTCAAGCCGCTGGGCCGGCAGGCCGAGGTGGCGCGGCGGGCGGTGGCGATCCAGGCCGACCTGCGCGACGCCCGGCTCCGGCTGCTCGCCGACGACCTGGTCACCATGCGGCTGGCCTTCGAGCAGGAGGCGGCCGACGAGGAGGCGATGAAGGTCCGGCGCAAGCAGCTGGAGCGGGAGTACGCCGAGGCCCAGGCCGCCGAGACCGAGCTCGAACAGCGGGGCGCGGCCCTGGTGCCGCACCTGGCCGAGACGCAGGAGACCTGGTACAAGCTCAGCTCCCTGAAGGAGCGGTACCGCGGTTCGGCGCAGCTGGCCGCCGAGCGGGTCCGCAACGCCTCCCGCACCCAGCCCGAGGAGCGGCGCGGCCGTGACCCGGAGGAGATGGCGGCCGAGGCGCAGCGGATCCGCGAGGAAGAAGCCGAGCTCGTCGAGGAGATCGCCGAGGCGCAGGAGACGCTGGCCGGGGCGGTCATGCAGCGCACCGACGCCGAGACCGCGCTGCAGCAGGAGGAGCGGCGGCTCGCCGCCTCCGTGCGGGCCGCCGCCGACCAGCGCGAGAGCCTGGCCAAGCTGGACGGCCGGGTCGGCGCGATGCGCAGCAAGGCCGCCGCCGCGCAAGCCGAGATCGGGCGGCTGCGGGCCGCGGCCGAGGAGGCCCGGGGCCGGGCCGCGGCCGTGCAGCGCGAGTACGAGCAGCTCAAGTCCGAGGTCGAGGGTCTGGACGCGGACGGCGGCGGGCTCGACGAGGAGGTCGAGCAGGCCTCGCAGGCGCTGGCCGAGGCCGAGGAGAAGCTG
Source organism: Catenulispora sp. (assembly GCA_013361685.1). Classification (GTDB taxonomy): domain Bacteria; phylum Actinomycetota; class Actinomycetes; order Streptomycetales; family Catenulisporaceae; genus Catenulispora. Next base: position 3,491 of record JABFXP010000019.1, read on the forward strand.
ACCGAGCTGCGGGCCAGCGAGCGGGAGGCGCAGAAGGAGCACGCGGGCTACTCGGCCCGTAAAGAAGCCCTGGAACTCGGTCTGAACCGCAAGGACGGGGCCGGCGCGCTGCTGGCCGCCACCGACCGGCTCTCCGGTCTGCTCGGTAGCGTCGCGGCGATACTGACCGTCGAGTCCGGCGCCGAGGCCGCGGTGGCCGCGGCCCTGGGCACCGCCGCCGACGCCGTCGCGGTGACGAGCGTGGACAGCGCGGTGAACGCCATCCGGCTGCTGAAGTCCGAGGACGCCGGGCAGGCCACGGTGATCGTCGGCGGCGACGTCGCCTACGGTGCCGCCGACGACGGCGACTGGCCCGAACTGCCCGGCGGCGCCCGCTACGTCCTGGACCTGATCCAGGTCCAGGAGGAGCTGCGCCCGGCCTTCACCCGGCTGCTGAACCGCATGGCCGTGGTGGAGGACCTGTCCGAGGCCGCCGCGCTGATCGGGCGGCTCCCGAGCGTGCGGGCCGTGACCCGGGACGGCGACGTGCTGGGCTGCGCCTGGGCGCGCGGCGGGTCCTCGTCGGCGCCGACGCTGCTGGAGGTCCAGGCCGCGGTCGACGAGGCCGCCGAGAAGCTGTACGAGGCCGGCGCGCGGGCCGAGCGGCTGCGCACCGAGCTGGAGTTCGCCACCACCGGGCGGCAGGCCGCCAAGGCCCGCGTCGACGCGCTGATGGCGCAGCGCCGCGAGGCCGACAGCCAGAAGGCCGGCGTCGCCCAGCAGCTCGGCCGGCTCGGCGGCCAGGCCCGGGGCGCGCTCGGCGAGGTCGAGCGGCTGGTCGCGGCGAGCGAGAAGGCCGAGGAGGCGCGCGAGCGCGACCTCGCGCAGCTGGAGGAGCTCGAGGGCCAGCTGTTGGAGGCGCAGGAGGCCGCCGAAGCCGCCGCGGAGCTCGGCGACGCGCTGTCCACCGATCAGCGGGACGCCTTCGCGCAGGCGGCCACCGCCGCCCGGACCGCCGAGATGGAGGCCCGCCTGGCGGTGCGCACCGGCGAGGAGCGCGCGAGGGCCCTGGCCGGCCGCGCCGACCAGCTGGAC
>JABFXP010000001.1 GCA_013361685.1 Catenulispora sp.
GGGCGATGCGGCTGGCGGCGATGTCCAGGCGGCGGCGCATCCCGCCGGTGTAGGTCTTCTCCTGGCGGTCGGCCGCCGCCTCGAGCTCGAACGCGGCCAGCAGGTCGGCGGCGCGGGCGCGGGCCGGCGCCGGCCGCAGGCCCAGCAGCCGCGCGCCCAGAGTCAGGTTCTCCCGGCCGGTCAGGTCGTCGTCGAGGGCGGCGAACTGGCCGGTCAGGGCGATGCGGCGGCGGACGGCTCCGGCCTGGTCGGTGACGTCGTGGCCGAGCACCAGGGCCCGGCCGGCGTCCGGGCGCAGCAAGGTGGCGAGCATCCGCACCGTCGTGGTCTTCCCCGCCCCGTTGGGGCCGAGGAAGCCGTAGACGCTGCCGGCCGGGACGGCCAGGTCCAGGCCGTCCACGGCGGTGGTGGCGCCGAACCGTTTGGTCAGGCCGGTGGCGTGTACCGCGAGCTCGGGATCCGGCGGTCGCGTCGGCGGGACGGCGGATGGACCGGGCAGGGCGGTCGATGCCGTCGGGGCGCTCGGGATGGCCGGTTCGGCCGGTTCGGTGGCGGCGGTCGGCGGGGGCATGGCGGTCCCTTCGGAGCGAGCAAACTTGACAACGCTGTCAACCTTAGGTCGATCCGGTATTCTTGACAACCGTGTCAGAGTTATCGCCGCCGTACCCGTCGCCGGCCCCGCGCCGCCGGGCCGACGCCCGCCACAACGCCGAGGCGATCCTCGACGCCGCCGCGCGGGTGCTCGGCGACCGTCCCGAAGCCGGCCTCGCCGACGTCGCCAAGGCCGCCGGCATCAGCAGGCAGACGGTGTACGCGCACTTCCCCTCGCGTGACGCCCTCATCAATGCCCTGATCGACCGCGCCACCGCGCAGGTGGTGACCGCCCTGGACGCGGCGGCCCTGGACACCGGCCCGGCCGACCAGGCGCTGGTCCGCCTCCTCGAGGTGGGCTGGTCCAGCATGGACAGCCATCCTTTCCTGCTGCACCTGTCGACCGCCCCGGTGTCGCCAGACCAGGACCGGGACCGGCACGCCCCGGTCCTGGAACGGTTGCGGAAGGTGGTCGAGCGGGGCCGTCGCGAAGGCGACATCGACCCCGCTCTGGCGACCGACTGGGTGCTGGCCGCCGTGCTCGCGCTCGGCCACGCCGCCGGGGAGGAGGTGCGGGCCGGGCGCATGACCGCGGATGAGGCGATCGACGCGCTCCGAGTCAGCGTCCCGCGTCTCGTTCGCCCGGAGTCCTGACGCTGTTTATCCGTGGTTTGTACGGTCTTCGCCCATCCACCACCGCGTATGACACCGCGATGACCGTTGACACCTGCTGGTCATGGCGCTTGAGTCTGCGCATGACGTCAACCGACAGCACTGGTGGAGCATGATGCGCAAGGCAGCAGTCGCCCTTACGGCAGGTGCCGTCGTCTGCGCGGCCGCAGCCGCCTACATCCGATTCGTCGTGGTTCCGGACGCCGAACAGGTGCAGTCCGACACCCACACGGTGAACCACTACGCCGGCACCGCGAGCTTCCTGGATCCGCAGGCGCTCGCCGGCGGCGACGTCAGCCACGTCTTCCAGAAGGACGTGCCGTTCACCGCCGTCGAGGACTTCAAGACCGCCTCGATGCACGGCGGCTCGGCGGTGATCACCGACGCCACCACGACCTCGGGTCCGGCCGCGGCGGCGCTGGGAAACTCCAGTGTGAACTGGTCCGTCGATCGCAAGACGCTGATGCCGACCGCCGGTCCCGCCGGGGCGGACGCGGTGGACCACAAAGGGCTGTCGGTGGGCTTCCCGTTCGCTCCGGATGCCAAGGACTACCCGTGGTGGGACGGCGGCACGGGCAAGCAGGCGACCGCGAAGTACGTCCGCACCGAGCAGCACGAGGGGCGCACCTCCTACGTCTACACGGTCGACATCACCGGCGCCCTCGCAGACAAGGGCATCCAGTCCAAGCTGCCGCAGTCGATCGGCCAGGACGTGCTGAAGCAGCTGGCCGCCTCCATCGCCCCGGACCAGGCCTCGTCTTTGGCGCTGTTGCTGCCCAAGAACGGCGCTGACGTGCCGCTGCTCTACTCCTCCACGACCAAGGGCACTATGTGGGTCGACAAGTTCTCCGGCACGACCATCGACGCGGACACCCAGCAGACGGTGACCGCGCAGCTGAAGTCGCCGCTGGGAGCGGTGCCGCTGACGGCGGTGCTGGACGTGCACACCAAGTACTCGCCGCAGGGTGTGGCGGAGGCGGTGAAGCAGTCGAAGGACGACGAGTCGCGGATGCTGTGGGAGGGCGAGATCGCGCCGGGGGCGCTGGCTGTGGTCGCTGTCGTGCTGCTGGTGGGCGCGGTCCTGATGGTGCGGCGGCGCGGTGGTGCCGCCGCGGCGGGAGCCGGAGCGGGAACGAGCGCGGGGCCGGCGCAGGCCGCGCCCGAGGGGCCGGATGCCGCCGAGGATTCCGACCCCGTCGAGGAAGAGGCGGCCAGGCAGGACTGACATCCGCGGTCAGGAGCGTAATCGGGCGCTGACATCATGGGGGCGTGGATGTCGACCTTCTCGCCGTGGGGCCCAACGACAAGCCTGTCGTCGCCAACCTCATGCAGCTGTATCTGCACGACTCCTCCGAGTTCGACTCGACGGAGCCATCGGCGCACGGGCTGTTCGATTTCCCCTGGCTGGACAGCTATTTCACAGCGCTGGGGCGGGAGGCCTACCTGATCTCGGTGGGCGGCCGCCCGGCCGGGTTCGCGCTCACGCGCTGCGATGTCGAGGGCGACGACGGGGCCTGGAACCTCAGCGAGTTCTTCGTCGTGCGGGGGCATCGCGGGCACGGGGTGGCGGCGCGGGCGGTGCGCCTGGTGCTGCGCCGGCACCCGGGGCCGTGGACGCTGTCGTACCTGGTCGCGAACGTTCCGGCGGCGCGGTTCTGGCCCCGGCTGATCGACGCGGTCGCCAGCGGGCCGGTGGTCCGGACCGAGCAGAGCCTGCCGGAGGCGGCGGCGCCGAGGGTCCGGCTGAGCTTCGAGGTCGCGGCGGACGACGGGCACCGGGGCTGACGGCACGGCGCGGCCGTGCGGTGCTCGGAGCACCGCACGGCCCGCGCGCCGGCCTCAGACCTTGAACCGCACCACCTGCGGGTCGTGGTCGCTGGCCTGGTCGGAGTACTCCGCGTTGACGTGCACCACCTGGTAGCTCAGGTCCTTGATGCCCTTGGTGACCAGGATGTGGTCCAGCACCTGCGAGACGCCGTCGTAGACGTACGTGTACTGCTGGTCGACCGGCAGGGTGCTGATCAGGTCGGTCAGGATCGACGGGCCGGTGCCGTCCGAGGTGCCGGTCCGCAGCGAGTTCAGCGCCGGGCTGAACTGGTAGTCGTTCAGGTCGCCCAGCACCACCACGTCCGCCTTCTTGTCGGCGTCCAGCAGCTTCTGCACGAAGTCGTGCTCGACCTGCGCCTGCCCGGAACGCTGGAGGGCCGAGGACTGGGCCGGGTACTGGAACCGGCCGTCCTGGCTCTGGTCGCCGAGCTTGGCGTCGAAGTGGTTCGCGATCACGAAGACGTCGTGGTCGCGGAAGGAGAATTCGCCGACCAAGGGCTTGCGGCTGGAGTTCCAGACCGGGTTGCCCGGGTCGATGCGGCCCGGGGACAGGGTCAGCGCCGGGTCGCCGTGCGCGGTGACCACCTGAGTGCCGGTGGTGGTGCGGTTCACGTCGGCCGGTCCGGCGTCGACGAAGCTCACCCGCGCCGGGTTGTAGAGGAAGACGGTGCGGATGTTCCCGCCGGGCTGCCCGCCGTCCTTGTCGTTGGCCGGGTCGATCTCGCGCCAGGCGTACTGCGGGCCGCCGGCCGCGGCGATGGCGGCGGTGAGCTTGGTCAGCGTCTGGTCGGCGGCCACGGTGCCGTCGTCGGTGGCGCCGCTGTCGTCCTGCACCTCCTCGACCGAGACGACGTCCGGCGCGGCCAGGTTGGTGACGATCCCGGCGCCGAGGCGCTGGAACTTGGCGTCCGGGTCCGACGGCGCCAGGTTCTCCACGTTGTACGTGGCCACCGACAGCTCCTTGGCCGGATCCGGGTCGGCGACGACCGGCGCCAGGTGGTTGGCCTGCACCGCGCCCAGCGTCGAGGCGGCGATCAGGAAACCGCCGTACTGCGAGTAGTCCAGCGGCCCGACGGTCGCGCCGGTGAGCACGTCGCCGACGTTCACATGCGGGTTGGAGCCGTCGGCCGGGACCACCTCGAGCCGCCCGGACGGGGTCTGGTTCTCGCCCAGCAGCTCCGCGCCGCCGCGATAGGTGGCGGCCTCGTCCGGCTTCACGGTCACGTACTGCTCGCCGTACTTGTCCGACGGACCGACCACGCGCGCGTCGTCCGCCTCGACCCGCATGCCCTGGATCGAGCGGTAGAAGTCCAGCACCGAGCGGGACGGCGTGACCGGCGTGCCCTCGATGTCGGCGCCGCCCAGATCTGGCGCGTAGACCGCCGGGACGTTCGCCGCGGACAGCACGATCGGGGCCGGCAACGCGTTGCCGCTGCTGACCTTGGTGACCGTCGCCGTGCCGATCTCGGTCACCGACAGGTTCGAGGTGGTCGCGACCGTCTCGCCGCTGGCCAGCGGGTAGTACGCCTGCGCCTTGCCGGACACCAGCACCGAGTCGCCGACCGCGACCGTCGGGGCCGAGCCGGTGAACACGAACAGGCCCTCGCTGGTCGCCGGGTTCGCGTCCGGGTCCGGGTCCTGGATCCAGAAGCCCTTGGAGCCGCTGGTGCGCAGCGCCGTCACGATGCCCGGCACGTTGGTCACGGCCTGGCCGTTCACCGGGGACACCCAGCCGGCGCCCTGGATGTCGTGGATGCGCAGCGGACCGGGCCCGGGGGTGCCGCCGGTGCCGGAGCCGCCGGGGGTCGGCGTCGGGCTGCCGGCGGTGAAGTCGGCGCCGTTCTGGTCGGTGTCGGTGCCCGAGGCGTTGCGCGCGACCGAGGTGGTGTTGGACGCCGCGGGGGCGTCGGCCGTGCCCTCGTGGATGACCGCCGCGCCGAAGCCGACCAGGTCCTTGATACTCGGGTCGGCCGCGCAGTCGGCGGCGGTCTTGCAGGTCAGCGCGGTCTGCGAGGTGACCAGCGCGACGGTGCCCTGGGTGCCGCTGATGTTGATGGCGCCGGTCGCGTCCGGCGTCGGCAGGTCGGCGGTCCCGCCGGCGCCCGCGGCCTCGGCGATGAGATAGGTCGCCCCGGGCGCGATGCTGCCCGAGAGGTTGGTGACCTGCCACGTGGTCGTGGCCCCCGGCGTGGCCGTCATGTACTGCACCGACCACGAGGCCAGCGACACCGCCGCGCTGCCGTTGTTCCGCAGTTCGATGAAGTCGTTCTTCAGCGTGGCGCCGGAGTTGCCCCCGCCGCCGTACACCTCGTTCACGACGACGTCGGAGGAAACCGTCGCCTGCGCGGACGGCAGCGCGAGCAAGGCCGCGACGGTGCCGGCCGTGATCGCGGCGGCGGTCACTGCACGAGTTCTTGACACGAGTTCTCCTCGTCAGGGTTCTGGAATCGGCACACAGTGTTCGGCATCTTCGCGAACCCGGAGCGTCCAGGACAAGGACAACAAGCAACAGATGCTGATGTGAAGTTGTGCGGTTGCGAGTTCTCACCTATGGGCGCGTCAGCGTGAACGCCTCCAGCCGGTCGCCGCCCGCCAGGACGGTGCCGGAGATCTCGTTCACGCGGGTGTGGCTCCCCGGGGCGGGCGTGGTGCACGCCAGCGAGTCGCTCTCGGCCCGGCCGCGCGGCGTGGCGAAGGCGATCATGGCGGAGCCGTCCCAGGCCTTTGCGATGACGGCGGCCGACTCGACGCCGACGACCGTGCCCGGGTCGGCGTCAGCGGGCTGGATCTCGGCGCGCAGTGTCCCGGCCGTGTCCTCGGGGGTGACGGTGAGCGGGGTCCGGGCGCCGTTGTCGTCGAGGAAACCGGTGAAGGCGGTGTCCGGGCCGGCGGTGCCGACGTAGTCGGCGAGGGTGCCGCCGCAGGTGCCGGGCGCCGGGGTGGGGTCGGCGGAGGCCGGGGCGGCTACGGCGAGGGGCGCGGTCAGGCACAGCAGTGCGGAGGCGAGCAGGGCGGCCGGACGGGAGGGAGCGCGCACGCAGGGTCCTTCCTCGGAGGGGAGTCGGTACTCGGTACCGAGGGGGTTTCCTGGGCGGGGACGCGGCATCCGCCGATTCCGCCGAACGGGGATGGCGGGGCGGACGGCCTGGTGTGGGTTGGCCGAGCAGCGGTGGCAGCGGTCTGATCGATGCCCCGGGCGCCGCCAAGACTTCGAAGCGACAGCCTACGAACTTGGGCCGATGTAAATGCGCACCACGGCGGGCTGTCCATCGGCCGTGCGCCAGTCCGCAACGCTGGAGCCGACAAAGCGCCAGCCGGTGCGCTCGTACAGGGCGATCGCGCCGATGGCGCCGGATTCCACTTCGAGCACCGGCTGGAGACGGTCGCCGATCGCCATCTGCGCCGCGTGGGCCAGCAGGTCGCGGGCCAGGCCGCCGCGGCGGGCCGAGACGCCGACGAACAGCCTGGCCACCTCGGCGAGCTCGGCAGCCGGCACCCCGACGACATCGGCCAGGGCCGGGCCGGGCCGGGCGAGGGACACATGCCCGAGGACGGCCGCCCCATCGGTCGCGACCCACGCCCCGAGCGATCCGTCCGGGGTCAGCCAGCGCCGGGGGTCGGTCGGCCAGTTCGCGGGATACCGGTCGGCCGCGTGAACCGCGGCCAGGGCCTGTACGCAGGCTGGCAAGTCGTTGTCGTCTCGGCGGCGGATCACAGGCTCGGGCATCGGAATATCATCGCACCGTCCTCGGCGCTGCGTCCGATGCCGGTCAGACGGCCGGTCTCGGACAGCGGTGCATTACGGCAGGGCATGAGGGCCTTTCTGATCGCCGGTGTAGATGTCGCAATCCACACAAGCCAGAAGGCCCTCGCCCATTTCAAGATCACTCAGCCGTGTACCCCGTCACTGAACTCTGTGGTCAGTACACCTAGCGCCCGCCGACCGCAGGCGTGCCGACCGGCCGCGTGGCAGCCGCAGCGGCCTGATTCGCACCGCGGGTGTCGCCGAGGACCCGCAGCGCGTCGGACAGGACCTCGTACGCCCGGCTGCGGGCCAGGTCCTCGCCGACGGCTTCGGCCGCGGCCACCGCCAGCAGCGCCGACTCCCGGGCCCGGGCGGCGGCGCCGGCCGCCAGCTGGGCCTGGGCCAGCCGGTAGCGGAAGACCGGTTCGCCGTCGGCCAGGGCGGGGTCGCCCGTCGTCTCGATGAGGCATTCCTGTTGTTCGAGTTCTGCTTCGGCGAAGCGGCCCTGCGCGTAGAGGAGATCCCCGAGGCTGGAGCGGGCCGTCGCCAGGCCGCGCCGCTCGTGCAGCGCCGCCATGCCGCTGATCGCCGCGCGCAGTTCGGCTTCGGCCTCGGTCCACTGCTCCAGGCCGCGGTGCGCCTCGGCCAGGGGGAGCCGGCTCCAGGCGGCCATCGTGCGGTCGTCGGTGGCGGCGGCCAGTTCGGCGACCCGGGCGGCGGCGGTCAGGGCGCGGTCGTGGGCGCCGACCGAGATCGCGGAGTCGGCGGCCTGGAGCAGCAGGCAGCTGAGCAGCCCGGCGCACTGCGCGCCCGCCGCCGCGCACGCGCCTTCGCCGAGGGCTCCGTAGTGTTCGGCCTCGTCATAGCGCTGGGTGAAGTTCAGCGTCTGGGTCAGCGCGTAGCACAGCCAGGCCCGGGCCGCCTGGTCGTCGGCCGCGTCCGCCGCGGCCAGCAGCGCCCGGAACGTCGGCTCGATCTCGACCCAGCGGACCGACGGCGCCAGGTACGCCGCCAGGGCGACCGCCAGCTCCGCCGCGGACGCCAGCGCGTCGGGGAAATCAGCAGCCTGGCACAGGAGGCCGGCGATGCCCTCGTATTCGCGCGTCAGCCAGCCCAGCGCCTCGGCCGGGTCCGGGAACTCCCGGTCGAACGCGGAGCAGGCCGTGAACTTCCCGGCCAGCATGTCGCCCGGCAGCAGCCGCTCGTACGCCGCCACCGCTGCGCCGCGCAGGTAGTCGACGGCAGCCGTGACAGTCCGGGCGACGGTCGCCGCGGTGTCAGAGTCCTCGATACCGCGCGCATAATGCCGCATCAGGTCGTGGTAGACGTACCGTCCCGGCCGTGACGTCCCGAGCAGGCCGAGGTCGACCAGGCCTTCGAGCAGGTCTTCGGCCTCGATCTCCGGGCAGCGCAGCACCGCCGCCGCCAGTGGCGCCCCGAAGTCCGGCACGTGCGGCACCGCGCACAGCCGGAACGCCCGGCGCTGGGCCTGGTCCAGCTGGCGGTAGCTCACCGCGAACGCCGCCTCGACCGACTCGCCGCCGGCCTTCAGCATCCGCAGCGAGCGGCGCTCGTCGGCCAGCCGGTCCACCATCGTGGCCACCGTCCACGCCGGCCGCGCCACCAGCCGGGAGCCGGCGATGCGCAGCGCCAGCGGCAGCCGTCCGCACTCGCGGGCCAGTTCGGCCAGCGCCCGCGGCTCGGCCAGCGCCCGCTCGGCGCCGATCAGGCCGGTGAGCAGCTGCTCGGCCTCCGGCGCGGTCAGGCACTCCAGCAGCCGGACGTCCGCGCCCGGCAGCCCGAAGGCCCGGTTCCGGCTGGTGATCAGCACCGCGCAGCCGCCGGTGCCGGGCAGCAGCGGCCGCACCTGCTCGGCGTCCACCGCGTCGTCCAGCAGGATCAGGACTCGAAGATCGGCGATCGAGGACCGGAACAGCGCCGCCCGCTCCTGCTCCTCGGCGGGGATCCGGGCCGGGTCCACGCCCAGGGCGCTCAGGAACGCGCCCAGCACCGCCGCCGGGCTGCCCGGGTCGCCGCCGGCGCCGCGCAGGTCCACGTACAGCCGGCCGTCCGGATAGTGCCCGGCGACGTGATGCGCGACGTGGACCGCCAGGGCCGACTTGCCGATCCCGGCCATCCCGGCCAGCAGCACGATCGGCGGGGCCAGGCCGGCCGGGCGGGTCAGCGCCGTGGACACCGCGGCCGCCTCGTCGGTCCGGCCGGTGAAGTCCGGGACGTCCCTGGGCAGCCAGGCGGGTGCGGTCGGTGCCATAGCCGGAGGATAACCCGAAGCGATCATCGGCGTCGCAGCTCCGCGCCGCGACGAGGCGCCGGGTGTCTGGGGTGTCTCGGGTGCCATGGCACGTCCTCAGGCCCGTCCGGGCCGTGCGCCCGGTGTGGCGGGCGACGGTCCGGACGGGCCTGACGCCCCGTGGACCCCCCAGGTTGGTCTGGTCGTCCCGGCGGAGCCGGGACGGTGTGCGCGGGCTGGAACGCCCGCCGCTACAAGCGGATCCCTCCGCAGACGGAAGCCGGGGCCACCGGCTGCCACGGGCCGCGCGGGAGCTGGCGCACCCGCACCTGCTCGATGCCGCGTCCGCCGGGGCCGGCCCAGGTGCACTGCCCGAAGTGCTCGGCGTCCTCCCGGTTCGGGAAGCCGTCGCGGACCGCGCGCTTCTCCCCGTCGGCCTGGATGAACTCGACGGCCCAGTTCTCCGACCCCTGCGTCGTAAGCACGGCGAGTCCTCCTGAAGTCCGCTGCCGATTTCGCTGACTGAGACACATCATCACGCCGCACGGTGCGACAATGCGGGATGGAACGATTTCTCCCGGCGGGTCGGGGAGGAACCGGATCCGATGCCGAGCCTGCCACCGTCGCGCGGCACAGTCGAAGAGCACGGGGAGTGTGACGGTTCCGGGCGGTGCGGGGGCCGGCCGCCGAGGCAGGGATTGCCAACAGATGACCAGGAAACCCAGGAGTCTGAAACAGATCCAGGCCCAGCTCGCCGACCAGTTGCGGGCCGCCGACCAGTCCTGGGCCGAGATCGGCCGGGAGTTCCAGCGGCGCTTCCACGTCAACGCCCGGGTCGCGCTGCGCCAGGCGCGCGGCTGGACCCAGCCGGAGGCGGCCGAACGCTGGAACCGGCGCTGGCCGCAGGACCCGAAGACCTTCAAGAACTTCTCCTACTGGGAGGCCTGGCCCAGCTCCACCGGTTACGCGCCGTCGCTGGAGGTTCTGGACCGCATGGCTCAGCTGTATGAGTGCAGCGTCGCGGACCTGTTGTCCGACCTGCACGACTACGGCGCCCGGCGGCGCCCGGCGTTCAGTCAGGTGCGCGAACCGGCACCCGGTGGCGGTTCCATCGTGGCACCGCCCCGCCCGACCCCGCAGCCGTACGCACTTACGGCTGCGGCCCCGCCACGATCGGCCACCCCCGGTCCGCATCCGGTCGGGGTCCCCGGGGGCCCCAGCGCCCCCGGGGTCCCGGCCGGCGACGACGCGGACGAACTGCTGCGCTGCACCATGTCGTCGGTTCCTGAGATCAGTACTCTGATGACACTGCCGGACGGCGGCAACAGCGTGTCCCGGCGCTCGGCGCTGCTGAACCTGTCCAGTCTGTTCGCGGTGGCCGCGGCCGCGCCGCTGTCCGCGGACAAAGCACTCGCGCACCAGGCCGGCCGGGTGGACGAGGGCATGGTGGCCAACACCGGACTGATCGTCGGCGGACTTCGCCAGCAGAACGCCGCCCTGGGACCGTCCGCGACAGTGCAGACAGGCCTGGCGATGCGGTCCATGATGGAATCCGTGGTGAAGGACGCCCCCGCGCATCTCACCGGCCGGGCCTGGGTCGTGTACGGCGATCTGGCGCACCTGCTCGGCTGGATGATGTTCAACATGGGGCAGGACAAGCTGGCGTACTTCTACTACGAGGACGCCCGCAAGGCCGCCTACCAGGCCGACGACTACGAACTGGCCGCGAACATCCTGGCCGCCCAGGCCCACCTGAGCATGTCCGTCGGCGACCACCAGGCCGCCATCGACCACGCCCAGGCCGCCGAGGAGGCCGCGCGGCGCGGGACGAGCCGGCACGCCCGGGCCTACACCGCCGACATGACCGCCCGGGTCTACGCCTCGGCCGGCCAGGGCGCGCGCAGCCTGGCCGCGCTGGAGCGGGAGCGCAAGCAGATGCAGCGCATCGACTGGGGCGAGCCGGCCGCCGAGCGCTGGGGCTTCTACGGCCCGTCGTTCTACTGGGCCCGGGAGAGCGAATGCCACCTGCTGCTCGGGCACCCGGTCGAGGCCGCCGACGCCGGGGTGCTGGCCCAGCAGCGCTTCAACCCGGCCTACCTGCACAACAACGCGATGACCCTGGCCCGCCGGGCGCAGGCGCAGGTCCAGTTCGGCGACGTGCCGGCCGCCTGCCAGGCGCTGGCCGAGGCGGCGCGGATGGCCACCCTGGCCGGCTCGGCCCGGCTGGGCACCGAGATGGCCCGGGCCCGCGAACAGCTCGTCCCGTATCAGGGCGACGCCGTGGTGCAGGCCCTGGACGACCGCATGGCCCGCTACCGCCGGCAGCGCGGTGCGGCCGATCTCGGAGAGCGCGCCCCCGATCCGGAACAGGAGGTCTGATCGGGCCCTGCCATCCCGCGTCGACAGGGGCGCTGCCAGACCAGTGCACACCTTCACTTCCCCGAGGAGCACGACACGATGACCGACCCCACCCCAGCGTCCGCCGACCAGGGCCGCGAGCAGGCCGTCCGGGACGCCGACGCCCTGTTCGACGATCTGCCGTCGAACATCGACACCGACGTCTTCAGCGTGGCGCGGCTCTACGACTTCCTGCTCGGCGGCAAGCACAACTTCGCCCCCGACCGGGACTTCGGCCGGCGGCTGCTGGCCATCGAGCCCAACGGCCGCATGATCCTGCAGCAGAACCGGCTGTGGCTGGCCCGGGCGATGCGGGTGATGCTGGCCGACGGGGTGCGCCAGTTCCTGGACCTGGGCAGCGGCATCCCGACGCAGAACTACGTGCACGAACTCGCGCACGCGGTGGACCCGGCGGCCCGGGTGGTCTACATCGACAACGACCCGCCGGCGGTCAGCCACAGCAACTACATCCTGCGCGGCTGCCCGAACGCCGGCGCGGTGCAGGCCGACATGACCGACGCCGAGCGGGTGCTCGGCGACCCCACGGTGAAGAACCTGATCGACTTCGACCAGCCGGTCGGGGTCACCGCGCTGGCCGCCTGGCACTTCGTGGACGACGCCGCCGACCCGGCCGGCGTGCTCGCCGCCTACCGCCGGATGCTGGCGCCGGGCAGCTACCTCGGGCTGACCCACGCCACCATCGACGGCGCCACCGGCGACCTGGTCCGGAACGTGCAGAGCCAGTACCAGGAGGTGATGAAGAACCCGACCCCGCGGACCCGGGAGCAGATCGCGGGGTTCTTCGAGGGCTTCCAGATCCTGCAGCCGGGCATCGTCAACCTCCCGGCCTGGCGGCCGGACCGGCCGCAGGACGCCGAGGGCGCGGAGAACGTCTGGTTCTACGGGGCGCTGGGCAAGCTGGCCGCGCCGGCCTGACCGGTGCCGGTTCCGGCCCCGGTCCCGGCCGTGACATCCCGGTCCGGCGCGATCAGCTCGTCCAGGTCGACGTAGAACCGCCCGGACCCGCAGTCGCGGCCCAGCAGGATGCGCCGCGCGGCCTCGGTCACCAGCGCGCCGCCCAGCGCCACCCCGGAGGCCAGCTGCGGCCAGCTGCTCAGGGTGCGGCCGATCTCCGGGAAGCTGGCGGCCAGCGCCGGGGAGACGCGCTCGGCGTCGACCATGTCCAGCACCAGCCGGATCCGTTCGGCCGGGGTCAGATCGCGGCACTGGCCGGCGGTGAGCGGCCCGAGCCGGCCGTGCAGCAGCGGCCGGCGCGGCTCGTGGTCGAACCGCTCGACGTCCAGCAGGCCGCGGTCGTTGGCGTCCATCACCACCGGCACGCCCAGGTCGCGCGCGGCCTCGCGGGCGGCGAGCTTCACCCAGGGCGTGTCGCACTCCTCGACCAGCAGGTCGATCGGCCCGTGGCCGCCGAGGAAGAACTCCCGCAGGTTGTCCTCGGTGAGCCCGGCCGGGAAGATCTCGATGTCCAGGTACGGGTCGATCTCGAACATCTGCCGGGCGGCCAGCACCGCCTTGTTCACGCCGACCTGGTGCAGCCCGGCGCGCAGCCGGTTGAGGTTGGAGACGCTGAGGGTGTCGAAGTCGGCGAGTTTGAACGCCCCGGCCACCCCCTCCTGGGCCAGGGTGAGCGCGGCGCTGTTGCCCACCGACAGGCCGATGACGCCGACCCGCTTGCCCAGCAGTCCGCGCTGGTCGGGACGGTCGATCTTGCCGCGGTTGCGGTCGGTGCGGACCAGCCGGTATTCCTCGCACGGCAGCACGTGCACCAGCCGGCCGGACCACGGGTACCAGGCCCAGGTGCCGTAGTCCCAGGGCTGGGCGCCCTCCAACTGGTCGCGGCGGGCGGCGGCGAGCTCCTCGGCGCTCAGCGTCCGGCCGGGGTCCCGGGACCGGATCAGTTCTTCGAGTTGGTCCTCGATGCTGTCGGCGACCTCGCGGACGGCGTCGGTGTTCAGCAGGGCGGCCAGGGCGACGCGGTCGTCGTGCCGGGCGGGGGAGAACAGCACCGGCTTCCAGCGGTGCGGGTCGGAGGGGCCGATGGCGGTCAGGCCGCGGGGCGGGGCGGACGAGGCCGGGACGCGGCGGTGCGGGATGGTGAATGCGGGCTTTGCTGTGGGGGGTGATGTGGGGGGTGGGGAGGCCTTGGCTTCTGTGTCTGCGTCTGCGTCTGCGCAGGCGGCCTCGGCTTCGGCCATCAGCTCGCGGAACAGCAGGCGGTAGCCGTCGACCAGGCCGGTGTGCTCCCCGGCGCCGTCGGCCGTGCGGTGCAGCAGGATGACGACGTCCTCGGTGTACTTCTCGACGTAGCGCCGGGTGCCCGCGACCGGGTGGAACCCGAAGCGGCTGTGGAACCGGTCCTGGCCGTCGGCGGTGCCGGAGGTGCCGATCATGGCCGCCGCGCCGAGTTCGTGCGCGGCGGCCACCGCCAGCGCGTTCAGGTGCAGGCCCAGGCCCAGCTTGCGGGCGCGGTGCTCCACCACCAGCCGGCTGTGCTCGAACACCGCGTCCGCGGCCAGTCCCTCGGCGCGCAGCACCTGCTCGTAGCCGGCGTCGCCGAGGAACTCCCGGGACTGGAAGCGCGGCGCCGTGGCCGGTGTCAGGAGCCGGACATAGCCCAGCGGCGGACCGTGCACCCCGTCGCGGGTGCGGCGGGCGGTGAAATGCCAGGCGCCCAGGTCCTGCACCTGGTCGTCGGGCTCGCGGAAGGCCGGCCGGCGGCCGCCGTCGAACAGCACGCGGCCGCGCAGCAGCCGGATGCGGCGCAGCCGCTCGGTGCCGGCGCGCGGATCGTCCGGCGCCAGGAAGGCGGAGAAGGTCCAGGGGGAGTCCATGATCAGAACCATGAGTGGCCGAACCCGGGGAAACAAGCCGGAGCTACACCTAACGGGTGAATTACTGACGAAAGTCCTATGTGAGTCCTCTGAGTACCCCGGAGAATCAAGCGCGTGAACCAACGCGCGGCAGTCGTCCAGGGAGTGGGCGGCGCTGTGCCCGCGCGCCACGTCGCCAACGCCGAACTGGCCGCCCGGCTGGACACCTCCGACGAGTGGATCCGCGGCCGGCTCGGCATCGGCGCCCGGCACGTCGCCGCCGACGTCTCCACCGTGGACCTGGCCACCGAGGCCGGGGGCCGGGCGCTGGAGATGGCCGGCTTCGGCGCCCTGGACACGGTGGTCCTGGCCACCTCCACCCCGGACCGGCTGTGCCCGGCCTCGGCCCCGGAGGTGGCGGCCCGCCTGGGCCACGCCGGCATCGCCGCCTTCGACGTCAACGCGGTCTGCGCCGGCTTCGTGCACGCCCTGGCCACCGGCAACGCCCTGATCCGCGGCCACATGGCCGATCGGGTCCTGGTGATCGGCGCGGACGTCTTCACCACCCTGGTCGACCCCGCCGACCGGCTCACCGCCTCGATCTTCGGCGACGGCGGCGGGGCCCTGGTGCTGCGCGCCGGGTCCCCCGACGAGCCCGGCGCCCTGCGGGCCTTCGACCTGGGCAGCGACGGCACCCAGGTGGGGACGGTCGAGGTGCCCGGCGGCGGCGCCCGCGACCGGCTCGGCCTGCCGGTCGCCAACCGCCGCCCCTACCTGGTGATGGACGGCCCGGCGGTGTTCCAGCGCGCGGTCCGGGAGATGACCGGCTCCTCCCGCCGGGTGCTGGCCCGCGCCGGCTGGGACCCGGCCGCCGTGGACCGCTTCACCCCGCACCAGGCCAACATCCGCATCATCCGCGGCGTGGCGGAGCAGCTCGGCATCCCGGCCGCGCGGGTGGTCACGAACATCGAGCACGTCGGCAACACGGTCGCGGCCTCGATCCCGCTGGCCCTGGCCGACGCGCACGACGCCGGCCGGCTCCAGGCCGGGCAGCGGGTGCTGGTGACGTCGATCGGCGCCGGGCTGGCGTGGGGGTCGGCGGTGTTCACATGGCCGGCGCTGGACGGGAAGGCGCGGTTGTAGGGGGCTGCGGCCCCGCGCCGGAGCCGGCGAAGGCCTAGGTCAGAGCACTGTTCGACCGGCCGGCGGCGCGGCCTGGAAGAGGCCGGCGCCGACGACCGGGCCGACACCGCGACCCGGAATCAGAGCCCTGCGCGCAGCGCGGCCATCCGCTGCTCGAAGGGGACGACGTCCTCGAACTCGTCGCGGGGCTTGCGGGCGGCGGCCGGGGCGCCGGTCAACAGGCGCGCGAGTTCGGCGCCGGCGCGGTCGACGCGTTCGGTCAGGCCCTCGCCGCCGGCGGACGCCCAGTCCTCCGAGGCGGCGAAGACCGCGGTCGGGACGACGAAGGCGCGCAGGTAGGCGAACATCGGGCGCAGGGAGTGGTCCAGGGCCAGGGAGTGCCGGGCGGTGCCGCCGGTCGCGGCTATCAGGGTCGGCTTGCCGGTGAGGGCGTCCTTGTCGAGCACGTCGAAGAAGGACTTGAACAGGCCGCTGTAGCTGGCGGTGTAGATCGGGCTGACGGCGATCAGGCCGTCGGCGGCCTCCACCGTGTCCAGTGCCGCGCGCAGCTTGGCGCCCGGGAACCCGGCGACCATCGCGCCGGCGATGTCCAGCGCCAGATCGCGCAGTTCCAGGACCTCCACGCGCACCGGGCGGCCGGACACCCGGGCCCGCGTGGCCTCGGCGAGCCGGTCGGCCAGGATCCGGGCCGTCGACGGCTGGCCGAGGCCGGCGCTGACGATGACCAGGCGCAGGGCGTCGCCGTTCGCGGTCCGCGCCTGCGCCCGGCCGAAGCCGGGCAGCGCCGCGTCCTCGCCGAAGACCGAGTCGATGAACAGCTCGCCGGGGCCGTCGTAAGCCGGGTCGCCGAAGACGTCGTCCAGCGCGGACACCGTCGGCAGCGGCGCCGAGCCCGGTGCCGCGGCCGGAGCGTCC
>JABFXP010000594.1 GCA_013361685.1 Catenulispora sp.
GGCGCCGGCGCCGGCCTCCCACCGCACCACGTCTCCGGCCGCCAGCCCGGTGCCGGGGTCGGCGGCGGCCACGTCGACGATGATCGCCAGCCGGGCGCCGCACCACAGCTCGATCAGTTCGGTGGGCTCGCCGAAGGCGGTGGCCAGCCTGGCCTCCAGCGGCAGCGCGCCGGCCTCGGCCAGGCGGCGCAGCTCGGCGATCACCGCCGGTCCCACGCCGTCGTCGTGCCGGAACGGCTCGCCGACCCCGATCACGATCGGGGCGGCGGCCCTCACGTCCGCTCCAGATGCAGGTGCAGGAAGTGCGCGGAGCAGGAGATGCAGGGGTCGTGGTTGCGGATGGCCTGCTCGCACAGCTCGGTCAGGCGCAGGTCGTCCAGGTCGCGGTGGGCCTCCACCAGATCGCACAGCTCGGCCTCGATCGCGGCCTGGTTCTGTGCTGTGGGCGGCACGATCCGCGCTTGGGCGATGGTGCCGTCCGCGGCCAGGTCGTACCGGTGGTACAGCAGCCCGCGCGGCGCCTCGGTGACGCCCACGCCCCGGACGGCGCGCGGCGGCGCCGGCACCGGCACCCACGGCCGCTCCGGCGGCTCGTAGTCCTCGATGATCCGCAGCGACTCCTCGATCGCGTAGACGGTCTCCACCGCGCGCACGACGATGCTGCGGAACGGGTTCCGGCACTCGGCGCCCAGGCCGGCGGCGCGGGCCGCGGTCGCGGCGTGCCGCGACAGCTTCGCCGAGTGCAGGTTGTAGCGGGCCAGCGGGCCGGTCAGGTAGGTGCTGCCGTCGGCCAGTTCGGCGTACAGCGCCGTGGAGTGCGGCACCTGGCGTTCGAAGACGTAGTCCTCGAAGCGGTCGACCCGGAATCCGTAGTCGGCGTCGGTCATGATCCGCGAGCCGCCGTCGACCGGGTACCGGTCGCCGGCGTCCACGGCGAGCAGCCGGTGGTGGGCCGTCGCCTGCGGGAAGTCGAAGCCGGCCACCCAGACCACCGTCTCCAGCGCCAGCTCCAGCGCGCGCCGCAGCTCCGGGACGAACCGCTGGAGCTCCTGGCGCGTGGGCACCCGGTGGAACCCGCCGAGCCGGACGTTCACCGGATGGATGGCCCGCCCGCCGACCAGGGTCATCAGGGCGTTGCCGACCTTCTTGATCTCCAGGCCGCGTTCGACGTCGCCGCGGTGGTCGCGGGCCATCTCGATCCCGGAGGCGTAGCCCAGGAAGTCCGGCGCGTGCAGCAGGTGGATGTGCAGGGCGTGGCTCTCGATCCACTCGCCGCAGTACAGCAGCCGCCGCAGTTCGGTCAGCTGCCCGCCCACGCTCACCCCGCACGCGTCCTCCATCGCCAGGCAGGCGCTGATCTGGTAGGCCACCGGGCAGATCCCGCACACCCGGGCGGTGATGTCCGGCGCCTCGGTGTGGGCCCGTCCGCGCAGGAACGCCTCGAAGAAGCGCGGCGGCTCGTAGATCTCCAGCCGCGCCTGCTCGACCCGGCCGCCGCCGTCGAGGCGGATGTGCATCGCCCCCTCGCCCTCGACCCGGGCCAGCGACCCGACCCGCAGCGTGCGGTCATGCTGGTGCGTCATGGAGTTCCTCCTCGGTGTCCGGGCGCTGTGCGCTCGAGGCCGCCAGGAACGCGGCGCTGGCGGCGTTGAAGGTGCGGAAGACCCGGGTGATCTGCTCCGGGCTCTCGCCCTGGGAGCGCAGCAGCCGGATCTGCGCGGCGGTGTTGGGGTCCCGGGCCGGGCCGAAGCAGCCGTAGCAGCCGCGCCGGAACGCCGGGCAGATCGCGCCGCAGCCGGCGTGGGTCACCGGCCCCAGGCACGGCGTGCCGTCGGCGACGGTCACGCAGACGGTGCCGCGGGCCTTGCACTCGAAGCACACGCCGCGGTCCGGGATCCGGGGCTTGCGGCCGGCCAGGTAGGCGGTGACGACCTCCAGCAGCTGGCCGCGGTCGATCGGGCAGCCGCGCAGCTCGAAGTCCACGGGCACGTGCGCGGCGATCGGCGTGGAGCGGGCCAGGGTGCTGATGTACTCCGGGCGCGCGTACACCGCCTCGGTGAACTCGCGCACGTCGCCGAAGTCCCGCAGCGCCTGGATGCCGCCGGCGGTGGCGCAGGCCCCGAGCACCACCAGGAACCGCGAGTCGGCGCGGACCCGCTGGATCCGTTCGGCGTCCTCGGGGGTGGTGATGGAGCCCTCGACCAGCGCCACGTCGTAGGGGCCGGGCAGGGAGGTCCGCGTGGCCTCGGTGAAGTGCACGATCTGCACGGCGTCGGTCAGGGCGAGGAACTCGTCCTCGCAGTCCAGCAGCGTCAGCTGGCAGCCGTCGCAGGAGGCGAACTTGAACACGGCCAGCCGTTTGCGGGCCGGCGCGGCGGTGCGGTCTGCGACGTTCGTGGCGCCGGACATCTTCTCGATCCCACCTCTCACAGTTCCCGGACCGCGAGCAGCGGTTCGGCGTGCTCCAGCGTGCTCACCGGGCCGTCGGCGCACACGAAGTCCGGGCCGAGCTGGCAGTGCCCGCAGATCTCGATGCCGCAGCGCATGTTCCGCTCCAGCGACACCTGGACGTCCGTGGGCCGCATGCCCAGGGCGACCAGCGCCGCGCCGGTGTGCGTCATCATCACCTCGGGCCCGCACAGGTAGGCGGTCGTCCGGTCCGGGCGCAGCCGGACCTGTCCGAGCAGGTCCGTGACCAGCCCCACCGGACCGGACCACGCCTGGGGCCGGCCGGTGTCCGGATCCTGCGGCACCCGGTCGACGATCCGCAGCACCCTGGCCCCGCAGGCCTGCCAGAGCTCGTCCTCGGTCCGGTACAGGTGCTCCGAGGGGGTCCGGGCGCCGGCGACGACGGTGACCGACAGGTAGTCCGGCCGGGCGGACAGCGCCTCCAGCAGCGGCGGGCGCAGCGGCGCCAGCCCGATGCCGCCGGCGACGAACAGCAGGTCCCGGTGGCGCGCGCCCGGCACGTCCCAGACGGTCCCGAGCGGGCCGCGCAGCCCGACCACGGTGCCCGGCTCGGCCCGGCACAGCGCGGCCGACACGGCGCCGACCGCGCGGACGGTGTGGGTCACCGTGTGGTCGCCGTCGGCCGGGTATCCGCTGACCGACAGCGGGATCTCGCCGACGCCGAAGACGTAGACCATGGTGAACTGGCCCGGACGCGGCCGGGGGAGCGGGGAGTCCACCGGGAGCAGGGTCAGGGTGTGGGTGTCGGCGGTGTCGCGCCGGTTCCCGATCACGCGGTAGCGCACCGGCAGCATCGAGGCGGTCATCGCCGGCCCTCCTGGTCCAGTGCGGCCAGTTCCTCGGTGACGTCGATGCCGGCCGGGCACCAGGCGATGCAGCGTCCGCAGCCGACGCAGCCGGACGTGCCGAACTGGTCGTGCCAGGTCCCGAACTTGTGCGTGAGCCACTGCCGGTAGCGGCTGCGCGGGGAGGTGCGCACCGAGCCGCCGTGCAGGTAGGAGAAGTCGATGTCGAAGCAGGAGTCCCAGGACTCCCAGCGTTCGGCGTGCTCGCCGGTCAGGTCCGAGGTGTCCTCGACCGAGGTGCAGAAGCACGTGGGGCAGACCATGGTGCAGTTGCCGCAGGTCAGGCAGCGCGCGGCCACGTCGTCCCAGCGGTCGGCCTCGGCCGAGCGGGCCAGCAGCACCCGCAGATCGGTCGGCGGCAGCGTGCGGCCCATGCGGTCCGCGGCGGCGGCCACCGCGGCCTGTGCGGCCTCCAGCAGGCCGTCGGGCACCGGGGCGTACGGAACGGCGTCCAGGATCGCGTCGCCGCGCGGGCTGCCGACCGTGACCAGGAACCTGTCCTGGTGCCGGTCGGCGATCTCCACCAGCGCCAGGTCGAACTCGCCGGCGCGGTCGGCGCAGCCCGGACCGGTCCCGGCCGACGTGCAGAAGCAGGTGGCCCCGGGCTCGGTGCACTCCACGGCGACGATGAAGGGCCCGTGGTCGGTCTCCGCGGGCCGGCGCAGCGCGCGGTTCAGGACCCTGATGGCCGCCAGATCGCAGGGCCGCACGCCGATGAACGCGTAGCGGACCGGGCCGGCGGAGTCGGTCTCGGTCTCGGCATCCTCATTCAGGGTGAGCTCGCCGGTGGCCAGGTCCCGGTCGGCGGTGAACAGCCGCCGCCGGGCCGGGTGCAGGAACTGCTTCCAGGACTGCGGGCCGCCGGAGTGCCCGAACACGGCGCCGTCGCCGCGTTCGGTGAGCCGGTAGTGTCCGGGGCCGGTCTCCGAGCCCCGTCCGTGCGGCAGGTCTGCGGCGCCGGCCAGTTCGTCCAGGATGATCGCGCCGGCCCCGACGGTGGGGCCGACCGGGCGGAAGCCCGCGGCGCGCAGCGCTGCGAGCAGGTCGTCGAGCGCGTCCGCGGTGATCACCGCGCGGCGCGGCGGGGCGGAAACAGCCGGTATCGAAGTCGCGGTGCCCATAGTCAGTACCCTGGCGCTGTCGCGCCACGGCCGGTCAGAGGACATCGGCCTGGCGGCCGCAGGGCCGAACGGCCCGATCCGGGCGCCCGGCGGCGCCCCGCCGCCGGGCGGGTGGGCCCC
>JABFXP010000066.1 GCA_013361685.1 Catenulispora sp.
GGCACCTTCTCCGTGCTCTCCTACAACGTCGCCGGCCTCCCGCAAGGCCTGTCGAGCGCTCCGGGCGACCGCACCGCCGACACCACGCAGATCGGCCAGCGGCTGGGCCCCTTCGACATCGTCCACGTCGAAGAGGACTTCAACTATCACGCCGCGCTCTACGCCGCCGACACCACGCACGCCTACCGCACCCCGACCAGCGGCGGCGCGGGCGTCGGCAGCGGCCTGAACACGCTGTCGGACCTGCCGTACGACGTGGACGACTTCGAGCGGGTCAAGTGGGACGCCTGCCAGCTCGACTCCGGCGACTGCCTGACGCCCAAGGGCTTCACCTTCATGAAGGTCCGCATCGCCGACGGCGCCTACGTGGACTTCTACAACCTGCACACCAACGCCGGCACGAACGACGGCGACGAATCCGCGCGGGCCTCGAACCTGAGCCAGCTCAGCGCCTACATCCAAAGCCATTCAGCCGGGGACGCCGTGGTGGTGATGGGGGACACCAACACCCGCTACACCCGGACGGCCGACACCATCGCCGGCTTCGCCGCGGCGAACGGCCTCACCGACGTGTGGGTGCGCGACGTGCTCGGCGGCGTCGCGCCCGCGGCCGGCGCCCCGCCGCTGCTGTGCGACGAGAACGCGATCACCGACAGCTGCGAGGTGGTGGACAAGATCCTCTACCGCTCTAGCAAGCTGGTCGACCTCACCGCGACGGCGTACCACAACGAACACGCGGCGTTCCTCGACTCCGCCGGGCAGATGCTGTCCGACCACGACCCCGTCTCGGCGCACTTCAGCTGGACGCTCAGCGACGCCTACCGCACCAGCGAGCAGTTCGGCGGACCGCACGGCGACTACTACAATGACCTGCCGTCCATCGCGGCGGGTGCCAAGGCCGCGACGATCAGCCTGCGCTCGGGCTCCCGCATCGACCAGCTGGGCCTGACCCTCGCCGACGGGACGGCCTTCAGCCACGGCGGAACCGGCGGCACCGCCGTCTCGCTCACACTCGGCGCCGCCGAGCACGTGACCGGAGCGACGCTGTGTGAAGGCTCTTACAACGGCCACACCCGGATCTTCTCGGCGAAGTTCACCACCGACCTCGGCCGGAGTCTGGCCGGCGGGACCACGACCTCGGACTGCGTGACGTACACCGCGCCGCCGGGATGGCAGGTCGCCGGGTTCGCGGGCCGGGCCGGCGACGAGGTGGACAAGGCGGGGCTTGTCTTCACCCGGATCTGAATCCGTGCGGTCCCCACGCCGCCGGCGGCGCGGGGACCGCACACGACAGACGGCGCCGCCGTCGTCGAACGGTGAAACTTTCGGGTCGACACCCGCCGGCCCGCTTCCCACCACGGCCTCGGAAAGCCGCTGTGACCAGCAGATTTCCGATCGTTCTCGGGGTACGCGCGAACGAACCGATTCGACCGGGCCTTGAGATTCCGCACCAGTGTTGGCACCTTCATCGACGGATGCTGGCATCGGAAGGGAAGGCAACCGGATGGCTCCAAGGTTTCTGCGCCCGCGCGCGTTGGCGGCGGCCCTGGCGATCGTCTTCGCGGCGGCGACCTCCGCGATCGCCCTGCCCACCGCGCAGGCCGCCACGACCACGTGCTCCGGCACCGGGACGATCCCGGCCGGGGACTACATGATCCAGGCCAACGAGTGGAACTCCACCGCGCAGCAGTGCCTCACCTACACCGGTGGGACCGCGTGGTCGGTGTCCACGGCCAACTTCAACCTCAGCGGAGGCGCTCCGGCCACCTACCCGTCGATCTTCAAGGGCTGTCACTGGGGGCTGTGCACGGGCAACAGCGGCCTGCCGATCCAGATGAGCAAGCTGAGCAGCGCCGTCTCCTCGTGGAGCACCACGCAGCCGTCCTCCGGGGCCTACGACGTCGCCTACGACATCTGGTTCAACTCCACGCCCACCACCAGCGGCCAGCCGGACGGCACCGAGGTGATGATCTGGATCAACAGCCGCGGCGGGGTCGCGCCGTTCGGGTCGCAGACCGGGAACGCGAACATCAGCGGCATGAACTGGAACGTGTGGACCGGCCAGCAGACCTCGTGGAAGATCATCTCCTACGTGCTGAACCCGGGTGCCACCTCCGTGTCCAACCTGGACCTGAAGGCCATCTTCCAGGACGCGGAGAACCGCGGCTCGATCAACCCCTCGCACTACCTGCTCGACGTCGAGGCCGGCTTCGAGATCTGGCAGGGCGGCCAGGGCCTGGGCACCAACAGCTTCTCGGTCACGGCCACCACCGGTGGCGGCGGCGGGGACACGACCCCGCCCTCGACGCCGTCGAACCTGGCCGTCACCGGCGTGACGAGCTCCTCGGCCTCGCTGGCGTGGTCGCCCTCCAGCGACAACGTCGGGGTCAGCGGATACCGGATCTACCGCAACGGGACCCAGATCGGCACCACCGCCGGGACCTCGTTCACCGACTCCGGGCTGTCCGCCTCGACGCAGTACACGTACAAAGTGGCCGCCTACGACGCGGCCGGCAACGTCTCCGCCCAGTCCGCCGGCGTGACCGCGACGACCTCATCGGGCGGCGGCGGAGGAAGCGGATGCACGGCGACATACGCGGTGACGAACCAGTGGAACAACGGCTTCACCGCCAACGTGACGGTGACGAACAACGGGACCGCCCCCACCAACGGCTGGAAGGTCGGCTGGAGCTGGGGCGCCGGCCAGCAGATCAGCAGCGTCTGGAACGGCGTGCTGGCCAGCAGCCAGCCGGTGTCCGTCACGAACGCGGGCTACAACGGGTCGATAGCGCCGGGCGGCAACACCAGCTTCGGCTTCCAGGCCACCTACTCGGGTACTAACCCGTCCCCGACGCTGAGCTGCACCACGAGCTGACAAGGGGACGACAGGCACATCCATCGAGCGTCCCGTGGCCGGGCACACCGACCACGGGACGCTCCCGTTCGCGCAAAGGAGCCCCACAGTGTCGGGATTGAGCCGACTCCTGCACCGACTACGCACCTGCACCGCCGCGCTCGCGGGCATCGCCCTGGCCACCGCGGGCGTCGTGGCCGTCGCCGCGACCCCGGCGCACGCGGCCACCTCGATCACCGTCAACGGCACCTCCTCGGGGCGCACGTTCGACGGCGTCGGCGCCATCAGCGGCGGCGGCGGCAACAGCAGGCTGCTGATCGACTACCCCGAGCCCGAGCGCGGCCAGATCCTGGACTACATGTTCAAACCGGCCACCGGCGCCGCGGCCCAGATGCTCAAGATCGAGATCGGCGGCGACACCAACTCCACCTCCGGCGCCGAGCCCAGCATCGAGCACACCCGCGGCGCGGTGAACTGCGACGTCGGCTACGAGTTCTGGCTCGCCCAGCAGGCCAAGGCCCGCAACCCCAACATCAAGCTGTACGGCCTGGCCTGGGGCGCCCCGGGCTGGATCGGCGGCGGGAACTTCTGGTCCACCGACACCGTGAACTATCTGGTGTCCTGGCTCGGCTGCGCGAAGTCCAAGGGCCTGACCATCGACTATCTCGGCGGCTGGAACGAGCGCAACTACAACGTCTCCTGGTATGAGCAGCTGCGCAGCGCGCTGAACAGCAACGGATACAGCAGCGTCAAGCTCGTGGCCGCCGACTCCGACTGGACAGTGGCCAACGACGTCGACTCCAACTCCACGTTCGCCTCCGCGGTCGGCATCCTGGGCGCCCACTACCCGTGCGGCTACCGCTCGGCGCAGTCCACCTGCACCGTGCCGTCGGCGGCGACCTCGTCCGGCAAACCGCTGTGGGCCAGCGAGAACGGCTCGGACGACTACAACTCCGGCGCGCAGGCGATGGCGCGCGGCATCAACCGCGGCTACATCGACGGCAAGATGACCGCGTACATGAACTGGCCGATCGTCGCCGCGATCACGCCGAACCTGCCGTATCCCACGATGGGTGTCGTGCTGGCGCCGCAGCCGTGGTCCGGGTACTACTCGGTCGGCAAGAACGCCTGGGTGATGGCGCACAC
The DNA here is from genome assembly GCA_013361685.1 of Catenulispora sp. GTDB lineage: Bacteria > Actinomycetota > Actinomycetes > Streptomycetales > Catenulisporaceae > Catenulispora. The sequence continues at coordinate 4,001 of JABFXP010000066.1, forward strand.
GACGCAGTTCACCGCACCGGGCTGGCAGTACCTGGACTCCGCGAGCGGCTTCATCGGCGGCAACCGCGCCAACGGCAGCTATGTGACGCTCAAGTCGCCGAACAACAGTGACTACTCGAGCATCATCGAGACCGTGGACGCCGGCAGCGCCCAGACGTTGAACTTCAACGTCACCGGCGGACTGTCCACGGGTGCGGTGCACGTCTGGGCGACCAACCTGAAGTCCAACAGCTCGGCGGACTACTTCGTGCACTCCACCGACATCACCCCGTCCGGCGGGAGCTTCAGCCTCACCGTGCAGCCCGGATACGTCTACTCCCTGACGACCACGACCGGTCAGGGCAAGGGCACCGCGGTCAGCCCCGGCCAGGGCGCGCTGAGCCTGCCGTACAGCGACAATTTCGACAGCAACGCGACCAGCACCGAAGCCAAGTACCTGATGGACTGGCAGGGCGCCTTCGAGGTCACCGGCTGCGGCGGCGGCCGCACCGGCCAGTGCGTGCGGCAGATGAGCGCGCAGACCCCGATCACCTGGGACTCGCTGTCGGACCCGCACGCACTGATCGGTGACCTGGGGTGGAGCAACTACACGGTCACCTCGGACGTCCTGCTGGAGAAGTCCGGTTATGCCGAGCTGATGGGGCGCGCCAACAGCCAGTCCTACACCGGGGCCGGCGGCCTGAACGCCTACCACCTGCGGGTCAGCGACACCGGCGCCTGGTCGATCCTGAGCTCGAACACCGGCGGCACCGTCAGCACGCTGGCGAGCGGCTCGGTGGCGGCGCTGGGCACCGGACGCTGGCACACCCTGGCCCTGGGCTTCTCCGGCAGCACCATCACCGCGAGCATCGACGGCACCCAGGTCGGCAGCACCAGCAACGGCACCTGGGCCGCGGGCCAGGCCGGCTACGCCACCAGCCAGGGCGAGACCGCGCAGTTCGACAACCTCTCGATCACGCCCGGGCCCGGGGGCACCGGCGGCGGCAGCGGCACCATCGTGGGCGTCGCCTCCGGCCGCTGCGTCGACGTCACCGGCGCCAACCAGGCCAACGGCACCCAGGTCGAGCTGTGGGACTGCAACGGCGGCGCGAACCAGCAGTGGACCGCCACGCCCGCCGGCGAACTGCGCGTCTACGGCAGCTCCTGCCTGGACGCCGCCAACCAGGGCACCAGCGCCGGCACCAAGGTCGACATCTGGAGCTGCACCGGCGCCGCCAACCAGAAGTGGACGCTCAACGCCGACGGCACCATCACCGGCGGCCAGTCCGGCCTGTGCCTGGACGCCACCGGCGCCGGCACCGCCAACGGCACCGCGCTGGAGCTGTGGACCTGCAACGGAGGCAGCAACCAGAAGTGGACGCACAGCTGAGCGACGGCTGAGCGGCTGAGCGGCTGAGCGCGCCTTTCGGCGCTTGGCGAGACGGCGCGCCCGGACCCCTGTGCCATCGGGGTCCGGGCGCGCCTGTCCGTGCGCGGCCTCGGGCGTGTTTCAGATGCGCAAGCCGATGACGAGTTCGTCATGCCTGATGGCACGGCCCGGCGGCGTACCAGGATCGGCGGCGCCGGCTCTGCTCTGGCGACCATCGGTGAACCTTGCGACACGACGAGCCGTCTGATGGCCATGAGGAACAACAATCCGATCGCCGCCAAGCGCGGCACGACTCGACGGATCGCCGTGGCCACCGCCACGGCGTTCGCCGTCGCGGTCGGGCTGGCCGTCGCGGTGGCGCCGGCCGCGAAGGCCAATGGAACCATCGGCTTCGGGAACAGGTTCGCGGGTGTGGAGAAGGCGTTCGTCGACGCGAACGGGCATCTGCGGACCCAGCTCTCCAATACGACGGTCGTCGACACCGGGCATGTCCTGCCGGCCAACAGCACGTCCGGGGTGAGCATCGCCTCAGCCGTCGACGGCACCTTCCTGGCCGTCTTCCCGGACGGCGACAACGGCAACGTCCTGAGCTATGACGCGAACAACACGTTCGGAACGATAACGAGCACCACCGGGCTGCCGGTCACGGTGGACGCGAACACCTCGCCCGCTGTCGCGTCCGCTGACGGGTTCACCAGTATGACGTTCGTGCAGGGCACCTCGGTCTACGAGCTCGCGAACTTCGGCCCGCACCCGAACCAGCTCTTTTCCTTCGGCACCGCTCTGGCCGGGACCAGTCCCGCCACTACCGTCCTGCCCGCCGGCGGCTTCATCACCACCTGGGTCAACACGTCCGGGCTGTTGCAGTGGACCAACGGGACCAACGGCGCCATACTCAACAACTTCCTGGTGCCCAGGGGCTCATCCCCGACGATCACCTCGGACGGTTCGCACTGGACGATCGACGTGGTCGACAACGGGAGCCGGCTGTGGCAGCTCACCGACGCGAGCCCGCAGACTCCGATCCAGCTGGACGTCTCGGTCCGCTTCGGCTCGGTGTCCAGCTCCTCGCTGCTGGACACCTCGACCATCACCGCGTTCGCCGACACCTCCAACAACCTCTGGATCCAGGGCCTGTTCGGCGGCACCAAGCTCACGGCCAGGAACACCAACCTCAAAGTCCAGCCGGGCACCACACCCGCCGTCACCGGCGGCGGGGACGACGGGTGGATCGTGGAGTTCGAGTCCCAGACCAACCAGCACATGGTGTCGTTCGGCAACAACTCGCTCACGCCCACGGACTCCGGCGTCCTGGTGGACAGCGCGCGCAGCGCGGCCGTCACCGATCTGGTGCGGGCCTCGTCGACCCCGCCCCCGCCGCCCGGCGGCACCTCGCCGAGCACGGCGTTCATGAACCTGACCGAACAGCCGGTGGTGAGCGGGCCGATCCCCTACGCCGGCACCTTCGCCGGGCCCACGACGGGCACGCTGCTCTCGATCACCTATCCGTCCGCCGGCCACGCGTTCACGTCGATCGAGCTGTTGAAGGCCGGACACACCAGCGCCGAGTGCGACGACCCGAACGCCGTGGTGGTGCTGAACCCGGGCCAGACGACCACCGCGTCGGACATCCTGGCCATCGCCGGGGTGGCGGCACCGACGTTCACCATGGCTCGACCGCTCAGCCTGGTCGGCTGCTTCATCGGCACGCCGACGCCGAGCTTCTTCAGCGTTCAGCTCAGCGTGCAGTTCTGACGGTTCTGACGGCTGCCGATCTCGACGGGAATGGCCCCGTCCCGGTGAACCATCGGGGCGGGGCCTCAGCGTCGATATATACATCAGAACTCTGTGACGCTTAGGCGAATGAGTGAGATTCCGATCGAACCGCGGCGGCATCCGCGCGACATCCGGAACGCCGCGACGGCGCAGGCGTCTGTGGGAGTCGGCTCGTGGCGTGTGCCGTTCCGGACCCGCCGCGTTGGCACGACCCGGCTTGGCCGCTGATCTCGCGAACACCGCGCCCGACCTCGCCCTGGCCGCCCTCGAAACTTTCGCGGCGCCCGGCCCCGCCATGCGGCCTGACGACCGGCCCGGCAAGAAAGTTTCCGCGAAGTATTGTTCCGCGCATCCGTGTGCGCTTACTATTTCCGCCAATTGAAGCGCTTCGACGATTGTCCGGTACACGGCGTGCTGTCGCGGTCGGTGTTGAGGGATCGCCAGGCGCGCCGTGCTCCGTGATCGTGACGACCGCCTGCCTTTTTGTTCTGGACGGGGGCGGCCTTGTCGGCCGAGCGGAGATCGAAGCGCTTCGACCGACTGGCTCGAACAGGAAGGCACCGCGTGAAGTTCACCGACGGCTACTGGATGATGCGCCCCGGCGTCCAGGCGGCCTACCCCGCGCAGGTGCTGGACGGGGAGATCAGCGCGGACTCGCTGGTCGTCCACGCGCCGTGCTACCCGGTGCGCGAGCGCCGCGACCTGCTGCGCGGGCCGTCCCTCACCGTGGCCTTCGCGGCGCCGCTGGCCGATGTCATCCGCGTGACGGTGACGCACTTCGCGGGCCAGGACCGCAAGCCGGATTTCGTGCTCGCCGAGGCCGGCGGCCAGGCGGCGCCGCGGATCACCGAGGACGACGAGGCGTTGACCTTCACCTCCGGCGCGCTGACCGCGCGCGTCGCCAAGGGGGAGCGGTGGAGTCTGGACTTCCTGGCCGACGGCCGGCGGCTGACCGGCAGCGGGAGCAAGGCCATGGCGCTCATCGACACCGGCGCCGGCGCCGATGTCGGCACCGCGTCCGGCTCCGGCGTCGCCCCCGGCACCCACTACATCCGCGAGCAACTGGACCTGGGCGTCGACGCCCACGTGTACGGGCTCGGCGAACGCTTCGGCCCGCTGGTCAAGAACGGCCAGGTCGTCGACAGCTGGAACGCCGACGGCGGCACCGCCAGCGAACAGGCCTACAAGAGCATCCCGTTCTTCCTGACCGATGCCGGCTACGGCGTCTTCGTCAACCATCCCGGCCGCGTCTCGTTCGAGGTGGCGTCCGAGGTGGTGACCCGGACCCAGTTCAGCGTCGAGGGCCAGCAGCTGGAGTACTTCCTCATCTACGGCCCGACGCCGCGGGAGATCCTGCGCAAGTACACCGCGCTGACCGGCCGGCCGCCGCGCGTGCCGGCCTGGTCCTACGGCCTGTGGCTGTCGACGTCGTTCACCACGCCCTACGACGAGGAGACCGTCGCCTCGTTCGTCGACGAGATGGCGCGCCGCGAGCTGCCGCTGTCGGTGTTCCACTTCGACACGTTCTGGATGCGCGAGTTCAACTGGTGCGACTTCGAGTGGGATCCGCGCACCTTCCCCGACCCGCGCGGCATGCTGGAGCGGTTGAAGGCGCGGGGCCTGCGGATCTGTGTGTGGATCAACCCTTACATAGCTCAGCGTTCCCCGTTGTTCGCCGAGGCCAAGGCCGCCGGGTTCCTGCTCAAGCGGGCGAACGGCGACGTCTGGCAGTGGGACCTGTGGCAGCCGGGGCTCGCGGTCGTGGACTTCCACAACCCCGAGGCGCGCCAGTGGTTCGCCGGCAAGCTGGACGCGCTGCTGGAGATGGGCGTCGACTGCTTCAAGTCCGACTTCGGCGAGCGCATCCCGACCGACGTCGTCTACGGCGACGGGGCCGATCCGGAGCGGGTGCACAACCTCTACGCCTACTACTACAACCAGACCGTCTTCGACCTGCTGCGCAAGCGCCGCGGTGAGGGCGAGGCGCTGGTCTTCGCCCGGTCGGCGACGGCCGGCTCGCAGCAGTTCCCGGTGCACTGGGGCGGAGACTGCGAGTCGACGTTCGAGGCGATGGCCGAGAGCCTGCGCGGCGGGCTGTCGCTGGGGATGTCAGGCTTCGGCTACTGGAGCCACGACATCGGCGGCTTCGAGGGCACGCCGGACCCGGCGGTGTTCAAGCGCTGGACCGCGTTCGGCCTGCTGTCCTCGCACAGCCGGCTGCACGGGCACTCCTCTTATCGGGTCCCGTGGCTGTTCGACGAGGAGTCCGTCGAGGTGCTGCGGCGCTTCACCAAGCTCAAGGCCCGGCTGATGCCCTACCTGCTCAAGACCGCCGAGCAGGCTGTCGGCTCGGGCGTCCCGATGATGCGGGCGATGGTCCTGGAGTTCCCCGGCGACCCGGCCTGCACCCATCTGGAGCGGCAGTACATGTTCGGCGACGACCTGCTCGTCGCGCCGGTGTTCGACGCCGAGGGGCGGGTGTCGTACTACGTGCCGGACGGCGTGTGGACGCACCTGCTCACCGGGGAACGGGTCGCCGGACCGCGCTGGGTCACCGAGCAGCACGGCTTCGACAGCCTCCCGGTGCTGGCGCGCCCGGGTTCGGTCATCGCCTTCGGCGCCGTCGACGACCGGCCGGACTACGACTACGCGGCGGACGTCACGCTGCGGGTGTTCGAGCTCGAAGACGGCGCCGAGGTCGGGACCGTCGTCTCGGCCGTCGACGGCTCACCGCTGGCGGAGTTCACCACGACGCGGCGGGGATCGGCGATCCGGGTGACCGCCTCCGGCGCTCCGCGGGGCTGGAAGGTGCAGGTCGCCGGAGCCTCGCGGGTCAGCGCCGAAGGCGGCTCGGTGACACCGGACCCGCTGGGAGCCGTGGTGGTCGCCGCCGGCGACACGCTCGTCATCACCGTCGAGGACTGAACCGCTTCGGCCTTCGGCACCGCACGTCCCGAAAAAGACATCCAGGTACATCCGTCTCGTTGGAGGGTTCCATGGCAACTTCGAATGGCTTCACCCGTCGCCAGGTCTTCCGGACCTCCGCCGCGGTGGGCGGTGCGATAGCCGCCACCCCGTTGCTGGCTGCCTGCGGTTCGGGCAAGGCGTCGACCAAGAACAGCGGCGTGGCCGACACGAACACCATCAAGTCGGTCATCCCGACCTACAAGGCGTCCACCGCCGTCACCCCCGACATCCCGTCGGTGCAGGGCGCGAACGGCGCCGCGAGCGACCCCGCGTTCCTGACCTTCCCCGCCAACCCGGCGAAGTCCGTGACCGGCCCGGTCGGCTCCGGCGGCAGCTACCAGGCCGTGACCCCGCTGTGGGGCTCGGTGCCGGCGCCGGGCAACAGCTACTACACCGCCGTCAACCAGGCGATCGGCGCGACCCTGACCGACAGCCCCTCGGACGGCAACAACTACGCCACGATGCTCGCGACCCGCTTCGCCTCCGGCAACATCCCGGACTGGCTGGACGTGCCGGGGTGGAACGTCTCGGCGATCCAGAACTTCGCCGAGGGCGTCGACAAGTACTTCAAGGACCTGTCGCCCTTCCTGGCCGGGGACAAGATCCTGGACTACCCGAACCTGGCGGCGATCCCGACCGGCGGCTGGCAGGCCGGGGTGTGGAACGGCAAGCTCTACGGCATCCCGCTGTGGACCTCCGCCGGCAACTTCCCGGGCCTGATGTTCTACCGTGCCGACATCTTCAAGGCGGCCGGCATCGACGCCTCCTCCGTCACCTCGGCGGACAAGCTCAAGGCCCTCGGTCCGGAGCTCACCGACAAGGGCAAGGGGCAGTACGCGTTCGAAGACCTCAGCAGCTTCCTGTACCAGGTCTTCAACATCCCGTTCTCCAACGGCCACACCGGCTGGAAGCGGGACAGCAGCGGCAAGCTGGTCAACGGCTACGAGGTGCCGGAGTTCCTGGAGATGCTGAACTTCGCCAACTCCCTGGCGACCAGCGGCTGGGTGCACCCGGACGCGCTGGCCGGCGACTCCAGCAAGGCCAAGAACCGCTTCTGGGCCGGCAAGACGGTCATCACCGCCGACGGCAACGGCGCCTGGAACAAGGACGACTCCAAGAGCGGCACCGCGGCCAACCCGAACTACGAGCGCCAGGGCTTCAAGGTCTTCGCCTACGACGGCGGCAAGCCCTCGATGCCGCTGTACCCGGCGGCCGGCATGTTCTCGTACCTGAACAAGAAGCTGACCGACGACCAGGTCAAGGAGCTGCTGCGGATCGCGAACTACCTCGCCGCGCCGTTCGGCACCCAGGAGTACCTGACGGCCCGGTACGGCAAGGAGGGGACCACCTACACCATGACCGCCTCCGGCCCGATCCTCAACGACGAGGGCAACAAGGTCGTCACCGACACCCTGGACCAGCTGGCCAACGGCCCGGCCGTGGTCTTCAACGCCGGCGCCGAACAGATGACCAAGGACTACGCGGCCTGGCAGGCCGACGCCGTCCAGCACGCCTACAAGCCGATGTTCTACGCCATGAACATCACCGAGCCGGCCGAGACCGCCAAGGCCACCACGGCGCTGGAAGCCGTCATCACCGACGTGCGCATGGGCCGCAAGAAGGTCGCGGACTACCAGTCCGCGCTGACCTCCTGGCAGAACGCCGGAGGCAACACCCTGCGCACCTTCTACGAGGGCGTCGCCAAGCAGTACGGCACGGGTAACTGAGGCCGGCGACCATGGCTTCGATCACCACGCAGGAGGCGACGCCCTCCAAACGGCGTCGCCTCGGCGGCGTGCGGGAGAAGGGGGCGCAGGCACCGCCCAAGCCGCCGCGGATGAACTGGCGCCTGCGCCTGCGCCGGGACAAGTCCCTGGTGCTGATGACGGTGCCCGCCCTGATCCTGCTCGCGCTGTTCAACTATCTGCCGATGGCCGGCATCATCGTGGCCTTCGAGCACTACGACATCTACCAGGGCATCCTCAACAGCGACTTCGTCGGCCTGGCCGAGTTCCGGGAACTGCTGTCCAATCCCGACTTCTGGCACGCGTTCGAGAACACGCTGGTGATCAGCTTCGTGCAGCTGATCCTGTACTTCCCGATCCCGATCGCCCTGGCGCTGCTGGTCAACACGATCATCAGCGCCCGGGCCCGGGCGTTCATCCAGGCCGTGGTGTACCTGCCGCACTTCTTCTCCTTCGTGCTGGTCATCACGATCTTCCAGGAGTTCCTGGGCGGCGCCGGGGTGCTGAACGTGTTCCTGAACCGGCACGGGATCTCCAGCTGGAACGTGATGACGAACCCGCACACGTTCAAGTACCTGGTCACCGCGCAGGCGGTGTGGAAGGAGGCGGGCTGGGGCCTGATCGTGTTCCTGGCCGCGCTGGCCGCCATCGACCCGGCGCTGTACGAGTCGGCGGCGGTGGACGGCGCCGGCCGCTGGCGCCGGATGCGGCACATCACGTTTCCCGGGCTGCGCGGCATCGTGGTGCTGATGCTCGTGCTGCGCCTGGGCAACGCGCTGAGCGTGGGGTTCGAGCAGATGCTGATCCAGCGCCAGGCGGTCGGTGCCGGCGCGGCCGACGTGCTGGACACGTACTCCTATATCTACGGGATCGGCGGCGGGTTCGGCTCGGCGACGACGTTCGGCGCCGACTACAGCTACGGAGCGGCCGCCGGGCTGTTCAAAGCCGTGCTGTCGCTGATCCTGATCCTGGGGGCCAACAAACTCGCGCACGCCTTCGGCGAGGACGGGCTGTACCGCAAATGAGCACTCTGACAAACGCGCCCCGCGCGACCACCACCACCCCCCGCAAGCGGGCCAAGGGCCGCGCGGTGTGGGAGGAGAACCCGACCGTGTTCGGGCGCTTCGGCAAGAGCACGGTGATCGCCGTCACGCTCGCGGTGTTCATCGTGCCGGTCTGGGCGGTGGTGGTCACCAGCTTCTCCACCAAGGCCTCGATCAACGCCGCCGGCGGCCTGGTGCTGGTGCCGCACGGCCTGAGCCTGTCGAACTACCACCTGATCTTCAGCGGCGGCACCGTCACCCAGGCGCTGACCGTCAGCGCCTTCGTGACGATCGTCGGCACCGCCATCTCGATGGTGGTCAGCGTCCTGTGCGCCTACGGGCTGTCCCGGCCGCGCTCGTTCGCCCAGCGCCCGCTGCTGCTGACGCTGGTCGTCACGATGTTCTTCAACGGCGGCATCATCCCCACCTTCCTCGTGGTCAGCGACCTGAAGCTGTACGGGAGCCTGTGGGCGATGATCCTGCCCTCGGCGGTGAACGTCTTCAACATCCTGATCATCCGCTCGTTCTTCCAGAACACGGCGATCGAGCTGATCGAGGCCGCCCGCCTGGACGGCGCCAACGAGTGGCGGCTGCTGTGGTCGATCGTCATCCCGACCTCGCGCCCGGTGCTGGCGGTGATGACGATGTTCTACGCGGTGGCGTACTGGGGCACGTTCTTCAACGCGCTGCTGTACGAACCGGACAGCAGGAAGTGGCCGCTGGCCATGGTCATCTACGAGTACACCTACTCGGGGAACCAGATGCCGGGGATGGGCACCACCGGGATCGGCGGGCTGGCCGACGCCTCCCAGCTGGGCCTGCAGATGTGCGTGGTCACGCTGTCCCTGGTGCCGATCATCATCCTGACGCCGTTCGTGCAGCGGCACTTCGCCAAGGGGATGCTGACCGGAGCGATCAAGGGGTGACGGCGTGACAGCCGTCGAAGACCTGATCGAGATCAAGACTCCGCAGCCCGCACCGCGGGAGTGAGCGGAGGTCTCCGCGACTGGGCAAGCCGGTGGCCCAGCGAGGAGATCTGGAGGGCGCGCCGGGGCGGGCCGGGCATGAGTCCGGTCCGGCCCGGCGCGTGCCGTTGCCCGTTACCAGGGCGGCGAGGGTGGCGGTCGGCGCTTGTTCGGCGCTTACCGCTGAGCGGTGATGTTCCAGAGGTCTTGGGTGCTGTCGTCTGCGAGGTGTTGTCGGTAGATGCCGACCTTGCGGGTGATGATCCGGTGGCACTCTTTGAGTTCCGCGAGTTGTTGTTCGACGCGGGCTTGGTGCTCTTGGAGCAGGTCGAGGCGTTCTTGCTCGTTGCCCGGCCCCTCGCGGACGAGTTCGGCGTAGCGGCGGATCCGGGCCAGTGGCATCCCCGAGGCTCGGAGCTTGTTGCACAGCACCAGCCATTTGACGTCCATCGAGGTGTAGCGGCGGTGGCCGCCGGTCCCGCGTGGGATGTGCCGGGTGAGCATCAGCCCCTCGCGCTCGTAGTAGCGCAGGGCGTGCACGCTCAACCCGGTCTGCTCGGCGACGTCGCCGATGCTCAGCTCTGCTTCTGGCTCGGTGCCGAGAGCGCTCATGCCGTCGACGATACCAACCTTGACTTAGAGTCAACTCTAGGATTTACCGTGCGGTTCATGGACACCGTGAACACCCGGGAAAGGGTCGCCGAGCAGGCCGCGCCTGGTCGCCGCCGACGCCTGCTCATCCTTGGCATCTGTTCGATGAGCCTGTTGATCGTCGGCCTGGACGCCACGATCGTCAACGTCGCGCTGCCCTCGATCCAGCACTCCTTCGGCTCGTCGCTGGCAGGCTTGCAGTGGACCGTCGACGCCTACACGCTGGTGCTGGCGAGCCTGCTGATGCTGTCGGGTTCGGCCGCCGATCGGCTTGGGCGCCGCCGCGTCTTCCAGACCGGGCTGATCGTGTTCACGGCCGGGTCGCTGGCCTGCGCGCTGGCCCCGAGCCTCGTCCTGCTGGTCGCCTTCCGCGTGGCCCAGGCGATCGGCGGGGCGATGCTCGGCCCGTCCACGATGTCGATCGTGCGCAACACCTTCACCGAACCGCGTGAGCGTGCCCAGGCGATCGGGGTGTTCGCCTCGATGTTCGGTATCTCGATGGCACTCGGGCCGGTGCTCGGCGGGTTCCTGGTCTCGGCGATCTCCTGGCGGGCGGTGTTCGTGGTCAACCTCCCGGTCGGGCTCGCCGCGCTCGTGCTGGCAGCCCGGTTCGTGCCCGAGTCCCACGCGCTCCGCGCCCGCCGAGTGGACCCGGTGGGACAGGTTCTCGTGATCGTGGCGTTGGCCGCGCTGATCTACGCGATCATCGAGGGTGGCCGGATCGGTTTCGGGACCACCCGGATCGTGATCCTGCTGGCGGTCGCGGCCGGATGCGTGATCGGGCTGGTGCGCTACGAGCGACGCAGAGTCGAGCCGCTGCTGGACGTGCGGTTCTTCACCAGCGCACCGTTCGCCGGGGCCGCCGCGATCGCAGTCTGCCTGTCCGCCGCGCTCGGCGGGTTCTTGTTCATGAACACCCTCTATCTCCAAGACGTGCGCGGCCTGTCCGCGCTGCACGCCGGACTGTTCATGCTGCCGACCGCGACGATGATGATCGTCGTCGCCCCGATCTCCGGGCGCCTGACCGGACGCTTCGGCGCCCGCCCCTCGATGTGCACCGGCGGCCTGGCGGTACTCGCCAGCGGCCTGATGCTCACCTGTCTCGCACCGGAGACCGCGACGCCGTTCCTACTCGGCGCCTACGCGCTCTTCGGCCTCGGCTTCGCGCTGGTCAGCCCGCCGATCGCGCACACCGCCGTATCCGGGATGCCCCCGGCTCAAGCCGGGGTCGCGTCCGCGGTCGCTACGACCAGCCGCCAGGTGGGCCTCACGCTGGGTGTGGCCGTGTTCGGCACGGTCGCCGGCGACGGTCTCGACGGTGTGATCGGGCGCGGGTTCGCGCATGCCACCCATCCCGGCTGGTGGGGCGTGGCTGTGCTCGGACTGACTGTCGCAGTGCTCGGTTACCTCATCACCACCCGCTGGGCGTACCGCACCGCAGAGCGTAGAGCGTAGAGCGCAGCGCGCAGCACTTCACGGACGCTGAGGACTGGCTAGCGGATCGACGCAGGGAAGACTTGCTTGGAGAGAAGCGGCGGGTAGAAACGCAGGCATGAAATGAGGCGCTTGTGACTTGTGTGTGGGTGGGTTGGTGGGGTGTTTGTTGATGGGGCGTGGTTTAGGCGGGTGTTTGTTGGTGGGGCGGGTTGCGGTTAGTGGTGGGGTGAAGGGCTTTTTTACGGGCTTCGCCAAAGGTGACGGCGGGTTCGGTGTTCGGGGGCGTGGGTTGGGATGTTGGCTGGTGGTTGGGGTGTGCACGGGCCCGTGGTTGCGCAGGGCCTCTTCGGTTGGCGGTTTGTGAGGGGGTTGCTTTTCAGGCGAAGTCAAGAGCCTGTGAAC
>JABFXP010000016.1 GCA_013361685.1 Catenulispora sp.
CGAAGCCGAAGCAGAGCCCAGCCCCTACCCCGCCCGCTCCGCGAGCACCAACTCCCCGACCTCGTCGGCCAGCACCTCGCGCGCCTCCTGCGACAGCCCGTCGTCGCTGACCAGCACCGCCGCCTCGCTCAGGGCCGCGAACGCCGAAAGGCCGACCACACCCCACTTCGTGTGGTCGGCGACCACCACCAGATTCCTCGCGGCGGCGACCAGCGCGCGGTTGGTCTCGGACTCCATCAGGTTGGGGCTGGTGTAGCCGGCCTGGGAGTCCATGCCGTAGACGCCCAGGAACACCTGGTCCAGGTGCAGGGTGCGGATGGCTTGCACGGCTATCGGTCCCACCAGCGCCTCAGACGGCGTGCGCATGCCGCCGGTGAGGATCACCGTCTGGTTGCTGCCCGGGTGGGCGGCTTCGTGGGCGTGGAGCACGTCCGCGACGCGCAGAGAGTTGGTGACCACGGTCAGGTCCGGGATGCCGACCAGGTGGCGGGCCAGCGAATAGGTCGTGCTGCCGCCGCTGATGCCGATGGCGGTGGCCGGGCGGACCAGCGCGGCGGCCTGGCGCGCGATGGCGTCCTTGGCCGGCTGCTCCATCTCGGCTTTGACCGTGAAGGCGGGTTCGTCGGTGGAGCCGGAGCGGCGGACGGTGGCGCCGCCGTGGACCTTGGTGAGCAGGCCCCGGGAGTCCAGGACGTCGAGGTCCCGCCGGACGGTCATGTCGGAGACGCCGAGGAGCCTCGTCAGGTCATTGACTCTCACGCCGCCGGTGCGCTGGACCTCTTCGAGGATCCGTGCCTGCCGTTGTGCTGCCAGCATCGGATGTTCCTGTCCCCTCTCACCGTGGCCGGCGCGCTGCCGGCTGAACGCACGGTAACACGCTCACCGACGCTTCCCGGCCTGGTAAAGGGCCAACCCCGGGATGCGGGCGGTGCGGACGCGGCGGGGCGGGGTGAAGCCGGCGGCGTGCAACCAGGCCGTCAGCTGGTCGGGGCGGTGCACGGTGGAGCCGGAAGTGAGGCGGACGAACAAGGCCAGGTGCGTGGCGGCGGCGTCGGTGCGGGCGCGGGCCGGTTCGGCGAAGGCGTCGAGGATCGCCAAGGTGCCGCCGGGGTTGAGGGCGGCGTGGGCACGGGCGAACAGGGCCGGGATCTCGGCTTCGGTGAGGTGGTGCAGGAGGTTGAAACACAACACCGCGTCCTGATCCGGCGGGAACTCGGCCTGGCGGGCATCGCCCTCGAGGAAGCTGACCAGGTGGCTCAGACCCGCGGCCTCGATCACGTCGCGCCCGACGCGGGCGCTGCCGGGCAGGTCCAGGACGGTCGCGGTGAGGCCGGGGTGGGCGCGGCACAGCATGGCGGCGTACCAGCCGTGGCCGCCGCCGACGTCCAGGACGCTGCGGGCGCCGGCGGGCAGGTCCAGCCGGCGGGCCACCTCGGCGGCGGACAGGCGCGCCAGATCCAGCTGGCCGAGGATGTAGCGGCGCCAGTACGGGTCCTCCGGCGGGCGGTCGTGGTGTTCCACCGGCGTCCCGGCGACGAGCAGCCGGTCCAGGTCGCGCCACCAGTCGAAGTAGTCGCCGCAGGCGTTGACGAAGCGGGCCACACCGATTTCGGAGGCCGGGTCGAGCCAGCGGCGGTTGCGGCGGGCCAGGCGCAGTGAACCGTCCCGGCCGCGCCGCACGTGTCCGGTGGAGACCAGACAGTCCAGCAGCAGCCGGGTGGGCGAGGGGGCCAGGCCCAGGTCGGCGGCGATCTGCGCGGCCGGAGCCGGGGCGCCGGCCAGGCGCGCGACGATCCCGGTGCGCACGGCGGCGACCAGCACCCCGGACATCGCCACCCCGCCCCAGGCCTCGGCGGCCGGGGTCGGGACCAGGTTGGCGCGCAAGGCAGCACGCTCCAGGGGGTTGCCGCCGCGCAGCGCGAGTCGCATGGTCCATGCATACCCTCCTCGAGGAGATAATCGATGCCGATGCTCAAAGCACTGTTCCGCACTTGCCATCCGCTGCCGTCGCTGGCGATCACGGCGATGTTCGCGGCACTGATCGTGCGGGCCGCGCCGCACGGCCTGGGACCGGGCGCGGCGGTGCCGGCGGTCCTGCTGGGCGAGCTGTCCATCGGATGGTCCAACGACTACTTCGACGCCGACCGGGACCGGCTGGCCGGCCGCCTGGACAAGCCGGTGGCCGCCGGGCGGATCTCGCGGCGGGCCGTGCTGACGGCGGCGGTGATCGCGGTGACGCTGTCGCTGGTCCTGGCCTTCTCGATCAACAAGGCGGTCGGCACGATCGACGGCGTGCAGATGCTCGCGGGCTGGTTCTACAACGCCGGGCTCAAGGCCACGCCGCTGTCCGGACTCACCTACGCCGTCGGCTTCGGCCTGATCCCGGAGTTCGCCGCCGCGACCGCCCCCGGGCTGCCCGGAGCCCGGACCTCGGTCCTGATCGCCGCCGCCCTGCTGGGCCTGGGCGGCCACCTGGCCAACGCGCTGCCGGACCTGGAGGCCGACCGCGTCGCCGGGGTCAGAGGGCTGCCGAACATCATGGCCGAGCGGTTCAGCGTCCGCACGGTGCGGTCCGCGGCGCTGGTGCTGCTGGTCGGCGCGTCGGGGTTCCTGGCGCTGGCCGGGGCCCCGTGGCTGTGGGCGGGGTTCGCGGTCTCGGCCGCCGTGGCGTGGTGGGGCATGGGCGAGTTCGGGCGCAAGCCGTTCTACGCCGCCCTGGCGATCGCGGGCCTGGACGTGGCCGTATTCGTGTTCGGGGGTGTTCCCCTGTCATGACCACGTTTCGCATCATCTCCGGCGACTCGGGTACCGACTACCTGACGCGGCACCACATTCGCCGCCCTAAGAGGGAGCCGGCATGTCCCGTATCGCGGCTGTGCGTTCCGCCCTCCCGCCCCATCGGCACCGGCAGGCCGAGCTGGCCGAGGCGGCGGCCGAGCTGTGCGCGCTGCCGGACCCGCGCCGCCAGGTGCTGGAACGGCTGTACGCCAACGCCGGGGTGCGCACCCGGCACACGGTGCTGGAGCTGCCCGACTACAAACGGCTGGACGGCCTGGGGCCCACCAACGACCTCTACATCGAACACGCGACCGGGCTGGGGGCCGAGGCGGTCGGCGGCGCGCTGCGCGCGGCCGGGGTCCGGCCGCAGGACGTGGATCTGTTCGTCACCACCTCGGTGACCGGCGTCGCGGTGCCGTCGCTGGACGCCCGGTTGGTGCCGCTGCTCGGGATGCGCCCGGACGTGAAGCGGGTGCCGATGTTCGGACTGGGCTGCGTCGCCGGGGCGGCGGGGCTGTCGCGGATCCACGACTATCTCCAGGCGTGGCCCGGGCACACGGCGGTGCTGCTCGCCGTCGAGCTGTGCTCGCTGAGCGTGCCGTTGGCCAATCCCACGCTGCCGGACCTGGTCGGCTCGGCATTGTTCGGGGACGGCGCGGCCGCGGTCGTGGTGCGCGGCGCGCAGTGCCCGGCGGAGGATTCCGGCGACGGAGACGGCACCGGCACCGGTCCCGCGCCCCGCATCCTCGCCACCCGCAGCGAACTGTGCCCCGGCACCCACGACGCCCTGGGCTGGCACCTGGGCTCGCACGGCTTCCGCATCGTGCTGACCGCCGAACTCGCCGAGATCGTGGAGCGCGAACTCGGCGGCCTGGTCGGGAGGTTCCTGGCCGACCACCGCTTGCAGACCTCTGACGTCGCCGCCTGGGTGGTCCACCCCGGCGGCCCGAAGGTGATCGACGCGGTCCGGGACTCCCTGGCCCTGACCGAGGACCGGGTCGCCACGGCCCGCCGATCCCTGGCCGAGGTCGGCAACCTGTCGTCGGCCTCGGTGCTGCACGTGCTGGGCAAGACCCTGGTCGAACCGGACACCCCGCCGGGCCCGTTGGTGATGGTGGGCCTGGGGCCCGGGGTCAGCATCGAACTGCTGCTGCTGGAGCGTGCGGCATGATCGTCTACTACGCGCTGGTGATCGCGACCTGCCTGGAGCGGCTCGCGGAACTGGCGGTGACCAAACGGAACGCGGCGTGGAGCTTCGCGCGCGGCGGCGTGGAGACCGGGCGCGGGCACTATCCGCCGATGGTGGTGCTGCACACCGGGCTGCTGGCCGGCTGTCTGGCCGAACCGCCGCTGGCGCACCGGTCGTTCGTCCCCGCGCTGGGCGTGCCGATGCTGCTGCTGGCCGTCGGCTCGCAGGGGCTGCGCTGGTGGTGCATCAGGACCCTGGGACCGCGGTGGAACACCCGGGTGATCGTGGTGCCGGGACTGGCCCTGGTGGACGCCGGGCCGTACCGGTGGCTCCGGCACCCGAACTACGTCGCGGTCGTCGTCGAGGGGTTCGCGCTGCCGCTGGCGGGCTCGGCGTGGATCACCGCGGCGGTGTTCACCGTCCTGAACGCGGTGCTGCTGACGGTGCGGCTGCGGTGCGAGGTCCGGGCGCTGGCCCCGGCGCGCGCGGTGGCGGGCTGAGAGGCGGCGGCGCCGTGCTGGACGTCCTGGTGGTCGGCGGCGGGCCGATCGGGCTGGCGGCGGCGGTGCACGCGGCCTC
>JABFXP010000644.1 GCA_013361685.1 Catenulispora sp.
ACACCGGCGCGCGCGGCCGGGGCGCGCGCGGCGGGAATGCCCACGGCGGCAGCGCGCCCGGCGAGTGGGCGGTGCCGCCGGACGACGACCCGGAGTTCCTGCGGCGGCTCGGCGAGCAGCTGAAGAAGGACCGGCCGGAGAGTTGAGAGGGATGCGGGGCTGAGTCCGGCGCGGTCCGCGCGCAGGGCCCGACGCGGCGCCGTCCGGACGACGCACTGGATCACAGGCCGCACCGGCACCGGATTCGGCGCCGAGGCGGACATGCCGCTGAACCGGCCCCGATCTCAGTCCGCCGACGACTGCATCGTGAACCCGAACATGTGCCGGTCCATGGCGAACACCGGGTCGCTGTAGGCCTGCGGGAAGTCCTCGAAGCTCTCCTCCACCGCCTCCACCAGGTAGTCCGACACCGGCTCGGGCAGGCCCACCCGCCGCGTCGTCCACCGGGCCCAGGCCAGCGCGACCGGCTCCAGCAGCTCCAGCTGGGCGTCGCCGGCGTTCACCCGGGCCGGGATCAGCACATTGATCAAGGTGTCGAACTTCTCCGGCCCGTACAGCGGCGGGTCGCCCGCGAACTCCGACAGGCCGAGCCGGGCGAACACCTCGCCCCACTCCCGCACGATCGCCGGGTGCGGCAGCTCGCGCGCGCCCTCGCTGGCCGTGAACTCGTCCAGCAGCGTCGGCAGGTCGTCCAGGTCGTAGCCGAAGTCGGCGCCGCCGGGCAGCTCGGCGGGCTCCGGGAGCACCGAGAGCCGGGAGAGCATCAGGGCGCGCAGCGCGGCGAAGTCGTCGCCCTCGTCGTCGTCCTCGTCCAGCTCGTCGAGTTCGTCCAGGCCGCCCGGGCCGACCAGGTCCAGGTCGTCCCCGTCGTCGATCCCGCCCCGGCCGTCGATCCCGGCGATCTCCGCCAGCGGGTCCGCGACGTCCAGGTCGTCGACGTCCTCCTCGAACTCGGCCAGCGGGTCGACGCCGTCCACAGCGGCCACGGTCCCGGCCGGCCGGCCCGCCGGCCCCGCGCCGTCCGGTCCCGGCGCGAACCCGTCCGCGTCGGACTCGCCGTCGAAGTCCTCGTCGAAGTCCTCATCGAACTCGTCGTCGTCGACGACGGTCTCCAGCACCGCCGGCTCCAGCCGCCGCCGCAGCTCCCCGCCGTCGATCTGGTCCAGCGAGAACACGCCCTCGGGGCCCTCGGCGAACTCGGCCCGGATCTCGCCCAGGATGTCCGGCAGGTCCGCCGGATCGACGAGCAGCACCTCCACGACGCTGCCCTGTGCGTTGTTGGCCACGGTGGCGGTAAAGGCGTATTTGTCCTTCCCCCGTTTGAACGCGGCGATCAGCAGTTCGCCGTCGGCGAAGACGTCGGAGACCGACCAGCCCTCCAGGAACTCCACCGGCTGCAGCGCCGCGCCGTACCAGTCCGGCCGCCGCACCCCCTTGCGGTACAGCCGCTCCGAGGCCTCGGCGGCGCGCTCGGCCACGCCCGGCGAGGCCACCGAGGCCACCGCGCACAGCACCGCCTGGGTCCGCGGCGAGCCGACCAGTTCCAGCACCTCGACCAGGCCGAGTTCGGCGCCCTCGGGCTCGTCGTCCTGCTGCAACGCCGCAGTCCACAGCCCGCCCAGGAACGCCGAGGCCCACAGTTCGGCGTCCAGCGGCGTGCGCACCGTGCGCGGGTCGCCGTAGACCTCGTCGAGCGCGTCGAAGAGCTGCTCGAACTCCGGCGGCAGTTCCGGGTGCCGCGCCGGGGACGGCGGATGCGCCCGCCGGTTCGGGGTACCGGGACGGGAGGAGTGGTGGGGCTGACGGCGCGGCTTGGGTCTCACCGTCTCATGTTCTCAGATCAGCGCCGCCGGGATGGGGGCAATCCTCCCAGAAGGCGCCCGCAGCCCGTTCGGATGGAGGTGGCCTTTATGGAAGCCCCCGAACATCAGGGACAGTATCAGCATCACGATGAGGAAGATCAACGCGTACCACAGGCACCCCGGCCCTCCGGACCGGCGTCCGCGCCGGTCATCGTCGTCGTAGCGCTTTCTTGATCGTCCGCCGATTGCCGCCATAGGTCATAAGATAACTGCGTTAGGGGGTCACTGTGACAGGTGAGGAGAAGCCCGCGCCGGGAAGTTCGCGCGACGGGCAGACGCAGATCGTCGTGCGGACGGACAGCCGCCGCGGTCTGCGGGCGACACTGGTCCGCTGGGGACTGGGCGCGGTGGCGCTGGTGGTGGCGATCACGCTGCTCGGCGCCGTCACGAACCTGATCCACTGGCGCAACCCCTTCGGCGAGACCACCACGCTGCGCAGCAGCCCGGTGCTGCTGAAGTCGATCACCGATCTGAAGCGCTTCGAGGCCGCCAGCGGCGAGTTCCAGGTCGTGGTGGAGAAGCAGAGCAGCTCGATCCTCCCCTCGTTCCTGGCCGGCAGCGACACGTTCTTCCTCGGCGACGGCACGGTGGGCGCCTACGTCGAGTTCGGCAACCTGGGCGCGGACAAGGTCCAGGTCTCCTCCGACCGGCTGTCGGCGACGATCACGCTGCCCAAGCCGGTGCTCGACCCGACCGCGCTGGACGTGCACAAGAGCTACATCATCGGCGCGCAGCAGGGCCTGTTCGACCGTCTCTTCAGCAGCGACCCGAACGCGGTGCAGCCTCTGCTGGAGGAGGCGACCAAGCAGATCGACGGCGCCGCCGCCAAGAGCCAGCTGGTCTCCATCGCGGAGAAGGACACCACGCAGATGCTGGAGGGCCTGCTGCACTCGCTCGGGTTCACCGGGACGATCACCATCACCTACAAGTAAGCCACTCAGCACGACGGCCGCCGCGTCCAAAACGCGGCGGCCGTTGCTCGTGTTCGTCGGCGACGAGGGGGCTAGCCCTTCACGTTCGCGTAGGAGTGCAGGCCGTTCACGAAGATCGACACGACGAAGTAGTTGAAGATGAAGCAGCCGTAGCCGACCAGCGCCACGATCGAGGCGTTGCGCCCCTTCCAGCCGCGCGTCGCGCGCGCGTGCAGGTAGGCCGCGTAGACGACCCAGGTGATGAACGCCCACGTCTCGGTCGGGTCCCAGCCCCAGTAACGGCCCCAGGCGCGCTCGGCCCAGATCGAGCCGGCGATCACGGTGAACGTCCAGATCGGGAAGGAGAACGCCAGGATCCGGTACGCCACCAGGTCCAGCTTCATCGCCGAGGGGACCCGCCGCCACATCGACGTCGGGCTCGCCACACCGAGCTTGGCGCGGGTCTCGTAGCGGGACTTGAACAGGTACAGGATCGTCGAGAGCGTCGCGACGGTGAACGCGCCGGAGCACAGCACCGCGGCGGCGACGTGCACCACCAGCCACGGCGAGTGCAGCGCCGGCACCAGCTGCTCCGCGTCCCGGTACAGCACCTCGACGGCCAGCCCCAGGATGGCGACGATGGTGCCGGTCACGAAGACCCCGAGCCAGCGGGCGTTCTTGCGGAACAACAGGCCGACGTAGATCGCCATGGCCACGGCCGAGCCCGCGACGGTGAACTCGTACAGGTTGCCCCACGGCACCCGGTGCGCGGCCAGGCCCCGGCACACGACGCCCAGCACGTGCAGCGCGAAGCCCAGCACCGTGGTGCTGACCGCGATGCCGCCGGCGGTGATGGCGCGCAGGTTGCCGCCGTCGATCGCCGGGTTCGGATCGTCCAGGTCCGGCAGGTCGTCGAAGTCGCCGAGGTCGTCCAGCCCGGACAGGTCGTCCGGGACGACGTCGGCCGTCCCGGTGCCCGCGCCGCCCGCCGCGCCCGCGGCGACCAGCGCCTCGGCCTGCGCCGGCACCTCGGCGGTCTGCCCGGCCGTGCTCTGCCCGGCCGCCGCCACCACGAACGACGACTTCCGCCCGAACACCCACTCCGCCGTATAGGCGAAGAACGCGATGAAGTACACGAACATCGCGCCGTAGACGGCGTAGTTCGAGAACCTCGCCAGCGATTCGTTGATCACTTCTGTGCTCCCACCTTCGCCGGACGCAAGCTTCTGCCCACGCCCCTCACCTCGTCCCGCAGCCGCTCGTCCTCGGCCCGGGCCAGCCCGGCCACCTCGACGCGGATCGCGTCCTGCTCCGCGGGCTTCACGCGCACGAACACCCGGCGGCGCCGGATGCCCAGCGACAGGATCAGCCCGCCCACGATGCCCACGGCCGAGACGAAGACCAGCAGCTTCGAGGGGTCGTGGTTGATGTCGAACTGCGCGTACTGCTTGACGCCGTCGAACGTGATGGATCCCAGCCCGTCCGGCAGCTGCACCGTCTTGTTCTTGTCCGTGTCCAGCTGGATCGCCGTGCGGCCGTTCGCCGGATCCAGCGTCTGCTGCGTGGCCTTGGTCGTGTCGAACCGCCAGACCGACGTCGACGGGCCCAGGTCACCGGTGAACACGTTCAGGATCAGCTTGGGGTTGATCGCCTGCGGGAACAGCGAGACCGGCCCCAGCGCCGGGTCCATCGTGTCCGGGGCGGTCGGCAGGAAGGTGCCGTAGACGCCCAGCTGCGTGGGCTTGCCGTCCTTGTCCTTGATGCCGTCGGCCACCCGCAGCATGCCGGTCGACTTGAACATCGAGTCGACGTCGAAGTACTTGACCGGCCCGCTGTACCGCACCTTGCCGTCCTTGTCCCGGACGGTGATCTCCGGCGCGTAGCCGTGGCTGATCAGGTACAGGCTCACCCCGTTGATCGAGATGGGGTCGTTGGTCTTGACCGCACGCTGCTTCTGCTTCGTCGATCCGGCCGGGGTGTAGGTGACGTCGGCGGTGAAGTCCCGCGGCTGGCCGAAGTCCTTCGCGCTCGTCTTCGCCTCGTAGGTCGCGGTGAAGGTGTTGAGCTTGAGCGAGAAGGCCGGGAGCTTGTCCACGTCGACCCCGCCGCCGAGGTCCTGGTCGTCGTACTTGAGCCCGATGTTGTGGAAGGTCTCGCCCTCGGTGACCAGCACCTTGCCCTGATAGCCGTAGAAGCCCTTGATCGCGAAGCCGGCCAGGATCCCGACCAGGGAGAGGTGGAACACCAGGTTGCCGACCTCGCGCAGGTAGCCCTTCTCCCCCGAGACCCACCCGCTGCCGTTGGCGTCGGTCCCGCGCACCACGCGGAACCGCTTCTTCTTCAGCGCGGCTTCGGCGGCGTCGAGCTTGGATTCCATCGAGGCGCCGGCGCCCTCGCCCCAGCCGTAGTGCACGGGCATCCGGGCCAGGTTCCGCGGGGCGGCCGGCGGCGGCTTGCGCATCGCCTTGTAGTGCTGCCAGGAGCGGGGCAGGATGCAGCCGATCAGCGAGATGAACAGCAACAGGTAGATCGAGGAGAACCACACCGACTTGTAGACGGTGAAGAACTGCAGCCGGTCCAGCAGCGGTCCCAGCGTCTTGTGCTTGGCCAGCCAGGCGGTGACCAGCGTCGCGTCGGTGTTGGCGCTGCGTTGCGGCAGCAGCGACCCGGGGATCGCCGCCAGCGAGAGCAGGAACAGCAGGATCAGCGCCACCCGCATCGACGTGAGCTGACGCCACGCCCAGCGCAGCCACTCGGCGAAGCTCAACCGGGGCAGGGTGACCGTGTCCGCGGCGGTGGTGTCGGCGTGGTCCTCGCGGGGGGCCGTGGACAGGCTCCCGGCATCCATGTCCATCTCGTCGGTCTGCGACGCCATCTTCAGTCTCGGTTCTAGATCGGGGACTCGAACGTGGTGCCCTGGCCCTGCAGCCAGGCCACCATCTCCGTCCACTGGCCGGTGACCAGCAGGACGCCGATGACGACGAGCATGCCGCCGCCGATCCGCATCACGGCCTGGTAGTGGCGCTTGACGTACCCGAACGCGCCCATCGCCTTGCGGAAGGCCACGGCGGTGAGCACGAACGGCAGGCCCAGCCCCAGACAGTACGCCACCCCGATGAGAGCCGAACGGCCGGTGTTGCCGGAGTCCAGGGCCAGCGAGGAGACCGCCGACAACGTCGGTCCCATGCACGGCGTCCAGCCCAGCCCGAACAGCACCCCGAGCAGCGGCGCGCCGGCCAGGCCGATCCGCGGGTCCCGGTGGAACCGGGCCTCGCGGTTGAACACCCGGCTCACCACGCCCGGCAGCACGCCGGCGAAGGACAGGCCCATCAGGATGGTGAGCGAGCCGAGCACGATCTGGATGGTCCGCCGGTGGCCCAGCAGGAACCCGCCGCTCCAGCCGGCGAAGGTCTCCAGCAGCACGAAGACGATGCTGAAGCCGAGCACGAACAGCAGCGCGCCCAGGACCATCCGGCCGCGCCGGGCCCGCGCCGCCTCGTCCAGGGTCTGGTCGCCGAGGTCCACGCCGGTCAGTCCGGTGACGTAGGACAGGTAGCCGGGCACCAGCGGCAACACGCACGGCGACAGGAACGAGATCAGGCCGGCCGCCAGCGCGATCGGGACGGCCACCAGGAAGCTGCCGTACTCCACCTTCATCTGCACCTGGTGCGTGGAGGTGGAGGCCAGCTGCGCGAACACGGCGGCGGAAGTGCTCACGGCGTCACTTCTGAGTCAGGACGTTGTCGAGGGCCGCGGCCAGCTCGGTGTAGTCCACCCCGCGCAGCGCGCGCCAGGCGATCTTGCCGTTCGGGTCGACGATGATCGTCGAGGGCACGTTCGCCAGCGACGTGACCCCGACCAGCTTGGGCAGCAGCGTGTCGTCGTCCCCGTCGACCAGGTTCGGGTAGCTGATCTGCTTGTCCTCGACGAAGGCCTTGGCCTGCGCGGGGTCGTCGCGGACGTTGAGGCCGACGAACTGCACGCCCTTGTCCTTGAAGGCCTCGTTGGCGTGTTCCAGGTACGGCGCCTCGGCCTGGCACGGACCGCACCAGGACCCCCACAGGTTGACCACCATCACCTTGCCCTTGAAGCTGCTGGTGCTCAGTGTCGAGCCGTCCAGGGTGGGGCCGGTGAGGTCCGGGAAGGCCTTGCGCTTCGCGATCGGGAACGCCACGGCGGTGCCGTCGCCGTCCTTGTTCTTCGGGCCGGACGAGCCGCCGCAGGCGGCCAGACCGAAGGCCAGGGCCACCGCCGTGGCCACGGCGAGCGACCTGCGTGTTCGTTCCGTCCTGCGCAGCATGTGAAAAGTTTCGCATGGGCGCCGCGGCGGTTTGCGGCAGGGTCCGCCGAAACGGGTGGAGTTCGCGCTCCGCCTTCGCGGGCGGACTCTGAGCGACGAACGGGCCGGTGCAGGGTTCCCCGCACCGGCCCGTTTCCTGGCGATCACGCGCCGGCGACGAACTTCTTCGTGTTCTTCACCGGCAGCAGGTCCTTGGCCGGCTCGCTGTAGCGCACCGCGGTGATCCGGTCGTCGGTGAACTCGAAGGAGGTCAGCGACGCCAGGGTGCACTCGCGCTTGCGCGGGTCGTGCAGGAACGAGCGGTGCTCGGCGGCCAGCCGGCTGATCCAGATCGGCAGCTGGTGGCTGACGAGCACCACCTCGTGGCCCGGGGCCAGCTTCGCGGCGGCGGCCAGCGCCGCGTGCATCCGCTCGACCTGGGCCTTGTACGGCTCGCCCCAGGACGGCTTCATCGGGTTCCACAGCTTGAACCAGACCGCGGGGCGCTTGAGCACGCCGTCGCCGACCGAGAACTTCTTGCCCTCGAAGAAGTTCGCCGCCTCGATCAGCCGCTCGTCGGTGCCGACCTCCAGGTCGTGGCGGGCCGCGATCGGGGCCGCGGTCTCCTGCGCGCGTTGCAGCGGCGAGGCCACGACGGCTTTCACGTCGTGGTCGGCGAGGTGGTCGGCGACCCGCTCGGCCATCTTCTGCCCGAGTTCGGACAGCCGGAAGCCGGGCAGGCGGCCGTACAGGATGCCGTCGGGGTTGTAGACCTCGCCGTGGCGCATCAGGTGGACGACGGTCTTGGTCTCGGCCATGACGTGTGGGGTTCCTCTCGGGGCTGGGACAGAGCGTGGTTCAGGATTTCTCGGCCGCCGCGGCCGCCCGCGCGGCGTGCGGCAGCGCTTCGGCGATCGCGTCCACCGCCGCGGCGTCGTGCGCGGCCGAGACGAACCAGGCCTCGTACGCGCTCGGCGGCAGGTAGACGCCGCGGTTCAGCATCGCGTGGAAGAACTCGCCGTAGGCCTTGACGTCCTGGGTCCGGGCGTCGTCGTAGTTCGCCACCGGCTTCTCGGTGAAGAAGACCGAGAACATGGTCCCGGCGAACTGCACGGTGTGCGGGACGCCCTCCTTGGTCAGGGCCTCGGAGGCCAGCTCCGCGATCTGGTGCGCGGTGGTGTCCAGGTGGCTGTAGACGTCGGGGGTGCAGTGCCGCAGCGTGGCCAGGCCGGCGGCGGTGGCGACCGGGTTCCCGGACAGCGTGCCGGCCTGGTAGACCGGCCCGGCCGGGGCCAGGTACCCCATGACGTCGGCCCGGCCGCCGAACGCCGCGGCGGGGAACCCGCCGCCCATGACCTTGCCGAAGGTCATCAGGTCCGGCACCACGCCGTCGATGCCGTACATGCCCTCGCGGGAGGCCCGGAAGCCGGTCATCACCTCGTCGGAGATGTACAGCGCGCCGTTGGCCCGGCAGATGGCGGCCAGGAACCGGTTGAAGCCGGGCTGCGGCGGGACGATGCCCATGTTGCCGGGCGCGGCCTCGGTGATCAGGCACGCGATCTCCGGTCCGTGCGCCTCGAACGCGGCCTGGACGGCCTCGGGGTCGTTGTAGGGCAGCACGATCGTGTCGCCGGCCTGCGCCCCGGTGACGCCGGGGGTGTCCGGGAGCGCGAAGGTCGCCACCCCCGAGCCGGCGGCGGCCAGCAGCGCGTCGACGTGACCGTGGTAACACCCGGCGAACTTCACGACCTTGCCGCGGCCGGTGAACCCGCGGGCCAGCCGGATCGCGCTCATCGTCGCCTCGGTCCCGGAGGACACCAGCCGCACCTGCTGCACCGGCGCGATCCGCGCCACGATCTCCTCGGCGAGCTCCACCTCACCGGCCGACGGCGCGCCGTAGCTGGTGCCGTTGAGCAGCGCCTTGGTCGCGGCCTCCACCACCGCCGGGTGGTTGTGGCCGAGGATCAGCGGCCCCCAGGAGCAGACCAGGTCGACGTAGCGGTTGCCGTCGACGTCGGTCAGGTACGCCCCGGCGCCGGAGGCCATGAACCGCGGGGTGCCGCCGACCGCCCCGAACGCCCGCACCGGCGAGTTCACCCCGCCCGGCGTCACGGCCCGGGCCCGGTCGAACAGGTGCTGGGACTGGGTCTCGGGAGCCTCGTAGGGATGCGCGCTCATACCGTCATCGTCTCAGACCCGGCGGCGTGGACCGGCATCGCGGGGGTCACAGCCGGCCGGGGGCGCCGCGCACGGCCATCCCCGTGTGCGCCGGCGGGCAGAGTGCACTGAAACACAGGGTTCTTACACCGCCCGGGTACGCGAGGCGACGACGGCCGCCGCCGCGACCGCGACGAACACCGGCAGCAGCAGGTACGCGGTGTGGATGCCGACCCGGTCGGACAGGAACCCGAGGGCGAACGGCGCGGTGGCGACCGCCAGGCCCGCGCCGAACATGTTCACCGCGCCGGCCAGTTCGGCCTGGCCGCCGGACAGTTCGATGCCGCGCGCGGAGATCAGCGGGAACTGCAGGGCCACGCCGAGGCCGGCGACCGCCAGGCCGGCGAACATCGACACCGGTTCGGCGCCGGCCCAGAAGATGGCGAAGCCGAGCAGGGTGGCGCCGAAGGAGGCGTGGACCAGCCGGTCGATCGGCACCCGCAGGGCCAGCCGGCCGCCGACCGCACGGCCCAGCGCCATGCCCGCGACGACGGCGGTGACGCCGGTGGTGGCGACCCCGGCGGACAGGCCGGCGCGGTTCTGGAGCAGGGAGGCGCACCACAGGGTCAGGCAGAACTCGATGGCGACGGCGCAGACCCCGGCCAGCTGGTTGAGCCAGAACCGGCGCGAGAGGGTGCGCAGCGAGCCCTCGGGATCCGGGAGCGCGGCCGGGGCGGCACGGCCTGTCGGGGAGTCGGGATTGCGGGGCGCCGGCACGGATATCCGCGGGGTCTGCTCGACCGGTGTCGTCAGCGGGGCTTTCTGCGTCTGCCGGGCCTGCGAGGTGAGCGGAGCCGACGGACCGAACGCGTCAGGCCCGCCGGACGCCGACTCCCCGAATTCGGCTTCGAAGACGACCTGCTCGACGTCCGGGGCCAGCCACTGCGGCTCCCGTACACGTCCGAGGACCAGGTACAGCAACCCGCTGAGCGGCACGACCGTCAGCAGCGCCGGACGCCAGCCGAGGCCGGCCGCCGCCGCGCCGCCGACCGCGAGCGGGGCCGCCAGGCCCACCAGCGCCGCCACCGCGTTGGCCTCGGTGATGGCCGCCGGCCCGGTCTCCGGGCCGTGCGCGCGGGCCAGGGCCGCGGGCACGGCTATGCAGAGCCAGGAACCGAAGACTCCGCAGATGGCAGCCGCCGGAATCGTTACCGCCAGGTTCGGCACGGAGCAGAACAGGCCGACCGACAGCGACAGGCCGACCAGGCCGTACCAGAGCGCCGGACGCGAGCCCCCGGCGCGGCGGATGTACCAGGGCGCGACGAGGCCGCCGAGGATCACGCCGACCGCGTACCCGGTGGAGTGCAGGCCCGCGACGCCCGCCGAGAGGTGCAGGTCGTCCTTGAGGAGTTTGATCGAGGGGCTGAAGGCGTACAGGAAGAACGCGAAAGCACCCAGTTGGAGGTAAAGCAAGCGGGTCCAGCTGTCATGCCGGACCCGCCGGACCGGCTCGGTAAGAGTGGCGCTCACATGTCACGCATCTTGCGGGTCAACCTTCATCGACGGGTTGTTCCTGGAGTACGGCGTCGGCCACGGTGGCGGCGTCGGCGCTCACCTCGACCACGGTGGACCCGGACTCACCGGACTCACCGGACCCGGCAAGCTCACCAGTCTCAGCCACGGATGCGACCGCCGCATTCCCGGTCCCTGACCCAGCCGGTCCGGCGTCCGGCGCGTCGGCCGCGACCGCTTCCTTCACCAGGCCGGGCACCTCGGCGACGGCGCCGGGCGCGGCCGAGGGCTCCGCCGGGCCGGCCGTGCCGGCGCCCGGCACGACGACCCGCTCGCCGAAGCTCACCGTGTCGTACACGTACTCGTCCACCACCGGCTCCGAGGTCGGATGCGCGGCCGGGACCACCGCGGCCTCGGAGTGCGCGCCGCAGCCGTAGTCCAGCGACACCACCCGGCCGTCGCTGGGCGCGATCTCGTTCGCGCACACCCCGAACGCCTGGCCCAGCATCCCGGCCAGCGGCGCCAGGAACCCGCAGCCGGCGCAGCGCGCCGGGGCGGCCTGGGCCATCGGCGAGTGCGGGCCGAACTCGCCCTCGTGCCAGCGCTCGGCGGCGTCCTCGCGGCCCTCGCGGGAGAGCACCCGCGGACGGCCCAGCCCGAGCTGGAAGGCGACCAGCGGCAGGCTGTCGCGGCGCAGCTCGCGGTAGGGCTCGGGCTGCTCCTCGTCCTGGCCGGTGAAGGCGGGCACCAGGCGGGTGTCGTCCTCGGCGATCGGCAGCAGGTCGCCGGGGCCGAGGTCGCCGGGGCGCAGGCGCTCGCTCCACGGCACCCAGTCCGGGGCCAGCACCGACTCGCCGCCGGCCACGAGCACGGTCTCGTCGAGGGTGACGAACTTGGTGCGCGGGGCGCGGGTCAGCGTCACGGCCCAGTTCCAGCCGCGGTAGCCGCGCTCCTTGCACTCGAACAGGTGGGTCACCACCCGGTCCCCCTCGGCGACCACGCCGACGTGTCTGCCGACCTCGCCGATGCCGGCCACGTCCTCGGCCGCCGCCAAGGCCAGTTCCACCGCCTCGGCGCACACCGGGTCCAGGACCGGCTGGCGGGTGCGCGGCCGGCTGTCTGCTGAGCGGGCTGGGATGGCGGTCGCGGCGTTCACGCCTCGATTCTCCCCCATCCCGGGGGGTCCATGTGACAGCGGTTCGCCCGGCGGGGGTCCGCACCGGGTCACGGGGCGGCCCGCCTTTTGAATCACCGGCTCCCCAGCTCCGCGTTTTCCGGGCAGGATAGGGGCGTGGCCAAGGATCAGACGCCGAACCGGGACGGCGAGGAACGGACGCGGGTGTTCGACGCCCCGGAGGCGACGCAGCCGTTGATCCCGCAGCCCCCGCCGCTGCCGCCGAAGCGGTCCCGGACCCCGGCCCAGACGCCGGGGACGGGGGCCGCGGCGCTGCCGTCCGCCGGTTCCACCCAGGTCTCCCCGGCTGCCGGGGCCGCCGGGCACGACCCGGTCCCCACCCGCACCATGGCCACCCAGGACCCGGACGCGCTGTCCGGCGCCACCTTGCACCTGGCGACCACGGTGCCGGAGCTGGCCGAGGTCGCGCAGGACCTGTCGCCGGCCGACATAGAGCTGCTGACCCCGCTGGGTCCGGCCCGGCCGGAGTCCGACGCCGCGCGCTTCCTGCGCCGCTTCGGCGAGGGCACCGAGGCCACCGGCCGCGCGGTGGGCCGGGTCGGCGGGTTCGTCGGCCGCCGGATCCGCAAGGTCACCGGGGCCGGCGGGGCCCGGGAGTCCGGGCTGTCGCAGCTGATCGAGCTGCACGCGGTGAACTCCGCCGGGGACCTGCTGATCACGCTGGCGCTGGCGCAGTCGGTGTTCTTCGGGGTGCAGCCCGGGCAGGCCCGCGGCAAGGTGGCGCTGTACCTGGTGATCACGATGGTGCCGTTCGTGCTGCTGGCGCCGGTGATCGGCCCGCTGCTGGACCGCTTCGGCCACGGCCGGCGGATCGCCACCGCGCTGACCATGGCCGGCCGCCTGGTGCTGGCGCTGATCATGGCCCGCACGGTGAACGGCTCGGCGAACCTGGCGCTGTACCCGGCGGCGTTCGGCTGCCTGGCGGCCTCCAAGGCCTACGGCGTCACCCGCAGCGCCGTCATCCCGCGGCTGCTGCCGCCGGGCACCACGCTGGTGAAGGCGAACTCCCGGACCTCCATGGCCGGCATCGTGGCCACCTTCGTCTTCGCCCCGGTCGGCGGTCTGCTGGTGCACCTCGGCGCCGCGTACTGCCTGGTCGGCGCGGCACTGGTGTTCGGCTTCGGCGCCTACCTGTCGATCCGGCTGCCCGCGAGCGTGGACTCGGCCGAGGGCGAGCAGAAGGCGCAGCTGAAGAAGAAGGACCGGGACCTGGACCCGCGGCTGTCGGAGACCATGCCGAACCTGCGGCTGCGCTCGGTGGGGCCGTCGGTGGTGCTGGCGCTGCGCGCCAACGCCGCGTTCAAGTGCTTCTCCGGATTCCTGACGATCTTCATGGCCTTCCTGGTCCGCTACCACCCGCTGGCCGGCTACAAGGACCTGGTCGCGATCGGCATGATCGCCACCGCCGCGGCCCTGGGCAGCGCCGTGGGCACCTCGCTGGGCGCGGTGCTCAAGGCCCGGGCGCCGGAGGGCGTGATCTCGGCGATGCTGGCCCTGACCACCGGCGCGGTCCTGGCCTGCGCCTTCTACTACAACCTGATCACCGTGCTGACGGTGGCCGCGGTCTCGGCGATGAGCGCCGCGCTCGCCAAGCTCTCCCTGGACGCCCTGCTCCAGCGCGACACCCTGGAGCGGGTCCGGACCTCGGCGTTCGCCCGCTCCGAGACGCTGCTGCAGCTGTCCTGGGTGCTCGGCGGCGGCCTGGGCATCGCGATGTCCTTCCCGGGCAACGGCAACGGCACCTTCGCGTTCATCGTCGCGGCCGTCGCGCTGCTGGCGGTGTGCCTGGTGACCTTGAAGGCGCTGGCGGATCTCCGGTTCGTGGCACCCAACCCGGCGCAGAGCTTCGGCGTCTAGTGATTCGTCCAGTGATTCGCCGAGGAATCCGCCCGCTAATCCGCCTGGTGATTCGCTCGGTGATTCCAGGACACTGACTGCAGCAGTGGGAACACGGTCCGCGTGTGGACCGTTGTCCGGCGTGCGGACACCCGACCACGCAGACCACCCACCGAACAACGGGGAGTGACGAATGTACGAGTTCTTGCTGGCGGCCGCCGTCGAGGCCGAACGCGAAGCGCTGCAACAGCGCGCGCAGGGCCTGACGGTGATCGTCACCGGCGCGGGGCCCGCCGCGGCCGCCACCGGGGCGTCCTGGGTGCTCGCCTCCGAGCCGTACGAACTGGCGGTCTCGGTCGGGATCGGCGGCGGCTTCGCACCGCGCGCGCCGATCGGCTCGGTGGTGGTGGCGACCCGGGTGGCCGCCGCCGACCTGGGCGCCGACTCCCCCGAGGGGTTCCTGCCGATCGAGGAGCTGGGGTTCGCGCCCAGGGTGGAGCAGCCGGACGAGGACTGGGGCAAGCGGGTGGCCACCGCCCTGGCCGAGTCCGGGCTGCACGTGGTCACCGGCGCGGTGCTGACGGTCTCCACGGTCACCGGCACCGCCGAACGGGCCGCGGACCTGGCCGAGCGCTATCCGGACGCCGCCGCCGAGGGCATGGAGGGCTTCGGGGTGGCCAGCGCCGCGACGATGGCGGAGCTGCCGTTCGTGGAGATCCGCGCGATCTCCAACGCGGTCGGCCCGCGCGACCGCGAGGCCTGGCGGATCGGCGAGGCGCTGGAGGTGCTGACCACGGTCGGGCAGACCCTGTCGTCCTTGCAGGCGCCGGGCGTCGCATAATCGGCGGTATGCCAGACGCGTCACCGAACGTCCTGCCCGGCCGGATCTCGATCGCCTACTCGCCGTGCCCCAACGACACGTTCGTCTTCCACGCGCTCGCCCACGGCCTGGTGCCGGGCGCCCCGGAGCTGGACGTCACCTTCGCCGACATCGACGTCACCAACCACTGGGCGCAGGAGCCGGACGCCCCGGACGTGCTGAAGATCTCCTACGCGGCGCTGCCGCTGGTGCGGGACCGGTACGAGCTGCTGCCCTGCGGCGGGGCCCTGGGCCGCGGCTGCGGGCCGCTGGTGCTCTCCCGCGGCGCGGTGGACGCCGGGGCGCTGTCCGGCGGCGTGGTGGCGGTGCCGAGCCTGCTGTCCACCGCCTACCGGCTGTTCGAGCTGTGGGCGCGGCAGAACGTGCCGGGCGGGATGCGGATCAAGGTCCTGCCGTTCCACGAGATCATGCCGGCCGTGGCCGACGGCGAGGTGACCGCCGGCCTGGTGATCCACGAGGCCCGGTTCACGTATCAGGGCTTCGGCCTGACCTGCCACGCCGACCTCGGCGAGTGGTGGGAGGCCGAGACCGGCCTGCCGATCCCGCTCGGGGCGATCGTGGCCCGCAGGTCGCTGGGCGAGGAGGCGCTGGCGGAGCTGACCGGCCTGATCCGGGCCTCGGTGGAGTACGCGTGGGCGGACCCGGAGGCTTCGCGCGAATACGTGCTGGAGCATGCGCAGGAGATGGATCCCGAGGTGGCGAAGCAGCACATCGGGCTCTACGTGAACGAGTTCACGCGGGAGCTGGGGCCGGAGGGGCTGGCGGCGGTGGAGGCTCTGCTCGCGAGATGAGCGCGGGGCGGCGCGACTCGGGGGCGGCATGACCGCCCATCTTGGCCGAGGGCGGCTTCGGCGCGGTGTTCGCCAATCTCATCTGCGGAAACCGGAACCCGCGCCACAGCGCCGCCTACACCGCCGCGGCGACAGCGGCGTGTGGTGGGGAGCAGCGCGGACGCCCGGCGAGTGGCCCGGCGGGGAATCCGAACCCTGCTGACTGCCGCCGACCGCGCCCTACCCGCCCGCCGCCAGCTCCTCGGCCAGCGCCGTCACCGCCGCCGACCCCGGCAGCGCCAGCCGCTGCACCGCGTAGGGGTGGAACGACGTCGCCCGCCGCGCCCGCGCCGTCGCCACGACCGGCGTGGCGCCGCTGCCGTCCTCGTTCTCGGCCATCGGGGCGTAGCCGTTGGCGCGCAGGCCCTCGAGCAGGTCCTCCGGCGGCAGCTCGGAGACGGCGACGCCGGGGGCGACGCGGCGCAGGCCCAGGCCGCCGGTGCGGCGGTCGGCGAGCATCTCGGCCAGGGCGGCGTCGTTGTCGGCCCGCACGTAGCTGACGGCGGCGCCGACCCGGATCCGGCCGTGCCGGCGGGCGACGTCGTCGACCAGGTAGGTCAGGGCCTGCGGCAGCTCGTGCAGCGAGTGCTCGGCGAGGAAGGCGTGCAGGTCGTCGGCGGCCCGGCCGGCGTCGAAGGCGCGGCGGACCGAGGCGGTGGTGAAGCGGTAGACGGTGGCGGCGCCGGAGGACTCGATGTCGGCGATCAGCGCCATCTCCCGGGCCACGTCCGGGGCCAGCGGGCCGGGCGCGATCGCGGTCAGGTCGCCCTGGATGAGCACGTGCCGCACCGGTTCGGGCAGCGCCGCCGACAGCGCCGCGGCCAGGGCGTCCCGGGGCAGGCCGAGCAGCAGGGCGCGGCCGTGCGCGGCCAGGATCCCGGCGGCCCCG
>JABFXP010000877.1 GCA_013361685.1 Catenulispora sp.
GAACTTGTCGACCCGCCGCTCCTACACCAGCCCCACGGCGCGACCGCATCACCTGCCGACTGGCCGACCGCGCCCTGAGCTGCTCCCGCACCAACCCCAAGGCGCCGCCGCATCACCTGCCAGCCGACCGTGCCTTAAGCCTGTCGACACGCACGGCGCGACCGCATCACCTGCCGACTGACCGACCGTGCCTTGAGCCTGTCGACCTGCTGTTCCCATCACCTGCCCGCCAGCTGATCGATCGCGCCCGACCGTTCCGGCGCATGTCGGCGCCGCCTAGCCGCCGCGAAAACATGCCCTGCGAGTTCCGTCCGCGCCGAGGCCGACCCGCTCAGCGCTGCCACTCCCTCCAGGCCCTTATCCAATTTGCCGCCACCCCAAGGCCTTGGCAGCATCACCGCCATGGTTACCCAGCCGCATCGCCCGCCCAGCATCAAAATGGTCCGCGGAGACATCACCGAGCAAACCGTGGACGCGATCGTGAACGCGGCAAACTCCTCCCTCCTCGGCGGCGGAGGCGTCGACGGCGCCATCCACCGCAAGGGCGGCCCCCAAATCCTGACCGAATGCCGAGCCCTCCGCGCCGCCCAATACGGCCGCGGCCTCCCCACCGGCCAGGCAGTAGCCACCACAGCAGGCCGACTCCCGGCCCGCTGGGTCATCCACACCGTCGGCCCAGTCTTCTCCCCCACCGAAGACCGCTCAGCACTCCTGGCCGCATGCCACACCAACGCCCTCCACGTCGCCGACACCCTCGGCGCAGCCACCCTCGCCTTCCCGGCCATCTCCACCGGCATCTACCGCTGGCCACTCGCCAACGCCGCCCCGATCGCCATCGCAGCGGTCCTCGACACCCCGACCGACGTGCAGGAAGTCAGATTCGTCCTCTACGACGAACAGGCCTACGAAACCTTCGCCCAGACCTGGCAGGAATGGAAGCAGTAAGCGGCGGCACACAACCGCATCGGCGCAGCTCAACCCCCGCCGCCGCTCCGCCTCCAATCATCAGCCGAGCGCGGCAGCCATCCGCCCCACAGCTTCGGTCAGTATCTGCGGCGACGTCGCAATGTTGATACGAGCATGGCCCTCGCCGCCGGTACCGAAGGGGATCCCCGAGTTGAGGGCGACACGGGCATGCTCGAGAAAGAAGTCGGCCGGGTCCTCGGGAAGGTCAAGAGCTCGGCAGTCCAGCCACTGCAAGTAGGTACCCGGTCCTGGACGCCAGCCGACGGCAGGAAGGTGCCTCGCCAAGAGATCGGCGAGCAAGGCACGGTTGGCATCCAGGCCGGCCAGCAGCGCATCGAGCCAGTCACCGCCGTCACGAAGGGCAGCGGCGTGGGCGATCACACCGAGGTGGCTGGGGCCGTGGCTGACCTCTTCAGGCATTTGGGCCAGTTCCGCGGCAGAAGCCGGGCCCGCTATCGCCAGTGCCGCCTTCAGCCCCGCCAGGTTCCAGCCCTTGGACGCCGACATCAACGACAGGCCGTTCTCCCCGCCAGGCACAGTGAGGTAGGGCGTGAAGCGGTCACCAGGAGCAACCAGCGGAGCGTGAATCTCGTCAGCGACCACCCGCATGCCGAACTCGTTGGACAGCCCCGCGACACGCTCCAACTCCTGCGGCGTATGCACAACACCGGTCGGATTGTGCGGGCTGCACAGCAGGTACGCGCCCCGGCGGCTCTCGCCGGCCAGCTTGCGGAACACCGCCTCCAACACGTCGAAGTCGATACGCCCGTCGTCGCCCAGCGGCGCTTCCACCACCTCGCGATCCAGGTGGGACACGAAGTCGTAGAACGGCGGGTACACCGGGCTGTTCACCACCACCGGCGCACCCGGCTCGGTGACCAGCTTCAGCATCTCGACCACGCCCAACATCACGTCCGGCACGATCGCGGACCGCTCCGGCGTGACACCGTCCCAGCCCCAGCGCTTGCGCGCGAAGCCGTCCAGCGCCTGCGTATAGACG
The DNA here is from genome assembly GCA_013361685.1 of Catenulispora sp. GTDB lineage: Bacteria > Actinomycetota > Actinomycetes > Streptomycetales > Catenulisporaceae > Catenulispora. The sequence goes on from JABFXP010000877.1 coordinate 1,967, forward strand.
TCACCGACCGGATACCCGGTGTCGCCGCGACGCACCGCTTCGATCAACGCCTCGGCCACCGGCTCCGGTGTCGGCACGTCCATCTCGGCGACCCACAACGGCAAGACATCCTCAGGATACTTTCGCCACTTCATGCTGGTGCGGGTTCGGAGCTCGTCAAGAGTCAGGCTGGTCAGGGGATTCTCGTAGCGAAGCTGCATAGGTCACACAGTAAACGCCGCGTAAATACGGCCACGCGTTGAACCGAGGCCTGGTAACTCACGTATTGCTGAGTACGAACCGCACGTTCGGCTATTGAGTTGTCACGGTTCTACTGGTTCCTCACCTCTTTGGATGCGAAAGATGACAATCGAAGACCAGATCGTCCCGTCCGACGCCGCCACCTGTGGCGGCGCCTCCCGGCGTCATGCCCTCGTCGGCCTGGCGGTGGCCGCCGGCGCGCTCTGCGCCGGATGCTCCTCCAGCGCCAGCACCGGCAAGTCCGCCTCCCCGACCACGGGCCAAGCCGGCGGCGACGGCCCCAGCAGTTCGTCCTCCTCTCCTGCTTCATCCAGTTCCTCGTCCGACGGCTCCAGCAGCTCCTCCAGCGCCGGCTCCAGCTCCTCCGCCGGGGCCGCCGGCGCCGCCCTGGCCGCGGTCTCCGCGGTGCCGGTCGGCGGCGGCAAGATCCTGGCCGACAAGCAGATAGTGCTGACCCAGCCGACCGCCGGCACCATCAAGGCCTTCAGCGCGGTCTGCACCCATCAGGGCTGCACCGTCGGCAGCGTCGACAACGGCCTCATCACCTGCCCCTGCCACGGCAGCCAGTACAAGATCACCGACGGTTCCGTCGTGGCCGGTCCGGCCTCGCGCGCCCTGGCACCGCAACAGGTCAAGGTCGAGAACGGTCAGATCATGCTGGCTTCATAGCCGGGTCGTATCACCTCCTCCAGTAACCACGTCAGGCCATCGGGCCGGTACTGTCGCCGCGCTCCGACGACCACGTGCCGGAACCCGACGGCGGTCAGCGCCGCGATCGCCTCCCGCGCTTGCGGCGCGCCGTCGTCCGACACGGTGATCTGCACGGACCGTTCGATCTCCGCCGGGTCCCGGCCGGCTGCCACACACAGCCGGTCGAGGGTCCGCGAGCGCTCGGTGACGTCCGCGACCGAGTTGTGCGGCGGCCCCGGGATGTTCCAGATGTCCGCGTGCGCCGCCACGACCCGCAGCGCCCGGTCACCCCACGCCCCGATCAGTACCGGCGGACCCGCCGGCTGGACCGGTTTGGGCGCGTTCCGGGTGCCGACCAGCGTCGTGAACGTGCCCTGATAGTCGAATTCCTCCTCGGTCCACATCTTTCGCAGTATCCGCACTGTCTCTTCCAGACGCGCTATCCCCTCTCTCGGGCTGATCAGCGGTATCCCGTAGGCCGCGAACTCCGCGACCGCCGGGTTCTCCCCCGGCACTCCCCCGGCGTCCGGCGGCTGCACCGTGCCGCCCACTCCCAGGCCCATGATCAGCCGACCGCCCGATATCACGTCCACCGTCGACGCCATCTTGCCCAGCAGAGCCGGGAGCCGCAGACGGTTGCTCGTCACCAGCAGGCCAAGGCGCAGCCGCGAGGTCTGCGCCGCCAGTGCGCTGAGCGTCGTCCAGCCCTCCAGAACATCACCGCCGCGATCACCGCGCAGCGGCAGCAGATGGTCCCAGAGCCAGGCATCCGATATCTCAGGTATCTCGTCAGCCTCTTGCCACACCCGGTAGACGTCGTCATAGGACACGTGCATCAGGCTGGTCTTCAGGCCGATCCTCAATTCCATATCGTCACTGTAGCAAACCGTCAGCACTGCTGACAATCAGTCGCGGGGTAGACTACTCCGTATGGCGGATCTGCTGACCTCCCGACTCGGCTACCTGCTGAAACACGCGCAATTGAACTTCGCCGCCTCGGGCGCCAGAGCGCTGGAACCCCTGGGCATCTCCGGGCGGCAGCTGGCCGTCCTGATCGTCCTCGACGCCGCTGAGCCGCTGTCCCAACTGGACGCCGCCCGAGAACTCGGCGTGGACCGCACGACGATGGTCGCCCTGGTCGACGAACTCGAGGCCAAGGGCCTGGTGGAGCGGCACCGCAGCCCCGAGGACCGCCGCAAGAACATCGTGGGCCTGACCGCCCACGGCAAGAAGACGCTCGCCGAAGGCGAACGTCTTCACAAGGAAACCGAGAACACGTTCCTGGCCGAGCTCACCCCGATCGAGAGCGAGCTCTTCCTCCGCATCCTGAAAAAGCTGGCCACCGACGCCGGAGCGGCCGACGGCCCGTCTCAGACGGAAGACGACCGAGGCGAACAGCACGAATAGAGCGAGTCAGTCGCTCAAAATCAGAAACCCCGCGCAAAACCCGGCACCGAAGGCGCTACGAACTCCCACCCAACGCCCGCCGCGAGAGCTGGTCAGCCAGCCGCGTCGTCTCCGGCAGCCGGTACTTGGGCGCCAACCGCAGCGCCAGCCGCGTGGCATCCTCCACCGTCACCAGATGGCCCGGCGACACGAACACCGGCTTCGTCGCATGCTGCGTCCGCAATGCCGCACCGACGACCGCACCGTCGTGCACCAGCTCGGCGACCTCCCCGCGCTGCTCCCCCGGCTCAGCGAACCGCCCCACGAAAGCCGTCTTCGCCACGCCCATCGTCGGCTTGCCCGACAACACCCCGAGATGACACGCCAACCCGAACCGCCGCGGATGCGCAATCCCGTACCCGTCGCACACCAGCACATCAGGCTCCACGGTGAGCTCGGCCAACGCCGCGATCAGGGCCGGCAACTCGCGAAAGGCCAGCAGCCCCGGAACGTAGGGGAACTCGACCTCCATCACCGCCGTCGCCATGTCCTCGACCGCGAGCGTGTCGGCGTCCAGCACCACCACCGCCCCGGCCACCCGCGACGAATCCACGGCGTACGCCACATCCAGCCCGGCGATATACCGATGCGCACCCAACGGCGCCGACACGTCGACCAACCCGGCCAACCGGTCCTGCTCCGCCTCAGCCTCCACCGCTGTGAGCGGCCACTTGTCATGCGTGATCAGCACTGCGATCCCCCCTGCTTCCCCCATAATGCCCGGCGGCCGGATCCGGATCGTCCCGGACCCGCCCGCCGAGCCCGCTGATCGCAGCGGACACAGGCAGCGGTCAGACCCGCTCCCGCACCGCCTTCACAATCTCGGCGACGGCCTCGTCGACCGGCACGCCGTTGTTCTGCTCCCCGCTCCGGTACCGGAACGAGACAGCGTCCTTCGCCACGTCGTCGTCGCCGGCCAGCAACATGTAAGGGATCTTCTGCTTCTGCGCGTTCCGGATCTTCTTCTGCATCCGGTCGTCGGAAGCGTCGATCTCGACCCGGATCCCCTCAGCTCGCAGCTTGGCCCCCACCTGCTCCAGGTACGGCACATGCGCGTCGGTGATCGGGATCCCGACCACCTGCACCGGCGCCAGCCACGCCGGGAACGCGCCCGCGTAGTGCTCGGTCAGCACTCCGAAGAACCGCTCGATGGAGCCGAACAGCGCCCGGTGGATCATGATCGGCCGCTGCCGCGACCCGTCCGCCGCCTGGTACTCCAGGTCGAAGCGCTGCGGCAGCTGGAAGTCCAGCTGGATCGTCGACATCTGCCAGGTCCGGCCGATGGCGTCACGCGCCTGCACCGAGATCTTCGGCCCGTAGAACGCCGCACCGCCGGGGTCCATGACCAGCTCCAGGTCCTCGCCCTCGGCGACCTCCCGCAGCGTGTCAGTGGCCAGCTCCCATTCCTCGTCGGTGCCGACGTACTTCTCCGGGTCCTTCGTGGAAAGCTCCAGGTAGAAGTCGTTCAGCCCGTAGTCCCGCAGCAGGTCCAGCACGAACCGCAGCAGGCTGACCAGCTCGTCACGCATCTGCTCGCGAGTGCAGTAGATGTGCGCGTCGTCCTGTGTCAGGCCCCGCACGCGGGTCAGGCCGTGCACCACGCCGGACTTCTCATACCGGTAGACGGTGCCGAACTCGAACAACCGCAGCGGCAGGTCGCGGTAGGACTTCCCGCGCGCCTTGTAGACGAGGTTGTGCATCGGGCAGTTCATCGGCTTCAGGTAGTACTCCTGCTTGCCGTGGCCCTCGTCCAGCACCATGGGCGGGAACATCCCGTCCTTGTACCAGTCCAGGTGGCCCGAGATCTCGTACAGATGCCCCTTGGTGATGTGCGGGGTGTTGACGAACTCGTACCCCGCCTCCTCGTGCCGCTTGCGCGAGTAGTCCTCCATCACCCGGCGGATCGTGCCGCCCTTGGGGTGGAACACCGGCAGACCGCTGCCGAGCTCGTCCGGGAAGGAGAACAGGTCCAGCTCGGCGCCGATCTTGCGGTGGTCGCGCTTCTCCGCTTCGGCGAGGAACTCCAGGTGCGCCTTGAGCGCGTCCCGGGACTCCCAGGCGGTGCCGTAGATCCGCTGGAGCTGCGGGTTCTTCTCGCTGCCGCGCCAGTAGGCGGCGGCCGACCGCATCAGCTTGAAAGCGGGGATGTACCGGGTGTTCGGCACGTGCGGGCCCCGGCACAGGTCCTTCCAGCACAGGTCGCCGGACTTGGCGTCGAGGTTGTCGTAGATGGTGAGCTCACCGGCGCCCACCTCGACGTCCACACCCTCGCCGGCATCGTCGGAGGACGCCTTACCCTTCAGGCCGATGAGCTCCAGCTTGTAGGGCTCGGCGGCCAGTTCCTCGCGCGCCGCGTCGTCGGTGACCGGCCGGCGGGAGAACAGCTGGCCCTGCTTGATGATCGCCTGCATCCGGCTCTCCAGCGCCTTCAGGTCCTCCGGCGTGAAGGGCCGCTCGACGTCGAAGTCGTAGTAGAAGCCGTTGCGGATCGGCGGGCCGATGCCGAGCTTGGCTTCCGGAAACGCCTGCTGCACGGCCTGCGCCAGGACGTGCGCGGCGGAGTGCCGGATGATCGCGCGGCCGTCCTCGGAGTCGGCCGTCACCGGCTCGACCACATCGCCGGCCCTGGCCAGGGTCGCGAGGTCCACCAGGCGGCCGCCGGCGTCGTCGGCGAGCCGGGCGGCGACGACCGTGCGGTCCCCCGCGAACAGGTCGGCCAGCGTCGTGCCCACCGTGACCGTCCGCTCGTCCCGGCTCTGGCCGTCGGCGATCGTCACTGGGAACTCGGACACGGGGCTCTCCTTCAACGGGGTCAAGTGGGTTCAGCCGGGCTGGACCGATATGGAGAAAACTCTACCGATCGCGAAGGCTCCCGCGCTCCACACCGCTCCCCGATCAGCCGACAGCAAAATGAGTACACAAACTACGTTTTCCATCCGTCCGACGATCACTCTCCGCCATGAGAAGGTTGCCGATAGCGATCGATCCCGATCGCGGTCACCACCTTCGCAGGGGGAACCGTCATGAAAGCACGCTCCAGACCGGCGCGGTTAGGCTTCGTCGGCCTCGCGGCCACGGCCACGGTCGCCGCCACCGCCTGGCCCGCCGCAGCCCAGACCGGGTACTACGTCTCGGGGGCGGCGGGCTGCTCGGACTCCGGTCCCGGAACGCAGGGCCAGCCGTTCTGCACGATCTCCAAAGCCGCCGCGGTCGCGACCGCCGGCCAGACCGTCTCGGTCGAGCCCGGCACGTACCACGAGCAGGTCACGGTCAAGAACTCCGGGACCGCCGGCAGCCCGATCGTGTTCCAGGCGGTCTCCCCCGGCACCGTCACGGTCACCGGCGGCACGAACGGCTTCCTGGTCTCCGGCAAGAGCTACGTCACGATCGACGGCTTCGCGGTGACCGGCACCACCGGCGTCGGCGTCAAGCTCGCGTCCTCGAACCACCTGACCGTCACCGACACCACGGTCACCTACTCCGGCCAGCAGGTGAAGGGCCAGAACGCGGCGGGATTCGACCTCAACGGCGTCACCGCCTCGACGGTCGCCGCGAACCACAGCGACCACAACAGCTTCTACGGCTTCCACGTGGCCGGCTCCTCCACCGGCGTCTCACTGCTGCACAACGAGGCCTCGTTCAACGCCGAGGGCTGGCAGCGCAACGCCAACGGCATCGACGTGATAGCGCCGGGCAACCTCGTCGTCGGCAACATCCTGCATGACAACGAGGACTCCGGCCTGCAGTTCTACACCGGCGGCGACAACAACGTCGCCGCGGACAACGTCATCTACAACAACGGCGACCACGGCATCGACGACCTCAACGTCACCGGCGGCGTGCTGACCGGCAACACGGTCTTCCACAACTGCACCGACGGGATCAACGTCGAAGGCACCTCGGGCAACTACACGGTCAAGAACAACATCGCGGTCGACAACGCGGTCTACGCCGCTTACAACGGCATCGCCTGCTCGCGCCGCGTCGGCAACATCGGGATCTACGACTCCGCGCCGAACGGGACCGTGGTCGACGACAACGTCGTCAGCCTGACCACGTCCGGGACCATGTACCACTGGGGCACGACGAGCTACCCGTCCCTGGCCGCCTTCCACGCCGCCACCGGACAGGGCACCCACGACATCCAGGCCGACCCGCTGTTCGTCAGCGTCACCACCGGCTCGGACTCCTCAAGCTGGAACCTGGCGCTGACCCAGGGATCGCCGGCCATCGATTCGGCGGACTCGGACGCGCCCGGCGAGCAAGGCGTGGACATCCTCGGAACCGCCCGCCTCGACGACCCCGCCGTGGCGAACACCGGGCTCGGAACCCGCGCGTACGACGACCGCGGCGCCTACGAATTCACCGGATGACCTGCGCCGGCCTGCGCCGGCCCTGTTGAATCAGCGTTCCACTCAGCGTCGCCTGCTGTTCACTGACGCTCCCTACGGTTGCTGCCGTGGGGGTTGATATAAGGGGTCGTAAGACTCCGAACAAGCTGCGCCTGTGGACCGCCGCCATCCTGGCGCTGGCGGCGGCGGCGCTGGTCACGGGGACGCTGGCGGTCGCGGACACCCAGCACGGGGTGAACCGGGTCGGGCGTGAGACCGCGCCGCAGGCTCAGAGCGCCTCAGACCTCTACTTCGCGCTCAGCGACCTGGACTCGCAGACCGCGCGCCGGATCCTGACCATCGGCGACGACGACCTGACCACCGTCGAGGGCGACGCCCAGGCCACCGTCGCCCGCCGGGTCGGCGAGATCGACGCGGACCTGCGGCAGGCCATCGGCGGCACCTCCGCCGACCCGGCGGTGCAGGACCGGTTCCAGGCCATGCTGGACAAGGTCGCGCTCTACCACGACCTGACAGCCACGGCGATCTCCCAGGACCAGCTGTCCCAGGTCGCGGCGAAGGGCCGTCCGGACCCGATCGCGCTGTCCTATTACAGTCGCGCGTCCGACGTGATGCACTTCGACCTGCTGCCGGTCGCGGCACAACTGCGGGACACCTACGCCGCCCGACTGCACGCCTCGGCCAAGAACCAGGACCAGGCCTGGACCCTCGACACCATCTTGGTCCTCGTCACCGGCCTGGCTCTGCTCGCGGCGCTGCTCGGGTTCCAGCTGATGCTGTCCCGGCGCTTCCACCGCAGCCTGAACCCGTTCCTCGCCGCCGCGACGGTCGCCACCGTCGGGTTCCTCGGCGCCGGACTGGCCATGACCGCGCAGCAGACCGACCGCGTGCAGAAGGCCGTCGACCAGCACATGACCCCCTACCTGGGGGTCCAGCAGGCTCGCGCCGTCACCTTCGACGCCGTCGGCGCCATGGTCCGCTACACGGTCGCGCCGGCCTTCGGTTATGACCACGGCTACGCCGCCGACCTCGCCGCGCTCAACGGCGCCGCCGGACGGCCCGGGCTGTTGAGCACCGGTTTGAACAACACCGACGCGCGGCTGGCCACCCGCGCCGCCAGCGATTGGACAACTGTCCAAACGGACGCGAGTAAACTCAAGAGTGAGGTCGACGGCGGCGACGTGGACGCCGCGCTCACCGAGGCCACCGGCATCGCGGGCGGCCAGCTGGGCCAGGACTTCTACGCCCTCGACACCCACCTCGGCCAGGCCGCGGACGCGCAGCGGAACGCCTTCGAGACCACGATGGCCGACGCCCGTTCGGGTGCGTCGGGCTGGGCCGCGGCACCGGCGGTGGTGTTCGGGGCCGTGATGGTCCTCGCTGTGGCCGGCGTGTGGCGGCGGCTGGCCGAATACGGCTGAGCCACCGAATCGCCTGGTCAGAGGCCCGTGATCGGGCACCGGTGAGTACGCCCACCCGCACCGTCCCCCGTCGGCGGTACCGGTTTCGAACCGGTCCCGGCGGGCACTCGTTTTGTGACCAGAACCATGCGGGCGTGAAATTCGTATACTGATCGACGAGGGTGTGAACGCCGGTCGGCGCTCATACCGACACCGCGTCCTTTCCGGAAGGACTCGCCATGATCACCGCGATCGTGAGCGCCATCATCGCCGCCGCGGCGGCGGGAGCTGTGGGCATGGGCGCCTCGCTCCGCACCGTCAAGCAATACGAGCGGGGCATCGTGTTCCGCTTCGGCCGGGCGCTGGACTCCGTCCGCCAGCCCGGACTGACCCGCATCATCCCCGTCGTCGACAAGATCCGCACGGTCAACATGCAGGTCGTGACCATGCCCGTGCCTGCCCAGGAGGGCATCACCCGCGACAACGTCACGGTCCGGGTAGACGCCGTGGTCTACTTCCGGGTCATCGACCCGGCCCGCGCCCTCATCTACGTGCAGGACTACCAGTACGCGGTCTCGCTGGTCGCCCAGACCTCGCTGCGCTCCATCATCGGCAAGAGCCTGCTGGACGACCTGCTCTCCAACCGCGAACCGCTGAACCAGGGCATGGAACTGATGCTGGAGACCCCGGCGACCGGCTGGGGCGTCGAGATCGACCGGGTCGAGATCAAGGACGTGGCCCTGCCGGAGTCCATGAAGCGGTCGATGGCCCGCCAGGCCGAGGCCGACCGGGAGCGCCGGGCCCGGATCATCGTCGCCGACGGTGAGTTCCAGGCCTCCGAGAAGCTGTCCGACGCCGCCCGGATCATGTCGCAGACGCCGGCCGCGCTCCAGCTGCGGCTGCTGCAGACGATCGTGGAGGTCGCAGCCGAGAAGAACTCGACCCTCGTGCTCCCGTTCCCGGTCGAGCTCCTCCGCTTTCTCGAGCACGCCGGCGGCTCCGCGGCGACAGCCGTCTCCGCGATGAGCAAGGCGGTGACCTCTCTGACCGGAGACACGCAGGACGAGGTGGAAAAGGGCGCGGAGAAGGTCGCGATCGAAGGCGGAGAGGAAGGCCTGCCGACCAGCACACCAGGGTCCGAACCCGCGTTCGACGACGACATCGACCGCCAGCTCGCCGCCGAAGCCGCTGCCGAAGTCGCGGCCGAGCCGGAAGTCCGCCCGGCACCGGAGATGACCGAGGACGAGATCGCGGAAAGGGCCGCCAAACTGGCCGAGAACCCCTCCGAGGAGGTCGCCGAGAAGGCTGCCGAACTGGCCGGGAACCCGGCCGGCAAGTGGCACGACTCCGCCGCACCGGCCGAGCCCGCCGATCGCCCCTCGTCGAATCCCTGACAGCTCCCATCCGCCCCTGACCCGCACGCTGCGAACCCCGCGTATACGCCCTCTGCCGCAGTCGTCTCCGCCGCTGGCGCGTAGTTGGAAACCCGTAGCCGCACCGGCGCAAAAAACAAACAGACAGGATTGTTTTTGCTTTCCCCGCCTGGCAGGCTGGCGGGCATGAGCTTCGTGGAGCCCGAGGAGCGCGTCGCGCTCCGCCAGGCGGTGCGCGACCTGGCCAAGCGGTACGGACCTGATTACGTGCGGCGGCAGACCAAGGCCGGCCAGAAGAGCACCGAACTGTGGCAGGAGGTCGGGCGAGCGGGCTACCTGGGCGTCAGCCTGCCGGAGGAGTACGGAGGCGGAGGCGGAGGCATCGCGGACCTCGCCGCGGTCGGCGAGGAACTGGCCCGCGCCGGCTGCCCGCTGCTGCTGATCGTCGTGTCCCCGGCGATCTGCGGCACGATCATCTCCCGGTTCGGCACCGAGGCCCAGAAGGGCAAGTGGCTGCCCGGCATCGCCGACGGCTCCTTCAAGATGGCCTTCGGCATCACCGAACCGGACGCCGGCTCCAACTCGCACAAGATCACCACCACGGTCCGCCGCGACGGCGACGAGTGGGTGCTGACCGGCCAGAAGGTGTTCATCTCCGGCGTCGACGAGTCGGACGCGGTGCTGATCGTGGCCCGGACCAAGGACGCCGCGACCGGCAACCTGAAGCCGGCCCTCATGGTGGTCCCGACCGACGCGCCGGGCTTCACCAAGACCCTGATCGAGATGGAGATCGCCGGCCCGGAGAAGCAGTTCCAGCTGTTCTTCGACGACGTCCGCCTGCCGGCTGACGCCCTGGTCGGCGACGAGGACGCCGGTCTGCTCCAGCTCTTCGCAGGCCTGAACCCGGAACGCGTCATGGCCGCCGCCTTCGCCATCGGCACGGCGGAATACGCCCTGGACCGGGCCGCCGACTACGCCAAGACCCGGACTGTGTGGCGCGACAAGCCGATCGGCGCCCACCAAGGCGTGGCACACCCCCTGGCACAGGCCGCGATCCATGTCGAACTCGCCAAGGTGATGACGCAGAAGGCTGCGTGGCTCTACGACAGCGGCGACGACCTGGCGGCGGGCGAGGCGGCGAACATGGCGAAGTTCGCAGCCGCCGACGCCGCGGTGGAGGCCGTCGACCAGGCGATCCAAGCCCACGGCGGGAACGGTCTGGCGACCGAGTACGGGCTCGCGCCGCTGCTGGCCGCGACCCGGGTGACCCGCATCGCGCCGGTCAGCCGGGAGATGATCCTGAACTTCGTCGCCCAGCACACTCTGGGGCTGCCGAAGTCCTATTGAGCCGCCGATCGGCACAGAAGGGAGGGTCCCACAGGGCCCTCCCTTTTTGTTATGCCTCAGCCCTCGAACACCAGCACATTTTCTCGTAACACAATGACAGAAAGCTCCCATAGACCCCAGATGTCCCTTTACAGTGGATTCAAGTACGAAAGTTCGAATCACCTGAAGGAGGGGACCATGTCCACTGTCACAAACCCGCCACACCCGGCCCCGGAAACGACGCCCGCACCGACCGTCGATCCACCGGTCGATCAGCTCTTTGACCAGCCCGCCGATGCCGACCAGGCCGACCGCGTCGATCGTCTCGACGCCCTGATCTGGGCCGCCGCCCGCGCCACCGACGATCCCCAGTTCGCCGTCGGCAAGGCCCGCGAGTTCGCCGAGGGGGTGTTCGTCGGCCTGGTGGTCGGCGCCGGATCCGGAGCCCACCGCCTGAACTGCTCGGTGCCCACCGCTTCCGGCCCCGTCACCGCCGGCGAGGACCTGAGCTTCGAGATCGCCGCCGACGTCCGCGCGGTATGCCTGCCCGGAGCCGGCCGCGAGCGCGAGATCTGCGAGCTCTTCGCACTGGCCCACGTGATCGGCGCCGAGGCCACCGCGATCCTGCGGACCAGGCCGCTGTCCAACAATGCCGACTTCGGCACCACGTTCGGTATCGGCAGCTCGGGACTGAGCCCGGACGGCTACGTAGTGCGCGGCTGGCGACTGGCTGAAGGCCAGACCTCACCGATCGACGCCGCGGGCATGTTCGCGTTCTGCTGCTCCGAGGCCAGCAGCGGCGAACCCCTGCCCCTGGACCCGAACACCCGCTACGCCGACGCCCGAGCCCTGGTCACCCCGCCCCGGCCGGGCTGAGCCAGTCGGACCGGTATGCGGCCCAGTCGGCGGGCGTGGCCGCGAAGTCGACGTACAGCGCCACGCCGAACGGCCGGTCCGCCGGATGCGCACCGAGCGCCAGCCGCACCCCGGTCAGCGCCGCCGGCATCGTCTCGGCGAAGTCCCAGTGCCCGGGATCGTGGGTGTGGAAGGCCGGCACCCCGATCAGCAGCTCCACGTCGGACGGCACCGCCTCCAACGCGACTTCGGTCTGCCGCGCGACGTACCCCCGATACGACCACTCAGTCGGCAAGGAGGTGTCATACGCCATCACGGCGACCTGATCGCAGTGCGCGGCGACCTTCCGCAGATATCCCTGAGACCACCACTTCGGATGCCCCGCGAGGAAGTCCCCCGGCAACCGCCACCCCGAGAAGGGCTCCACCTGCGGCACCGAAACCGACAACAACGCGTGATGTGAGGAGGTGACACCCCGCGCCGCCGCCACGACCTCGACGAACCCCGAGTCCCCGTCGGGAACCGGCTCGAAGTCGAAGTGAACGCCGTCGAATCCCCGATCCAACGCCGCCCCCACACCCTCGACCACCCGCGCCCGGGTCGCGACGTCGTCAAGGTGCAGGGCGGCCCCGCCGACAACCTGCCCCAGCCACGCCTGCACCCGCACCCCGGGCAGCTCACGATGCACGCGGTCCAGAAACCATCCGGCGTTCGGGCTCTCACTCGCGTCAAGCGACCCGTCCATCTCGAACGGCCCAGCATGCACGAACAGATCCTTGACACCTGAAGAACGAACCAACGCCACCAACCCCGCGAAGTCGGCATCGGTCTTGGCCACCCTGCTGCTCCCCGCCGGCCACCCGACCCACGCATGCCCGAGCCACAAGGCGTCGTCACCGGTGCTGCGCGCCGCCGGCGACGGCGTCCCGGCACCCTCCGCGTACAGGGCGATCCCCGCACCACCAACCGTCGCCACTACCAGCGCAAAAAGCGCCACCAGCGTCGTCAGCCCCCTGCGCCACCACCGTGGCAACCGCCGATACCAGGCCGCGAACCGCCTCAGCGGGCTGCGGCCGTGCGGCTCCTCCGGCACCGAACCCGGCCCGGGCTCCACCTCCGGCGCCGCTTCATCCTCGGGCACCTCCAGCGACGCCGGATCCGACTCCGCACTCGCCCCCGGATCCCCGCCCGCCCGCGAATCGCCTCCCGCCAGAACATCGTCCGATCCCGCAGCGGTTATGTGGCGGTCGGCATCACGCATCGAGTAACGCCAAACCAACCAACGCCGAATCAAAGTCCGTGTCGCTCACCATCGCCCCGCCCACGTCACGCCACGGCACCCACCGCAGACGTCAGCGAGCCTAACCGACACAAGACCACCCACCCCACGCACCGGCAGCCGGTGGGGCCCTCAGCGAACCCCACCGGCTGCCAGAGCCAGACATCACATCGGGAACGCGACGTCGCAGACTTCATCATCCGGTCCGGCAGCCATGAAGTCGGCGAAGTAGACCTCACGCGGGGCAGCAGACGAAGTCAGGCCCTCTTCCTTCAGCCAACAGGCGACCGCCTCGAACGCCGACAGAATCTGCGGGAACGCAACCTGGGCCTTGGTGATCCGCACGTAAGCCTCACGGTGCGCCGGCTCCTCCCGCATCGCGGCGTCAATGCCACGCGCCGCAGCCCCGGCGACAGGCAGACAGACCTCAACCGGACCATCGCTTTCGTGGTTGACCTCACCGTGATAGACCACGAACGCCGGCGCCGCCGCTCCACCGACCCCGCCAGCCTTCTCATACAACCGACCCATGGCCGCGCCGATCCATTCCGGCAGTTCCTCAGGGGTGATGTGACGCTGCTCCGTCAGCACCAGCTGCTCCGGAACTTCCCGCGTAAGCACAGTGTGGGACATGGCATACCCTCCTCGATGACCGGACACCAGATCCATCACATGCCCCGCCAAGTGCCGCCGCTCGGCAAACCGCTCCTCAGCCGCCGCCCAGAAGGCAGCCACCACCTCGGAACGCTCAGCAGCCGGAGCCGCCAACACCGCAGCCACCTCAGCCAGCGGCATGTCCAACCGGCGCAACCACACGACCAGCCGAGCATCATCCAACCGGTCGGCCCGATAACGCCGATAGCGATTAGCCGCGTCGACCTCATCGGGAACCAGCAGACCCTGCTGCTCATACAGCCGCAACGCCTTGGGCGACAGCCGAGAGCGACGAGAGAACTCACCACTCGTCAACAACTCGTCGTCAGACATAACAGATTGGTGTCCTGTTCTGTATCGGTATAGGTCACGCACACACCGTGCGCGGCCTGCCCCAACGATGGGCTTCGCCCCAAGGGCGAGGTCAAGCAGCCACCGATCCTATGCATCGCCGCTCACACAAAACCCGCCGTACAGGCGTCGCAAACACCGATCCCAACCCCAGCGAACCGGGTCTCCGGCCACAGCCAGGAAAGTGCGCGTTCGGGCCAAGATGGGGCCCGCCCTCGAACTCGCGACGCTCCTCTCACCCGCGCCGACGACGCACACTCGGTGTAGCCCCAACCTCCGACTGGGGCGTCTTCGAACACTGCCAGCCTCAGTCTCCGAGCAGCCACACATAACGGTGCGGCCCGGCCGCAGCGACCTGGCACATCGCTTGCAGCGCGGTGACCCACGGGCCCTGCCGCTCAACCGGCAGCCGGTTCAG
>JABFXP010000013.1 GCA_013361685.1 Catenulispora sp.
GTGTCCGAGGGGGGACTTGAACCCCCACACCCTTAACGGGCACTAGCACCTCAAGCTAGCGCGTCTGCCATTCCGCCACTCGGACGAGTGAACGTGAGTGGGTCGGTGGCTTTTCGGCCTGATCCGCTCGCGTTGGGTCAACCATATCAAAAGTTGGGGGTCGTGTTTCAACATGGTTCGGGTGGCGGGGGGTGGGGTTGGTGGGCTCACTCTGACGGGTGATTGTTCGGACCTTTGGGGCGGGGGTTGGGGGTGTGGGGGCGGGGGCGGGGTTAGCTTCGGGTGGGTGCCGCTTACTTTCGGTGCAGGGACGGTGCGTCATTCGGAGTGTATGGGAGTCGGAGTTGGGGCCCGCGCGGGCTCGGGAGCGGTTCTTTGCCGGGGATGGTTTCGGTGGGTGGGATGCCGGGGCTGCCGTGGTGGGGGCCGCTGGTGGTGGGCTGCGGGTGCGGGCTGCGATCTTGGCTTCGTGGGAGCGGTGTCAGGCTCGGGGGTTGGGGCCGGGGGATGTGGACCTGCCTTATGTGCCGGGGGTGGAGTCTGAGGAGTTGTTGCTGCGGGCTTCGGCGCCGGTGTTGGAGCGGCTGCACGGGATGTTGGTCGACACCAAGGTGAGTGTCGTGTTGTGCGATGGCGGGGCTCGGGTGCTGGTGCGGCGGGCTGGGGAGTCGGGGTTGAACCGGCATCTGGACGCCGTGCAGTTGGCTGAGGGCTTCAGTTATCACGAGGCGGATGCCGGGACCAATGGGATCGGGACCGCTTTGGTGGAGGGGCGGCTCGCGGTGGTGTTGGGGGATGAGCACTTCGCGGACCGGTTTGTGGGCTTCGCGTGTGCGGGGGTGCCGATCCGGGATCCGTTCAGTGGGCGGATCCGGGGGGTGGTGGACCTCACCGCGTGGAGTCGGGATGCGACGCCGTTGATGGCGGCGCTGGCGGCGCAGGCCGCGGAGAACATCGAGCTGCGGCTGCTGGAGCAGTACTCGGCTCGGGAGCGGACACTGCTGGCGGAGAGCCGCCGGGGTGGCCTCAGAGGTGCTTCCGTGGCCGGCGGCGGGGCCGCTGCCTGCGGCGGGACGCCGGTGCGGACGGAACAGCAGGCGGTCGGGGATGTCGGCGGGCAGCGGCAGGGGGACGGGCGGTTGCCGGTCCTGGTGTCGGCCCGGGACGGCGACCTCGTCCGAACCAAGGCGGCCGAGCTGGTCGCGGCAGCCCGGCGGGACGTGGTGACGATCCCGTTGAGCGACGGCCGCCGCGCCAAGCTCACCGCCCGCACCGGCCGGTCCGCGGCCGGGACGGAGGTAGTCACGGTGGAAGCAGAGCTGAGCGGCCCGGACGCGACGCCCCATGACGAGGGGCGTTGGGGATCAGAGGAATGGCGGGAGGTGGAGGAGTCTTGGGAGTCGGCTGAGGGAGCGCTGGGCGAGGCGGCACCCGGTGACGACTTCACGGGGCGCCAGCTGCTGGACGAGCCGCCGGCCCATGTGGCTGACGTGACGGCGCAGGCGCTTGGGGCACAAGCACGGCAGGCTGCGGGACAGACGGGTGCCGGGGCCGGCCCGGTCGGCGCAGGGACGCAGGTCATGACCCTTGCGCCACGACCGATGTCGAGCCTGGCGACGGTAGATGAGCAGGTGGAGGTGGAGGGGGAGGTAGAGGCAGAGCGTCAGGCCGGCGAAGAAAGACGGGCCACCCGAGCCGTATCAAGCGCGACGCCGACGAGCGCGACCGTACCCGGTCAGACACGAGCCACGGTGTCGAGACCGACCGCGTCGACAGACGCAGGGAGGTCAGAGGAAGAGAAGTCGGCAGGCGAAGGGAAGTCAGAGGAAGGTAATTCGGTAGGCCAAGGAAAGTCGGTAGAGGCAGGTCAGTCGGTAGGTGAAGGCAAGTCGACAGAGGCAGGCAAGTCGCTACCGAACACTGGCGACGCCGGTGGCTCCTACGACGGTCGTATCAGCAACAACAGCAGTCACGACGGCAACGCCAGCGACAGTAACGACAACAGTCGCGACCCCGACGACCCCCCTCGAACCCGTCCCGCCGACCTGAATCGAACCACCCCCTACCCCCTACCACCCCCCGCAGAGCTCGTCCTCGTCGGCGAACCGACCGTCGGGCAGATCGCGCTGGAAGCCCGCCAGCGCCTGGCGCTCCTGCTCTACGCCAGCGGGCGCATCGGCACCACCCTCGACATGGAGCTCACCGGCGGGGAGCTCGCGGAGATCGCGCTGCCTGACTTCGCGCAGCATGTGGCCGTCGATCTGGCCAGCTGGGTCCTGGACGGCGAGGAAGTCCCGCCGCCCGGCGCCGAGGTGAAGCTGCGGCGAGTGGCCGTCCGCACCATCCGCATGGGCAAGGTCCACCGGCCGCCCGGAGCGCATGTCGCCTATAACGCCGCGACCGCGCAAGCCCGCTGCATGGTCCAGCGGCGGCCGGTCCTGGATGCGGCGCTCACCGCAGCCACCGCCGGGAAGCGGTGGGTTGCTGAGGACCCCGACAGCTCCGTGATCGCGGCGCCCATCATCGTGCAGGGAACCGTCCTGGGAGTCGCCTCCTTCTATCGTCTCGGCACCGCCGATCCCTTCGATGAGGAGGACATCCAGCTGGCGTGGGACCTGGCGTCGCGCGCGGCTGTCTGTCTCGACAACGCGCGCCGCTTCGAGCGGGAGCGGGCGATGGCGCTGGCGTTGCAGCGCAGCCTGCTGCCCCGTGCGTTCCCGATGCAATGCGCGGTGGAGGTGGCCCATCGCTACCTGCCCGCGCAGGAGGGCGTCGGCGGTGACTGGTACGACGTCATTCCTTTGTCCGGCGGTCGTGTGGCGCTGGTCGTCGGTGACGTGGTGGGGCACGGCATCCATGCGGCGGCGACGATGGGGCGGCTGCGCACCGCTGTGCGGAACTTCTGTGCGCTGGACCTGACGCCTGAGGATCTGCTCGGGCAGTTGGACGCGCTGGTGGAGTCGATGGACGCTGATGAGGCGGAGGATCAGCGAGGCGTCGGCATCATCGGGGCGACCTGCTTATACGTGGTCTACGATCCGGTGACGGGCATGTGTTCGGTGGCTGCGGCCGGGCACCCCGATCCGGCGGTGGTGGCGCGGGACGGGTCGGTGGCGTTCCTGGATCTGCCGACCGGGCCGCCGCTCGGGCTCGGTGGCTCGTCGTACGAGGCTGTGGAGCTGCCGATCGAGGAAGGCAGCACTCTGGTTCTCTACACCGACGGTCTGGTGGAGAGCCGGGATCAGGACATCGGGACCGGGCTGGAGCGGCTGAGCGCGGTGCTGGCGGGGCCGGGCCGCGATCCGGAGGAGCTGTGCGCGTCGGCGATCGGCGGTCTGCTGCCGGCTCGTCCTTGGGATGACGTCGCCTTGCTGGCCGCGCGGACTCGCCGTACCACTCCGGACCGGGTCGCGACCTGGGATGTGCCGTTGTCGCCGGAGTCGGTGAGTTTTCTGCGTGCGGAGGTGTCGCGCCAGCTGCGGGCCTGGCGCCTGAACGATTTGGTGTTCACCACGGAGCTGGTGGTCAGCGAGCTGGTGACGAACGCCATCCGGCACGCCACCGGCCCGGTGGAGCTGCGCCTGCTGCGTGATCGGGCCCTGATCTGCGAGGTCGCCGACGGGTCGAGTGTGTCCCCTCGGCTGCGGCGCGCGCAGACGCTGGACGAGGGTGGTCGCGGCCTGTTCCTGGTGGCGCAGCTGTCGCAGCGGTGGGGTACGCGGTACACGGCGCGCGGCAAGGTGATCTGGGCCGAGCAGCCCTTGCCGGCGTACGGCGTTTACTGACGGAGCGTGGCCAGAGAGCCTTCCCTCTCACGGCGTCACGGTGAGGTGCCTTGTCGGGGCGTTGCGTTCAGGGTGGCGTTGCGTTCAGGGTGTCGCCCGGCGCAGGTGTGGCACGACGACGAGTAGGCCGGCGGTGCGGTGCAGCAGGTGCTGGCTGACCGAGCCGAGGGTGATGTCGTCCAGGAGGCTGTGAGCGCGGTTGGCGAGCGTGAAGCCGTGTCCGTGGCTTCCGACCACTGTCATGTTTGCTTGCCCGCTGGCCTCGATCAGAGCGTGCCGGGCGTGCGCGCGGATCAGGTGGCGGTGGACCGGGACGTCCGGGTATTTCTCGCACCAGCCGGCCAGGGCTTCGGCGACCAGGCGTTCTTCCTCGGCCTCGACCAGTTCTGGGTCGAAGACGGGTGGCAGCATGTCGCCGGGGCCGCTCGAGACTGGATGGGTCCAGGCGTGGACCGCGTCGATGCCGCAGTGGCGCAGCGCCGCCTCGGCAAAGGCGAACCCGGCCGCGGCGTCGGCCGGCACCGATCCGTCGACACCGAGCACGATCGGCCCGCCGGGGTCACCGCCGGTGCGCGCGATCATGACGGGGCAGGAGGAGTGCAGGGCCAATCCCCCGGCGACGGTTCCCAGCACGGCTCGGGCCGCGGTGCCCCGGCCGCGATCGCCGATCACGACCAGTTCCGCCGAATGCGAGGCCTCGATCAGTGCCCTGACTGCCGAGTCGCGGACCACGGCGCCGTCGACCATGAGCCCCGGCTGAGCGGCGCGGGCGCGTTCGACGGCCTGGTCCACGTACTGCTGCGAACCGGCCTGCGGTCTTCGCCACACCGTGTAGCCCGGGATGGCGAACGGGTCCGCGTGAACGACTCGCAGCGGCCGGCCTCGCACCACCGCCTCGGAGGCCGCCGCTTCGACCGCGGTCAGGCTCTGCTCTGTCTCGTCGACGCCGACCACGACGGCGCCGGTCGCCGGGTCGTCCACGTCGTCGGGCCGTCGTTCCTGCCCGTGCTGAGCCGCGTTCATCTCACGTCACCTCACAAAGATCGTTCGCGGACGATGCGGGCTATGTCGATCCGGCGCAGGGTCCGAAGCACCGGGGTCTGCGCGATCAGTGCGGCGAGCAGGATGCCGAGGGCGACGTACACCGGTGTCAGAGCCTGCATCTGCAAGGACCAGTGGTAGCCCTGCGTCTGGTAGGTGGCCATGAGCCCCCGCGCCAGCAGGGTCCCGACCGACAGGCCGACGGGGATGCCGATCGCCACCAGAGCGAGGTTCTCGACGGCGATGAGTCTGGCGAGCATTCCAGGGGCCATGCCGGCGGCACGCAGGGTGCCCAGTTCGACGGAGCGTTCGGCGACGTTCGCCGACATCGCGTTGAACAACAGGGCCGCTGCCATGATGGCGGCGAACAGCAGCATGATGCCGACCAGCGTGTCGTACAGGGAGAACGCGTCGCGCATGGCCGAGGCCAGGGCATTCGTGTCTTGGTAGGACTGGACTCCCGGCAGGGCGGAGATCCGTTGGCGTGCCGCGTCATGGTCGGCGCCCGTTCGTAGTTGCAGGAGGACGCCTGTGGCGCTCGGGGCGCCGAGTGTCCGGTCGAGATGCTCGAGCCGGATGTAGGCGACGGCGTTCATGGGCTCGTCGACGAAGCCTGCGACAGGCTCCGTCAGGCTGCGTCCGCTCTGCGCCAAGGTGATCGTCACCGGATCGCCGAGGCCCAGATGCAGTGTGTCCTTGAGCCCTTGGCTCACCAGCACACCACTGGCCGGCGGTTGCGCAGGGCCATCGGCACTCGGGAACTGGTGCATGGCGGTGCCGGCCGGCAGCGCGATGAGCAAGGTGTCGAAGCGGTGGGGCCCGTTCGTCAGGCCGGCGTCCAGGCGGGCGTAGGGTTCGGCGGCCCGGACGGCGGGGTCTGCGCTGACCGCGGACAAGACGCCGGGCGTGGCGCCGGGGGCGGTGCCGACCTCGGCGCTTTGGCGCTGGATCGTCCCGAACTGGCGGTCCACGACGGTGGAGACGGTGTCCCGCAGTCCGGCGAACACCAGCACCAGGCTCAGGGACACCGCCACGCCGCCGATCGTCAGCAGGGAGCGTTTGCGGTTGCGGGTGATGCTGCGTGCCGCCATGCGCCAGCGTGTGCGCATGCCCCGCAGCGGCGGCAGCACGCGCTCCAGGAGTGAGCGCCGGCCTCGGCCGCCGGCCGGTGCCGTGCTCATCGCCTCGGCCGGGCTGGTGGCGGCCGCCGCGCGTGCCGGGGCCCAGGCCGCCAGCGCAGCCGCTGCCAGCGCGGCGCCCGCCCCGATCAGGAGCGTCCAGGGATGGAGCTGGGTGACGTGCAGCGGCAGGCCGAGCGCGGAGGTGTACTGCGTGGTGAACCAGTCGCCGAACAGGTACCCGCCGACCAGGCCGGGCACCACTCCGGCCGCTCCGGCGGCCAGTCCGTAGCCGAGGTAGTGCCGGCGCAGGACGCTCGGTGGCAGGCCGTTGGCGGTGAGGGTGCCGATGACGGCGCGCTGGGCGGCGACCAGCCGGGACAGCAGGACGTACGTGCCGACGACGGCCGCGGCCAGGAACAGGCACGGCAGCAGGGTGGCGAACGTGCCGATGGACTTCACGTCCTCGTCCAGCGCGTGGAACGACGGCTGGTCGGCGCGGACGGCCGAGGGGAGGCCGTGTGCGGCGGCGATGCTCCGGGTGCCGTCGACGAGTTCGGCGGCGGCGCGGTCCTGCGCGTAGACGGCGAGTTGCTCAACGGGAGGTGTCGAGCCCGCAGTGCTGATGCCTGACTCCGGGGCGAACAACACTCCGAAGTAGTCAGGTGTTGTCATCACTTCCTGTGCGGAGCGGGCGGGCCAGAAGTATTCGGTGGACAGACCGGTTCCCGAGACGGTGACGTGCTGCCAGCCCGACGGCCCGAGGAGCTCGATGCTCTGCCCGGGCCGCAGGTGGAAGTGGTCTGCCAGGTGCTGCTCGACCAGCACCTGTCCCGGGCCGGGCAGCCGGCCGGTCCGCAGCGCCAGCCGGGCGACTTCCGGTTGGCTGCCGTCGGGTATCCCGACCACCCGGCCGAGCAGGGTGTGGCCGGCCACGCGCAGACCGGTCTCCGTCTCGTGGCGGGCCTGGACGGCCGGGTGCCCCGGCAGCGCGGACATCTGACCGGCCAGCGCCGATGCGCCGGGCCCGGTGACGACGACGTCGGGCAGCCGCTGGTCGGTGTAGGCGCGGTCGAAGGAGCCGGAGAGGTTGCGGTAGGCGTCGAAGGCGGCGACGAACACGCACACGCCGAGTGCGATGACGATCGCCACCGCCGTGAACTGCCAGCGCTGCCGCCACACGTCGCGGCGGAGTTTGGCGCGCAGGACGCGGCTCATCCGCCTCTCACCACCAGAGATCCGCGGCCTCGACCGGGGATCGCACCTTCTCCTGCCGGGAGATGGTGCCCGAGCGCAGCCAGACGACGTGGTCGGCCATGGCGGCGATCGCCGAGTTGTGGGTGACCACGATGACGGTGTGGTGGCCTTCCCTGGCCAGGGCCCGCAACACTCCCAGCACCTGGCGGCCGACCTCCAGGTCCAGGCTCCCGGTCGGCTCGTCGCACAGCAGCAGCGCAGGCTCCTTGACGATCGCGCGGGCGATCGCGACCCGTTGCTGCTGGCCGCCGGACAGCTGTCCGGGGAACCGGTCCGCGGCCTCGGCCAGTCCGACGCCGGCCAGCGCGGCCCGGCTTCTGGCCCGCGCGTCCGGCCCGGTCAGCTCCGCGATGATCTCCACGTTCTCCAGCGCCGTCAGGGAGGGCACCAGGTTGAAGAACTGGAAGACGAACCCGACGCGGGTGCGGCGGTACTCGGTGCGCGCTGCTTCGCTCAAGGCGGCGATATCGGTCCCCGCCACCTCGATCCGGCCCGAGGTCGGCCGCTCGATGCCGCCGACGACGTTGAGCAAGGTGGTCTTGCCCGATCCTGAGGGACCGAGCAGCACGACGAACTCGCCGGGCCACACTTCCAGCCGGACGTTCTTCAGGGCGTGGACCGTGGACGCGCCGCTTCCGTAGGTCTTGGTGAGCGACTCCAAGCGCACCGCCGGGTGGCCCGACTCGGCCGCCTGCTCGGCGACCGCCGCCAGGTCGGGCTTGCTGGTCTGCCGCGTTCTGGACCACATGACCGGCCCTCTCTCGCGCCCCTTGGCTCCCTCACCCAGCCGACCATCCTGTGGTCATCCCGGACCAGGGCCGAAGGGCCTGGAATCCGTATGGCAACCACCCCGGGTGCGTAGGGCCGTTGGACGGTACCGCACCTATATACAGAGCATGACACTGGCAGTAGAAGCGGTGTCGGATGATCTCCAGTTCGGCGGCTCCACGCCGAGGGATCGGCGAACCAGCCTTCAGGCAGGAGCATCGGTGATGAACGGCACCCAGACGACGCCCCGAGCGGACCTGGTCTACCCGGCGGTCTACGAGCACGAAGTGGTGATGCTCTCGTGCCAGGCCCAGGACGGCGGCCCGGCCCATGTCGATCTCATCCGACGCGACACCACCCGCGATATCGTCCGCGCGCTGCCCGCTGGGCGGCTGTATGTGGGAATCCGCGCCGGACGCATGACGTTCGCGACCCGCGACGGCACTCATCAGGTCGGTCTGACCCTTCTCGGCGACGAGGAAGCCGCCGGTGTGGCCCTCGGTGACCACTGGCCCCGCGCTGGTAAGCCGGGCCGCCACAGCAGGGCCATGGGCGCGCTGTCCAAGACGTTCCGCTCCATGGGTCATGCGTTGAACCCTTCCGCGTTCCCGAAGGCAATGCACTCCAGCACCGAGCGCAACCAGGCCCTGGACACCCTGCTGCACTGGTGCCGACGCGAGATGCCGGACACGCACGTGCTGTACAACGCGCAGCACGGTGCGGACCAGGCCACCAAGCTCCAACGGACGGCCGGACACCGCAAAGGCCTCATCGGCGCCCCGGGCTGGGACGAAGACGACACCGACACCGACATGTCGAAAGGCTGACGCATCGGGCGCCTCGGTGCGCTCAGCCCGGTTTGGGTCGAAAGACGGGTCAAGGCGGGCCGGAAGGCCCTGGGCGATGGCGGACGCCGCTGGCACGGTCGAAGGGAAGCATTCCGCGACGTGGGCAAGGAGTCCGGCGATGAGCATGAAGTGCCCGAACGACGGGACGACGCTGATGATGTCCGAGCGGAGTGGTGTGCAGATCGACTACTGCCCGGAGTGCCGGGGCGTGTGGCTGGAGCGCGGCGCGCTTGATCGGATCATCGACCACTGCGGCTCGCGCGACGAGCGACGCGACGACCACGAACACCACGAGGACCATCACAAGCACCGGCACGACCACGACCACCGGCACGAGGACGACTACGACGAGCAGCACGGCCGCAGGCGCAACCGCCTCAGTGACATCACCGGGCTGTTCGGCGGGGGCGAGGACTGACCTTGGCAGAGGCGGTTCCGCCCGAAAGCACAGCCGGCACCACCGTCCCGGCGAGATGAGCGAGGAGCGTCGGAGATGGTGTTCTACGAGATGGTCAATCCGCATTCCGAGCGCCACGCCACTGCCCGCTCCGGCTGGCTGCGGGCAGCGGTGCTCGGCGCCAACGACGGGCTGGTGTCCACCGCGAGCCTGATGGTCGGTGTGGCCGCGAGTGGTGCCGCGAACAGCGCGATCGTGACCGCGGGCCTGGCCGGTGTCGCTGCCGGGTCCATGGCGATGGCGGCCGGGGAATACGTCTCGGTCAGCTCGCAGGTCGACGTCGAGCGGGCCGACCGGGCCGTCGAGGAGCGGGAGCTGGCTGAGGATCCGGAAGGCGAGCTGACGGAGCTGACCGCCATCTACGCCGCGCGCGGAGTGCCGCGGCCGCTGGCCCACCAGGTCGCCGTCGCACTGCACAAGGCCGACCCGCTGGAAGCGCACCTGCGCGACGAGCTCGGGCATCACGAGTCCAGCGCCGCACGACCGGCGCAGGCGTCGCTGGCCTCCGCGGCGAGCTTCCTGGCCGGCGGCCTGGTGCCGTTCCTGGGCCTGCTGGCTCCCACCTCGACGACGCGGCTGGTGCTGATCGTGCTGGTGACGCTGTGCGGGCTGCTGGTGGCAGGGGTGCTGGGCGCCAAGGCCGCCGGCGGTCGCGTCCTGCGCCCCGCGCTCCGTGTCCTGATCGGCGGGGCGCTGGCGATGGCGATCACCGCGGCGGTCGGGCAGATCGCCCACGTCTCCGGCGTCTGAAGGCTCGGCGTCCATGCTCGGCTTGGCGGCGCTCGCCGCCGACCGCTGCCCGGCCCTGGACGCACCTCTCACTTGGCTGCCAGCTGTGCGGCCGTCACGGCAGAGCCGAACGGCCTGTCGCTTCGGACGCTTGTCGATGGTGGAGCCGGCCGCCAGGGCCGGTTGCGGACCGCGGAAGGGCCGTTCGGCCCATGCCTGCAAAACGGCATGAGGGCAGGCTGGACTGTGGTGGGGGCTTGGCGAAGGCCCGAAGCCGAAGGACGTGCGTGCATGACCACGGCGGAGACGGCAAGTACGGACACCGTGCGGGTCCTGGTAGTGGAGGACGACCCGACCATCGCGGACTCGCTCGTGCGTGGACTGCGGCAGGCCGGATACGACGCCGGATGTGTCGGCACCGCCCGGGCTGCCCTGCTTCTGCCGCCGTCGGACGTGGTGCTGCTCGACCTGGGGCTGCCGGACATGGACGGCATCGAACTGTGCCGTCGGCTCCGGCAGCGCTCGGACCCGGCGATCATCGTCGTGACCGCCCGCGGCGAGGAGGCCGACCGGGTCCTGGCCCTCGATGAAGGCGCCGACGACTACCTGGTCAAACCGTTCGGCCTGGCCGAGCTCATGGCCCGGCTGCGCGCGGTGCTGCGCCGGACCCACCCGGTGGACCATGAGCCTGTCCGGTACGGCCCGTTGACCATCGACACGCGCACGCGGAAGGTCGCCGTCGAGGGCCGCGAGGTCTTCCTGACGCCCAAGGAGTTCGACATCCTGGCCTGCCTCGCCACCGACCCCGGCCGCGTGGTGACCCGCCAGAAGATCCTGGAGAGCGCCTGGGACGCGCATTGGTACGGGCCCACGAAAGTCGTCGACGCGCACGTCGCCGCGCTGCGCCGCAAGCTCGGGGTGCCTGGACTGATCGAGACCGCCTACGGTCGGGGGTTCCGCCTCGGCGAGGTGGCGTGAGCGCCATGACCCGCCGGATATCACTGGTCCTGCTGATACTGACGGTCGTCCTGCTGACTGTGGCGGCGGTCCCGCTGGGACTGTCCATCACGCAGCATGAGCATGTCGCCTTCCGCGACAAGACGCAGGCCGCCGCCCGGGTGGTCGCCTCGTCCGCCGAGGAGTACCTGTCGGACGGGCTGTCCGGCGACGCGATGCGCGCCGATCTTGCCGCCGCTCAGCAAGCAGGGGACTGCGTAGCCGTATTCGACAAGAACGGACAGTTGGTGGCCGGCACACCGTGCGGTGCGGCCGAGGGGCAGCAGGGGCGGGAACTCGCGGTCGAGACGCTGTCGGGCCGGGAGCCGG
This sequence comes from Catenulispora sp., assembly GCA_013361685.1. GTDB lineage: Bacteria > Actinomycetota > Actinomycetes > Streptomycetales > Catenulisporaceae > Catenulispora. Next base: position 11,330 of record JABFXP010000013.1, read on the forward strand.
AGCCGCCGGACAGTGAGGGCCGGCTGCTGGCCGCCGAACCGGTCGGAGACTTCCGACGGCCTGCCGGTTCGGTGGTACTGGCCCGCTCGACCACGTCACTGGACACCCGGATCGTCGCCACCTGGACCTGGATCGCGCTGATCGGGGTCGGTGGGATCGTCGCGGCGACCCTGGTCTCGCTGCGGCTGGCCCGCTGGGTGGGGCGGCCGCTGACGACGCTGGACACCGCCGCGCAACGACTCGGCGAAGGCGAACTCGGCGAGCGGGCCGTCGTCACCGGCGGCCCTCCGGAGGTGCGAAGACTCGCCGCCACCTTCAACACCATGGCGGCCCGCACCGAGGCCCTGATCCACGGTCACCAAGCCGTCGTCGCAGACGTCTCCCATCAGCTGCGGACACCGTTGGCGGCTCTGCGCCTGCGATTGGACCTGCTCGCCACCGCCCCCGAAGACACGGCACCGGAATTGTTGGCATCGGCACAAGACGAGGTCGCCCGGCTGTCCCGGCTGGTCGACGGCCTGCTGGCGGTGGCACGAGCCGAGCACGCGGTTCCCCGGCCGGTCGCGGTGCGGGTCGACGAGGTCGTCCGGGAACGCGTAGCGGCCTGGGAAGCGGTCGCCCACGAGCGCGGCATCCTGTTGACGTCCCGGTGCCCCGCGTCGGCGCCGGTGGCGTTCGGGGCCGGCGACCTGGAGCAAGCTCTGGACAACCTGCTGGCCAATGCGCTGGACGCGGTCCCCGACGGCGGCGCGGTCGCCGTCGACAGCACCCCCGGGCCGGATACGCTGCGGCTGCGGGTCGTCGACAACGGCCCCGGCATGAGCGCCGACGCCAAAGCCGCCGCGTTCCGCCGCTTCGGCAACCCGCAGGCCCGCGGCAGCGGACTGGGGCTGGCCATCGTGCATCGGCTGCTCACCGCCAACGGCGGTACCGCGCGCCTGGAAGACACACCGGGCGGCGGTCTGACCGCGGTCTTGGAGTTGCCGCTGTGGCATCAGCGAAAGGGCACCCGAGGGGGCAGGCCAGAGCCCGGCCCGGGCTCCGCGGCTTCCCCGTGATCTTTACCGGTTCTGGGAAAGTTCTCGGCAGAACCTGCACGGGCACGCAGGCACAGTGGTCAGTGGATCTCCCCGAACTACCGTGCCACGAGGAGCGTGCGCCATGGCCGATCCGAACATCCACCACGAGACCGACGGCGACCCCGTGCTACGCCGCGATCGCGGCTTCCGCCGGGTGTCCAGTGCCACCCGGTGGACGGTCGCGGCTGCTGCGGTGGGCACGGCGGCCCTCGGCCTGACCTACACCCATCTGCTGCCCGGGACGTCACCTGCGCCCGCTGCCGCGCAGGGCCCGCAGCAGAACGCCGCCGTCTGTGCCCAGCAACCGCCGGCCGCCGCTCCCGCTCCCGCAGCCGCAGCGGCCCAGGTCACGCAGCGTGAGAAGGACGACGAGAGCGAGAACGGAACCGGCGACGAAGGCGACCGGAACACCGCCACGACCACCGCAACAACCACCACCGCGGTCCAGCCGCCGCCCACCGTCTGCCCGGGCGGCAGCGCCGCGAACGGCCTCATCCCGCCTGCCCAGCCGCCGACCCCGGGCCAGCAGGCTCCGCAAACGAGGACCGGTGCGTCATGACCGGCCATGAAGCCCGCGTCGCGACGCTCACGTTCCCGGCGCTCGGAACCTCCGCCACCCTGCTGACGGCCGACCACCGCACGCTTCGCGACGCCCACGCCGTCCTGGTCCACGAACTCGCCGCGATCGATGAGACGTGCAGCCGGTTCCGTCCGGACTCCGAGCTGAGCCGTATCAACGCCGCCGCCGGGACCCGGGTGATGGTCAGCGAGCTGTTCGCGCAGGCTCTCACCACCGCACTGCGTGCCGCCGAGATCACCGACGGCGCGGTGGACCCCACCGTCGGGCGGGCGGTCATCGACGCCGGTTATGACAGGACTTTCGCAGCCGTACGGCCGGAATCGGCCACACCCCTGCCCGTCGCGAAGCCTGCCGCCGGCTGGCACCGGGTCTCATGGGATCCGCACAACCGGCTGTTGCAGCTGCCCGCCGGAACCGCCTTGGACTTCGGAGCCACCGCCAAAGCCCTGGCCGCGGACCGCGCCGCCGAACGCGCCGCCTGGGCCACCGGCGGCGGCGTCCTGGTCAACCTCGGCGGAGACGTCGCCACCGCCGGCACCGCACCGAACGGCGGCTGGACCGTCGCGGTCGGCGACGACCACGCCCGCCCCGGCCCCGGCCCGGTCGTGACCGTCACCAGCGGCGCGCTGGCCACCTCCGGCACCAGCGTGCGCACCTGGCGGCGAGCGAGCCAGACCGTCCACCACATCATCGACCCCGCCACCGGCCGCTCCACCCCACCGCACTGGCGAACCGTCACTGTCGCGGCGGCGAGCTGCGTCGACGCCAACACCGCGAGCACCGCGGCGATCGTGCTCGGCCCGTCCGCCGTCGAGTGGCTGACCGGCACCGGTCTGCCCGCCCGGCTGGTCCACATCGACGGCACCGTCGTCGAACTCGGCGGCTGGCCCGCCGCCGCTTCTCCCGCCGGAGGCGACCGGTGAACACCACCGCCCTGGCCGCGAACCCGCTGTGGTACGCCACCCGCGCCGGTGGCACCATCGCGCTCCTGCTGCTCACCGCGACCGTCGCCTTCGGCATCGCCGTGGGCGGCAAGGGCGCACCGCGCCGCATCGGCCGCTTCGAGATCGGACTGCTGCACCGTAATCTGGCCGTCCTCACCCTGGTGTTCCTGGCCCTGCACATCGCGACCGCTGTCCTGGACCCCTTCGTCCACCTGGACTGGGCCGTCGCCGTCGTCCCCTTCGGCGCGTCCTACCGGCCGCTGTGGCTCGGCCTGGGCACCGTCGCCTTCGACCTGCTGCTCGCCGTCCTGATCACCAGCGCCCTGAGACTGCGGTTGGGCCGCACCCGCTGGAAAGCAGTCCACTGGCTCGCCTACGCCGCCTGGCCGTTCGCCCTCTTCCACGCCGCCGGGACCGGCAGCGACACCCGCCTGCCGCTCCAGCTGTGGCTGTACGCCGGCTGCCTCGCCGCAGTCGTCGCGGCCCTCTGGTGGCGGTTGTACCGGGCCGGGCCCGGGCACGTGGCCGTCCGGGCGAGCGCCGCCGTCACGGCGGCGATCGTGCCGCTGCTGGCCGGAGCGTTCCTGGCCGCCGGGCCACTGCAGCCGGGGTGGTCCCACCGGGCCGCATGGTCGCTGGCCGCCCTGGCAGGCATCCGATGAACCCAGCCGCCGCCTCCGCGCTCAGGCAGACGTCCGAGGCACCCGGCCCGGTGCGGCTCCTCGAAGCCTGGAACGCCACCGGCCGGCCCGCAGGACTCACCGAGCACCTGGAACGCCACGGCCCGCCGCCCGGCGTGGGCGCCTCGCTGATCGAGGCGGTCGAGCAGGCCGGGCTTACCGGCCGCGGTGGAGCCGGGTTCCCCACCGGCCGCAAGCTGCGGGCCGTCGCCGGCCGCCGCCGCCGGGCCGTCGTCGTCGCCAACGGCATGGAGAGCGAACCGGCCAGCCGCAAGGACCAGACGCTGCTGGCCGTCGCCCCGCACCTCGTCCTGGACGGCGCGGTCCTGGCCGCCCAGGCCGTCGGCGCCGGCAAGGTCCATCTGTGCGTGCCGCGCACCCGCACCGGGCAGCTCCGCGAGCTGGCCTCCGCGATCGGCGAGCGCCGGGCGGCCGAGATGGACTCCGTCCACGTTGTTCTTCACGCCCTGCCGCACGGCTACGTCACCAGTGAGTCCACGGCGCTGGTGCACTGGCTGAACGGCGGCACAGCCCGTCCGCTCGGTCCTCACCCCCGTACCTACGAAAAGGGCGTCCAAGGACGGCCGACCCTGGTCCAGAACGTCGAAACCCTCGCCCACCTCGCCCTGGTCGCCCGGCACGGCCCGGTCTGGTTCCGCGAGGCCGGAACCGCCGAGACGCCGGGCACCACCCTGGTCACCGTCGCCGGTGCCGTCGAGAACCCCGGCGTCCTGGAAGTCGAGGCCGGGATCATGATCGAGGAGATCCTGCGATGCGCCGGCGGTCCGGCCGAGCCGCTGCAGGCCGTCCTGCTCGGCGGCTTCGCGGGCACCTGGTTGCCCGCTGACCGTGCGGTCGGATTGCCCTTCAGCCGCAGCGGCCTGGCACCGGCCGGAGCCGCGCCCGGCGCCGGCGTGGTGATCGCCCTTCCCCAAGACGCGTGCGGCCTGGCCGCGACCGCCCGGATGCTCGCCTACCTCGCCGCGAACGGCGCCGAACAGTGCGGACCTTGCCGCTTCGGGCTGCCCGCGGTCGCCGCCGACTTCACCGCACTCGCCGAAGGCCACGCCGACGCCGAACTGCTGACGCGGTTGCGGCGGCGTGTCGACCTGCTGCCCGGCCGCGGCGCCTGCGGCCACCCCGACGGCGCGGCCCGTCTCGCGTCCAGCGCCCTGACGGCCTTCGCCGGCGACGTCGAACACCACCGTCACCACGGACACTGCCAACGCCCGCCAGTACTGCCCGTACCCTGCGAGACCCAGATGAAGGAATGGCGATGACCAGTACCCGCACCCTGCGCATCGATCGCATCGCCTGCACCGGGCACGGCCAGTGCGCCGAACTGCTCCCCGAACTCATCACCCTCGACGAGTGGGGATATCCCATCCTCCACCAGGCCACCGTCCAGCCCGGCCTACAAGCTCACGCCCGCGCCGCCGTCCGCGCGTGCCCCCGGCTTGCCCTCGGCATCGACGACGCCGCAGTCGCGTCCCGCCCGCATCGCCGCCGGTGGCCGCCGGGGTGAGGAACTCTGCTGCTGAGTTCGGCTACGGTGTGGCCCGCGCCTACGCCGGCCACACCTGCGGTTATCAGGCGCTTATGACGGGTGTGTGGGTCTGCACTGACGCCTTCGGCCAACGATCCCGCGAAAGGATCAGGCTCCGCCCTCGCGCGCCCAACCGCCCCA
>JABFXP010000124.1 GCA_013361685.1 Catenulispora sp.
CTGAGCAGGCGGTCTGAGCAGGCCGTCAGCTGTTGGAGATGCCCGAGCCGGTGATGGTGACGTGATCGGCCAGCGCCCGCACCCGCAGCCCGTCGCCGGACGTCTTCAGGTCGTTCAGCTGGAGTGTCAGGTTCATCGGCAGCGAGCCCAGCGGGACCGGGAAGTCGAGTTCGCTCGGGATGCGGCCGGACAGGCCCGGCACCGAGGTCTCCACCTTCGAGGCGGTGAGCTGCAGCCGGTTGTCGGGACCCAGGCTGAGCTTGCTCTGCATCGTGACCTTGCCGAAGCCCGGGATCGGACCGGTGACCCGGACCGTGTTGTCCGGCCCCTCGCTCAGCGTCACCTGCAGGCCCTGGGTGGCGGCCGCGGACTCCAGGTCGGACCAGCTGAAGAAGGCGGTGCCGGCCAGGTGGTCCACCTTGGCCGTCGTGAAGTCGCCGGAGGGGGCCACGCCGTGCAGGTCCACGTGCAGGTCGCTGACCCGGATCCCGTTGCGCACCACGCCGCGCGCGTCCATCGAGACGTGGTCCAGCTTCATCCCGATCAGCTGGGTCAGGAACGGGAAGTCGGCGATCGTCACCGACGGCTTGGCGGCCAGGTTCTGCGAGGTCTGCACCCGCTTGGCGATCTGGCTCTCGGCGACGCCCACCGCGATCCGGTCCGCCGCCACGAACAGCCCCGCCAGGACGAGCAGCACGATCGCCAGCCGCAGCGGCCACTTCCGCCGCCGGACCGGCGGCGGTGGCTGCACCTGCCAGTTCAGCTGTTCGATCCCCTCCTCGTAAGTCATGCCATGAGAATAGCCGCGGCGTAGGACGCTAGGGCGGCGACTGTGGCGGGCAGTGCCACCACCACGACCCGGCTCGAGCCCAGTTCGGGGTTGCGCGCGGCCGCCAGACCCGCCAGCGCGCCGGCCGCCGCGCCGAGCGCGACCGAGGCTTGGTCCAGTCGCGCCGCGGGCAGGAACAGGCCGGTCAGCCCGGCGAACAGCAGCGCGCTGGCCGCCGCCGCGACCGCCTGGACGGTGCCCGGCGCGACCCCCCGCCGGCCCGCCCGGAACACCGCGTCTGCGGCGAGGAGGAAAAACCCCGCACCGAGTCCCCCGGCGAGCGCAGTGGCGGACTCGTCGGCCTGGAACTTGAAGGTGCCGACGGTCGCCGCGAGGGTGGGGAGGGCGACGAGGGCGGCGGTGCGGCGGGAGGCGTGGCCGGCCAGGTCGAGGATCGCCCAGGCGACCAGGAGTTGCAGCGGCAGGACGACGGCGGCCACGGCCTTCGCCGAGACGAAGGAGGCGATGACGAGCGCGGCGGTCGAGGCGCCGAGGAAGGGCAGGTGGGACAGCAGGGGGAGCGCTTCGCGGGTACGCGGGGAACGCGGCGGGGCGTAGTCGTAGCCGGGCGCGTACTCGGAGTCGTAGTCGGGGGCGTAGCCCGGGGCGTACTCCGGCTCATATTCCTGCGCGGGCCCGGCGGAACGGCGGCGGGATTCGAAGCGCGGTTCGGCGTAGTCCTCGGCGTATTGCTCGGTGTACTCCTCGTAGTACTCGCCGTCATACGACTCGGCGTACTGCTCCACGTACTGCTCGGAGTACTGCTCGGAGTACTGCTCTTGGTAGCCGTATTCGGGGGCGTACATCTCCTCGGCGGAGGGATTGCCGCGGCGCGAATGCGGTCGCTGCTGAGGCTCGGGTTCTACGTACTGCGCAGTCTCATAGCCTTCATAGCCATACGTCTCGTATGAAGGAGATTCATACCCGTAGTCGTAGTTGGGCTGCTCATAGCTAGCCTGCTCATAGGCCTGCTGCTCATAACTCGGCTGCTCATAGCCGGGTTGCTCATAGACCTGTTGCTCGTAGCTCGGCTGCTCGTAGACCTGCTGCTCGTAACTGGGCTGCTCATAACTGGGCTGTTCGTAGCCGGGCTGCTCGTAGCCCGGCTGATACCCCTGCTCGTAGCCGTATCCGTAGCTCTCGTCAGCGAAGTAGCCCTCGTCATAGGAGGGAGTCTCGACATACTCGGGCTCAGGCTGTGGCTCGGAAGCCGGCCGACCACGCCGTCGGCCTGTGTACTCTCCCACCCTGCGTTCCTCCTGCCGACTGCCTGCCCGCCCGAAGGTACCAGGGCAGGGACTCAGCCTCCGGCGAACGGCGGCAGGACTTCCACCACCGCGCCGGGCGGCAGCACCACACCGGCGTGGTCGCGCCGCCCCACCGGGGCGCCGTCCACCAGGAACGAGGAACGCCGCACCACCTCGCCCAGCCCCGCGCCGTGCCGGGCCACCGCGGCGGCCAGCACGTCGGCGAGCACGTCGCCCTCGTACGGTTCCTCGGCGGTCTGCGCGGCCGCCTTCGCCGCCGCCCAATAACGGATCAAGCCGCTCATCCGGCTGCTCCCTCCAGTTCCTCTTCCAGGCCGCCGGCCGCGGGCAGGGCCCGCACCCAGCGGCCGATCCGGCCGACGAGGTCCGCGCCGATCGCGACTTCGGCGTGCCCGAACCCGGCCTCGATCCACAGCTCGCGCGGCTCCCCGGCGGCCGCGTACAGCGCCTCGGCGTGCCCGAGCGGGAAGTACTTGTCGGCGTCGCCGTGCACGACCAGCAGCGGCACCGGGGCGATCCGCGCCGCGAGCTCCACCGGCGACTGGGGCACCGGGTTCCAGCCGCCGGGCAGGATCCTGGTCTTGAACGCCACGGTCGACACCAGTCTTCCGGCCCGCCGCTCCACCAGCCAGTGCACCAGCTTCATGGGCCGGGTGGACCGCTCGTACCACCAGGCGGGGCCGCTGACCGAGACCACGGCGTCGGTCACCGACCCCGGCCCGGCGTCGGTGCCGCACAGCCCGCCGTGCCGCACCACGACCGAGGCACCCATCGAGAACCCCACCGTCGCCACATTCCGGTAACCGAGGACCCGCGCCCACTCGACCGCGGCGTGCAGGTCGAGCACTTCTAGATCACCGAGTGTCGATCTTCCGAATGACTGTCCGTGACCACGGAAATCGAACGCGATCACTCCGCCATATCCCCGCAACGTGTCCGCGATCCGAGACATGTCCGCAGCACGCCACGATCCGGTGAATCCGTGGCACAAGACGAAGGCCCATCGTCGATCGACACCCGGTCTGTGCACGGCGTTAAGCCTTATCCCGTCGGCCGTCAACAGGGTCTGCGCGCCGCCGACACGCCCCGAGCTGCGCCTTTGCCCAGGTAAAATACGTGTGAACTCCGGCACGGAAACCTCGGGGAAACGGCTCATGACGGCTATCCTCTCTGAACAAGAGGACCAGGGCGACGACGCCCCACAGGTCCTCTGTGTGTTTTCTGGCGGGTGCCGACAAAGAAGGCGCCCCCGGACTGGCGAGGAGCGATCCGCGGATGTCCAACCTGTTGTTGCTGACCAACTCCCTGACCCCCTCCTCCGAGGTGCTTCCAGCCCTCGGTCTGCTGCTGCACAACGTGCGGGTGGCGCCGGCGGAGGCCTCCGCGCTGATCGACACGCCGCCGGCCGACGCCATCCTCGTGGACGCCCGCCGCGACCTGCCGCAGATGCGGTCGCTGTGCCGGCTGCTGCGCACCACCGGCGTGGACTGCCCGCTGCTGCTGATCACCACCGAGGGCGCGCTGGCCGCCGTCACCGCCGAGTGGGGCATCGACGACGTGCTGCTGGAGTCGGCCGGGCCGGCCGAGGTGGAGGCCCGGCTGCGGCTGGCCGCCGGCAAGCTCGCGGCCGGCGCGGTGGCCGACGACGTGCCGCTGGAGATCAAGAGCGGCGACCTGTCCATCGACGAGGGCACCTACACCGCGCGCATCCGCAGCCGGGTCCTGGACCTGACGTTCAAGGAGTTCGAGCTCATCAAGTACCTCGCGCAGCACCCGGGCCGGGTGTTCACCCGCGCGCAGCTGCTGCAGGAGGTCTGGGGCTACGACTACTTCGGCGGCACCCGCACCGTGGACGTCCACGTGCGGCGGCTGCGCGCCAAGCTCGGCGTGGAGCACGAGGCGCTGATCGGCACGGTGCGCAACGTCGGCTACCGGTTCGTGACGCCGGACAAGCGCAGCTCGGGCTCCGGTTCCGCCTCCGGCTCGGCCGCCGGCGGCGGGTCGTCCGACACCCGCGCCGCCGACCCCGAACCGGCCCGTACCGTGGTGGTGTGACAGGAATCTCCATCGGCGTCCTCCGCCACGTGAACGAGGCGGATGTCGCCGCCGTCCGGGCCCTGGCCGAAGCGGCCGAGAAGACCGACGGCGTGGCGCCGCTGCCGGAACAGGTGCTGCTCCACCTCAAGCACCCCGGCAGCGACGCCGACGCCTGGCACTTCGTGGCGCGGCGGCTCTCCGACGAGGGCTCGGAGCTGATCGGATACGCCTTCCTGGACAAGACGAATCCCGAGGAGGGGCCGTCCGCCGAAGTCGTGGTCGCCCCGTCGGCACGCCGGCAGGGCGTCGGCGGCGCGCTGCTGGACGCGCTGCGGATGAAGGTGCGGCGCGGCGACGGCCCGGCCCGGGTGTGGGCCCACGGCGCGCTG
>JABFXP010000619.1 GCA_013361685.1 Catenulispora sp.
CGCTCGCGCTTGTACGAGATCCACGTCTCGATCAGGTCCTGCGTGAACACGCCGCCCTCGAGCAGGTAGCCGTGGTCGGCCTCCAGGGCGTCCAGCACGGCCGGCAGGGAGGCGGGCACCTGGGGGATCGAGGCGTGCTCGTCCGGGGGCAGCTCGTACAGGTCCTTGTCGACCGGGGCCAGGGGCTCGATCTTGTTCTTCACGCCGTCCAGGCCGGCCAGGAGCATCGCGGAGAAGGCCAGGTACGGGTTGGAGGACGGGTCCGGGCAGCGGAACTCGATGCGCTTGGCCTTCGGGTTCGAGCCGGTGATCGGGATGCGGATGCACGCCGAGCGGTTGCGCTGGGAGTAGACCAGGTTCACCGGGGCCTCGTAGCCGGGGACCAGGCGGCGGTAGCTGTTCACCGTCGGGTTGGTGAAGGCCAGCAGGGAGGGGGCGTGCTTGAGCAGGCCGCCGATGTAGTGGCGGGCGGTGTCGGACAGGCCCGCGTAGCCGACCTCGTCGTAGAACAGCGGGGCGCCGTCCTTCCACAGGCTCTGGTGGCAGTGCATGCCCGAGCCGTTGTCGCCGAAGACCGGCTTCGGCATGAAGGTGGCGGTCTTGCCGGCGCCCCAGGCGACGTTCTTGATGATGTACTTGAACAGCATCAGGTCGTCGGCGGCGGCCAGCAGGGTGTTGAAGCGGTAGTTGATCTCCGCCTGGCCGGCCGAGCCGACCTCGTGGTGCTGGCGCTCGACGATCAGGCCGGAGTCGATCAGGGTGCGGCTCATGGTGGCGCGCAGGTCCGCGTAGTGGTCGTTCGGCGTCACCGGGAAGTAGCCGCCCTTGACGCGCGGCTTGTACCCGCGGTTGCCGCCCTCTTCGGCGCGGCCGGTGTTCCAGAACGCCGCCTCGGCGTCGATGTGGTAGTAGCTCTCCTGCGAGCCGGAGGTGAAGCGGACGTCGTCGAAGACGTAGAACTCGGCCTCGGGGCCGAAGTAGCAGGTGTCGGCGATGCCGGTGCCCTTGAGGTAGGCCTCGGCCTTCTTGGCCACGTTGCGCGGGTCGCGGGAGTAGGCCTCACCGGTCAGCGGGTCGTGGATGAAGAAGTTGATGTTGAGGGTCTTCTCGGCGCGGAACGGGTCCAGGCGCGCGGTGGTGACGTCCGGCAGCAGCTGCATGTCGGACTCGTGGATGGCCTGGAAGCCGCGGATCGACGAGCCGTCGAACGCCAGCCCGTTGGCGAAGACCGCGGCGTCGAACGATTCCACCGGCACGGTGAAGTGCTGCATGACGCCGGGAAGGTCGCAGAACCTGACGTCGACGCTCTTCACGTCGTTGTCCTTGAGGTACTTCAGTACCTCGTCGGCGTTCGAGAACATCAACTACTCCTTTGAGTACGCTTCTCACCGGCCGCCTGGCGTGCCCTGCCGACGGCTCACCTGCGGGCCGGGACCCAACGGGCACTTCTGTGACCGTAGGACAGGGCGGTTTCCCGGCCGTGTCCCTTTTGTTTCCGGCGTGTTACACGACAGGCCCGGCTCTTTCCAACCTACTCCCTGAACCGGGCCGATCCCTGTCGGACGCCATCGGGCGGCGGGGGTGGCGGGGCCGGAAGGTGCCCGGGGTACCGTTGATGCCATGACCTCGTCCTCGCCCGACTACTACGGCCAGCGCCTCGGCCTGCCGCAAGACGGCCCCGGTTCGCTGGCCACGGTCGGCCGCCGGCTGGCCGCGATCCTGATCGACTGGGCCCTCGCCTACGGGGTGGCCTACCTGCTGGTCGGCGACCGCTTGCTGAAGACCGGCCAGTTCACCGCGATGAGCGTGCTGGCGGTGATGTACCTGGTGGGCCTGGCGATCAGCGGCTCCACCCTGGGCATGGCGGCGCTGGGCCTGCGCGTGACCTCCGACCAGGGCGGCAAGGCCTCGCCCTACGCCGTGGGGATGCGCACGGTGCTGCTGTTCCTGTTCATCCCGGCCGTGATCTGGGACGCCGACGGGCGCGGCCTGCACGACCGGGTCGCCCACACGATGATCGTCACGACCCGCTGACCTCCGGCCGCGTCCGCTCGGGCGGCACCTGAGCCCGCTCGTAAGCCCGCCTGAGTCTCTGGGCCTCCCTGAGTCCGCCCAGGCCCGCCCGATCCGCCGGACCCCTTCTGAGCTCGGAGAACACAAAGCGGCCCGCGACCGTCCATGGTCGCGGGCCGCTTTGTTACACAGCACGCTCCGCGGCGTTTCCGCCCGATTACGTCGGGCTCACAGCCGCGTTGCGACATTCAGCGGATCTGGCCCCGCGGCATCTTGCCGTTACGCGGCATCGGCCCCTTGGGGATCGGCATGTTCGGCCCCACGGCCTTGAGCCGGTTCTGATACGCCAGCACCTGCGCCGGCCGCAGGTAGGACTTCCCGGCCGCGGGCTTGAGCCGCATGACCGTCTTGTTCAGCTGCCCCAGCGGCACCATGCCCTCGCCGTCCCCGGCGATGATGTCCTCGGCCACCAGCGGCACGTCCGGCCCGAACAGCCGGGTCAGGTGCCGGCGCTCCTCGGTGAACAGCGCCTTGAGCCGGTTCGGGTTGCCCTCGCCGACCAGGATGATGCCCGGGCGTCCCAGCACCCGGTGGATCATGTCCTGCTGCCGGTTGAACCGCACGCCCGGGGTGACGTCCCAGCCGCGGCGCAGCGTGTCCAGCACCGACGCCGCGGCGCCGGCCTGGTCCTTGATGGAGGCGTAGGCCGCGCGCTGCGCCCGCCGTCCGAACACGATCATCATGGCCAGCACGGCCACCGGGATCCCGAAGATCCCGTAGAACACCGGGGAGCCCAGCAGGAAGCCCAGGCCCACGAAGACCACCAGGGCGGCCACGCCCCAGGCGGCCAGGACCAGCGGGAGTTTGGGATCCTCCTTGCGGGTCATCGAGTAGACCTCGCGGATCTGCCTGATCCGGCCCTTCTTCGGGGCCTCCCCGCCGTCGGGGGTGTTCGTCGTGGTGTCGCGTGCCATGGCACGCAGGATACGTGGTGCCGGCGCCTGCTGGTAAACCAGTTCGGCCCATCCCGCCGGTCCCGGAGTCCGGCGGGGGTCAGGCTCGGGTCCGGCCGGGCTCCGGCGAAGCTCCGGCCGGGGTCCGACTAGCGGGCCCCGACGCTCAGCCGGGTGAGCGACTCCTGCGCCGCGGCCCGCACAGCGGCGCGTTCCTGGGCCTCGACGACGGCCGCGTGAGCGTTGGCGAGCGCACGCTGCTGACCGCCGGCGCGCAGCACGCGGCGCTCTATGGTCAGGAGCATCGAGCGGACGGAGGACGTTGCGGTACTCATGGTGGAAACCTCGACCTGGGAGCAAGGGCGGACGGGGGAGAAGCGGGGGACCACCGGTGACGCGATATGCAGCGCGGTTTTCGGCTGACCGCTGCCACTATCGATAATCTTTGTTACAGCTCTGGCGTCAGAGGGTCAAATCGTGGTAACGCGATACGCAATACTGCGGATTCCCGAGCCTGGACATGAAACGACCCTGGTCGCTTGGACCAGGGTCGTAGCTATCAGTCTGTTTATGTCAGGGGTGTCGATCAGGGCCGAGGGGTGTCGAGAGTCACGCCGGCACCGCGGCGGCAGCGGCCCGCCGGGCCTCGATCGCCTCCTGGTACAGCCGCCCGGCGCGGTAGGAGGACCGCACCAGCGGACCGGACATCACGCCGAAGCCCATCTCGCGCGCCTCCTCGGCGAGCTCGACGAACTCCTCCGGCTTCACCCAGCGCATCACCGGGTGGTGCCGCGGCGACGGGCGCAGGTACTGGGTGATGGTCACCAGGTCGCAGCCGGCCTCGCGCAGGTCGGCCAGCGCCTGCGAGATCTCCTCGCGCTCCTCGCCCATCCCCAGGATCAGGTTGGACTTGGTGACCAGGCCGTGGTCGCGGGCCTGGCGGATGACGTCGAGCGAGCGGTCGTACCGGAATCCGGGCCGGATCTCCTTGAAGATCCGCGGCACGGTCTCGATGTTGTGCGCCAGCACCTCCGGCGCGGAGCTGAAGACCTCGGCCAGGTGCTCGGGCTTGGCGTGGAAGTCCGGGATCAGCAGCTCGACGCCGCAGCCCGGGAGCAGCTCGTGGATCTGGCGCACGGTCTCGGCGTAGAGCCACGCGCCCTCGTCGGCCAGGTCGTCGCGCGCGACGCCGGTGACGGTGGCGTACTTCAGGCCCATGGTCTGGACCGACTCGGCCACCCGGCGCGGTTCGTCCCGGTCGTAGGCCTTCGGCTTGCCGGTGTCGATCTGGCAGAAGTCGCAGCGCCGGGTGCACTGGTCCCCGCCGATCAGGAAGGTGGCCTCGCGGTCCTCCCAGCATTCGTAGATGTTGGGACAGCCGGCCTCCTCGCACACCGTGTGCAGGCCCTCGCTGCGGACCAGGCTCTTGAGCCCGGTGTACTCCGGGCCCATCTTGGCCCGGGTTTTGATCCAGCTCGGTTTCTTCTCGATGGGGACGGCGCTGTTGCGGACCTCAAGCCGGAGCAGCTTGCGGCCTTCGGGTTCTGGGGTG
>JABFXP010000879.1 GCA_013361685.1 Catenulispora sp.
GCTGGTGACGGCTCGGATCGAGTGCTCCACGGCGATGCCGACCACTGCGGAAGTCCTCCAGGCGATGGAGGGCTTTGATGTGTGAGGCGACGGCGTGCGCGACGCTTGCCGAGCGGCGGGCCCGGCGGCGTGGCGCCGGACCGCCTCGCTTTGCGGACGCTGCCGGTCCGGTCGCGTGCGAAACCTGTGCCGCGGCCTCTGGCGTGTCGGCCGCTGCTGAGCCTGGCTTTGTGGGCGCTGCCGGTCCGGTCGCGTGCGAAACCTGCGCAGCGGGCTCTGGCGTCCAGGTCGCTGCTGAACCTGGCTTTGTGGGCGCTGCCGGTCCGGTCGCGTGCGAAACCTATGCCGCGGGCCCTGACGTGCCGGTCGCTGCTGAGCCCCGCTTTGCGGACGCTGCCGGTCCGGCCGTGTTCCAGCCCGGCATCACGATCGCCCCCGCTGCCCCCGCTGCCCTCGCATCAGAGCCCTGCTCCACAGCCACCCCCGCCCCACCCGCCTACCAGCCCGGCCCGGTGGCCGGCATCCCGCCGCCCCCGGCCCCGCCCCCGACCCCGGAGGTCGTCCGTGTCTGAAGTCCACGCCGCGGCCCTGCGCAAGGTCCGCCGCACCCGGGCCCACCAGCCGGAGGTGGTCGCGGCCGCCGCGGCGCACCGGGCCCGGCGCCCGCTGCTGGCGCCGGGGGACCGGCTGATGCTGATCGCCGCCGACCATCCGGCGCGCGGGGCGCTGGGGGTGCGCGACGATCCGCTGGCCATGGCCGACCGCGGCGAGCTGCTCCAGCGGCTGGTGGTGGCGCTGGGGCGGCCCGGGGTGGACGGCGTGCTGGCCACCCCGGACGTCGTGGAGGACCTGCTCGTGCTCGGCGCGCTGGAGGGCAAGGTCGTGCTCGGCTCGATGAACCGGGGCGGGCTGGCCGGGTCGGTCGCCGAGGTCGACGACCGGTTCACCGCCTACGACGCGGCCGGCATCGCCCGGTTCGGCCTGGACGGCGGCAAGATGCTGCTGCGCATCGACCTCGACGACGCCGCCACCGTCGCCACGCTGGAGGCCTGCGGCCGCGCGGTCTCCGAACTGGCCTCGCACCGCCGGGTGGCGATGGTCGAGCCGTTCATGGCCCACCGCGAGAACGGCCGGCTGCGCACCGACCTGTCGCCGCCGGCCGTGCTGCGCGCCTGCGCGATCGCCGCCGGGCTCGGCACCACCAGCGCCTACACCTGGCTCAAGCTCCCGGTCGTGGAGGACATGGAACGGGTGCTGACCGCCACCACGCTGCCGGTCCTGCTGCTCGGCGGCGACCCCGACGGCGCGCCGCAGGAGACGTTCGCGGCCTGGGAGAAGGCACTGGCCCTGGAAGGCGTCTACGGGCTGGTCGTCGGCAGGGCCCTGCTGTACCCGCCGGACGGCGACGTGGCCGCCGCCGTGGACACCGCCACCGCGCTGGTGAAGTCCGGCGGGCCGGCATGAGCACCCGCCGCCTCACCGTCGCCCAGGCCCTCGTCCGTTTCCTGGCGGCGCAGCACACCGAGCGCGACGGCGTCGAGCACCGCCTCATCGAGGGCGTGTTCGGCATCTTCGGCCACGGCAACGTCGCCGGCCTCGGCGAGGCGCTGCTCGGCCTGGAGCTCCAGGACCCCGACCTGCTGCCCTACCGCCAGGCCCGCAACGAGCAGGCGATGGTCCACACCGCCGTCGGCTTCGCCCGGATGCGCGACCGGCTGTCCACCTACGCCTGCACCACCTCCATCGGCCCCGGCGCCACCAACCTCGTCACCGGCGCCGCGCTGGCCACCGTGAACCGGCTGCCGGTCCTGCTGCTGCCCGGCGACACCTTCGCCACCCGCACCGCGAACCCGGTCTTGCAAGAGCTCGAAGACCCGCGCGGCTACGACGTCTCCGTCAACGACACCCTGCGGCCGGTCAGCCGCTACTTCGACCGCGTGAACCGGCCCGAGCAGCTGCCCTCGGCGCTGCTGGCCGCGCTGCGGGTGCTGACCGACCCGGCCGAGACCGGCGCCGTCACCCTGGCGCTGCCGCAGGATGTGCAGGCCGAGGCCTGGGACTGGCCGGAAGAGCTGTTCGCGCACCGGGTCTGGCACGTCCCCAGGCCGCGCGCCGACCTCAGCACCCTGACCCGCGCCGCCACCGCGATCCGGAACGCGGCCCGGCCGCTGCTGGTCGCCGGCGGCGGAGTCGTCTACTCGCAGGCCACCGCCGCGCTGCGCGGCTTCGCCGAGGCCACCGGCATCCCGGTGGCCGAAACCCAGGCCGGCAAAGGCGTCCTGCCGCACGACCATCCGCTCTCCCTCGGAGCCGTCGGCGCGACCGGCACCTCGGCGGCGAACATCATCGCCGCCCAGGCCGACCTCGTGATCGGGATCGGCACCCGCTGGTCGGACTTCACCACCGCCTCGCACACCGCCTTCGCCGATCCCGGCGTGCGGTTCGTGAACATCAACATCGCGGCCTTCGACGCGGCCAAGCACGCCGCGCTGTCAGTGGTCGGCGACGCGCGGACCACCCTGGAGGAACTGACCACCGCGCTGCACGGCTGGACCGTCCCCGACGACCACCGCGCCGAGACCGCCGGCGCGCGTGACGTCTGGCGGCGTCAGGTCGCCGACGCCTACCACTTCCAGAACGCGCCGCTGCCCTCGC
The DNA here is from genome assembly GCA_013361685.1 of Catenulispora sp. Lineage (GTDB taxonomy): Bacteria > Actinomycetota > Actinomycetes > Streptomycetales > Catenulisporaceae > Catenulispora. Next base: position 2,656 of record JABFXP010000879.1, read on the forward strand.
AGATCGAGGTCATCGCCGCGGTCAACGACGCGGCGGGCCCGAGCGACGTCGTGGTCTGCGCGGCCGGATCCATGCCCGGCGACCTGCACAAGCTCTGGCGCTCCAGCGGCGACCCGAAGACGTACCACGTCGAATACGGCTACTCCTGCATGGGCTACGAGATCGCCGGCGGTCTGGGCGTGAAGCTGGCCGCCCCCGACCGCGAGGTCTACGTCCTGGTCGGCGACGGCTCGTACCTGATGCTGGCGCAGGAGATCGTGACCGCGGTCGCCGAGCACGTGAAGCTGATCGTGGTGCTGGTCGACAACGGCGGCTTCGCCTCCATCGGCCGGCTCTCCGAATCCCTGGGCTCCCAGCGCTTCGGCACCGCCTACCGCTTCCGCGGCCCCTCGGGCCGGCTCGACGGCGACCCGCTGCCGGTGGACCTCGCCGCCAATGCCGCCAGCCTGGGCGCGCGGGTGGAACGGGCGGCCGACCTGGAAGGACTCGAAGCCGCGCTGGAGCGGGCCAAGGCCGCCGACCGGATCACCGTCGTGCACGTCGCGACCGATCCGCTGGCCGGCGCGCCCGACGGCGGCGCGTGGTGGGAGGTACCGGTCGCAGAAGTATCAGGGCTCGCATCCACTCGGGCCGCGCGAACGGGGTATGAAGACGCGAAGAAGGCTCAACGACCGTACTTGTAACACCACACAGATGTGGAGGCGGCACGTATGGCACGTATGGTATTGAGAGGGCACAAAACGCGTTACTCCCTCGACCGGCTGCTCATGGCACTGCTGGCCGCGGCGCTCCTGCTCGCCGGCTGCTCGTCCAGCTCGTCCCCGAAGAAGTCGGCCGGGGGTTCGTGCCCCTACACCTTCGCCCTGATCACCCACGGCGACAACGGCAACTTCTGGAGCGTCGTGTACAAGGGCGCCAAGGACGCCGCGAGCGACACCGGCTGCAAGCTCTCCGAGACCTACGGCTCTCAGCAGCAGGGCCAGGCCGAGCCGGACGACACCGCCGAGAACGCGCAGATCCAGAACGCGATCAACGCCAAGGTCAACGGGATCATCGTCTCCGACCACGCGCCGTCGGTGATGAACGGCACGCTGGCCGCCGCCTCCGCCGCCGGGATCCCGGTGGTGCTGGTCAACGCCGGGTGCGACGACGCGGACATCGCCGCCTCCAAGGCGATCACCTGTGTCGGGCAGCCCGAGCAGCTGGCCGGCAAGCAGGCCGGGGCGCGGTTCGCCCAGGAGAGCGCGTCGAACGTGCTGTGCGTGATCCACCAGTCCGGGCAGAACCTGCTCGACCGCTGCGACGGCATCGCGCAGGGGCTCGGCGTCGGCGACAAGTGCGGCACCGGCGACGCCCCGGCCGCGGGCCCGGCGTGCACCGAGCTGATCCTGTCCACGCCCAACGCCGCCTCCAACCCGCAGCAGGCCGTCGGCCAGGTCAGCGCCTACTTGCAGTCGCACCCCGGCATCAATGCCGTGATGACGCTGAACAACGCGGTCGGGCAGGCGCTGGTGGTGACCAAGCCGGCCAAGGTCAAGATCGCCACCTTCGACCTGTCGCAGGACGTGCAGAACGATCTGCAGGCCTCGCCGCCGACCATGGACTTCGCGGTGGACCAGCAGCAGTACTTGCAGGGCTACCTGCCGGTGCAGTTCCTGTTCGTCTACAACAAGCACGAGGGCAACGCCGTCGGCGGCGGCACGACCGTGGCCAGCGGTCCGAAACTGGTCGACAGCGCCAACATCGCCTCGGTGGCGGCGGCGATCGCCGCCGGGGACGACTGATGACCGCCGAAGACCTCGCGGTGGCCCGGCCCGACGCGGCCGGGCCACCGCCCACCGGCGGCGGTCCGGGCGGC
>JABFXP010000434.1 GCA_013361685.1 Catenulispora sp.
CCGCCGGCTAGTGGCGTTCTCAGGCCGTGATCGGCTCGCCGGAGCGTGTCCTGCGCCGCTGATCGTCGAGGGCTGCTTCGCGCCGGTCGAAACGCAGTGGGCACGGCCGGACCGGATATGCCACGGTGGCACATGACCTGGCATCTGACCGAAGACGTGGCCGAGTTCGAGCTCGCCACCAAGGAGTTCCTGCTCGCCGATCCGGTCGGCAACACCGTGTTGCTGACGGTCGCCGCGATCCTCGCGGGCTCCGGAGCCGACGCCTACGGCACCCCGCCGCGGCTCGGCTGGTATCAGCGCGAAGGCGAGGCGGTGCAGGGCGCGTTCCTCCGGACGCCGCCCCGGCCCGCCCTCGTCTCCGCGCTGCCCGACCACGCCGTCGCGCCGTTGCTCGCCGTCGATGACGTCCCGAGCGCCTTCAGCGGCCCCGCGGGCACGGTCGCGGCGCTCGCCGACAGCTGGACCGCCGCCGCGCCCGGGCGCCGGTCCACCGTCGCCATGCGGCAGCGCCTCTACCGTCTCAGTGAGCTGACACCGCCCTCGCCGATGCCCGAGGGCGGCGCCCGGATCGCCGGTCTTGCCGATCTCGACCTGCTACTCGGCTGGTTCGACGCGTTCGCCGCGGACATCGGCTCCGGCACCGGCACCGGCCATTCCGGCGGGACCCCCGCGAACCTCATCGAAGACCGGGTCCGGAACGAGTTGCTGCTGCTGTGGGAGGTGGACGGCGTCCCGGTGTCGCTGGCCGGCGTGACGCTGCCGGCCGGCGGCACGGTGCGCGTCGCGCCGGTGTACACGCCGCCGGCCCTGCGCGGTCGCGGCTACGCCGGGGCCGCCACCGCCGAGATCAGCCGCCGGATCCGCGCCGCCGGCCACGAGGCCGTGCTGTTCACCGACCTCGCCAACCCCACCAGCAACGCCCTCTACCAGCGGATCGGATACCGCGAAGTGCAGGACTACACCATCGTCCAGCTGGAGCGGTGAGCACGCCCCGGCGAAAAAGCAAATGACCATCAGAGCACTGGCACATATTTTCGTGGTGGCCGTTCGAGGCCGTCCGTTCCCGCGAACCAGAGAACGAGGAAGACCATGTCCACCCTCCGTGTCACCGCCGAACCACTGACGATCCACGTCCACCCCAACGCCGACGCGTTGGAGCTGGCGCAGGTCGGCCTCTACCGGGCCGTCGTCGCCAAGGGCGCGTACCGCACCGGCGAGCACGCGGTGTACATCCCCGAGCAGGCCATACTGCCGGCCGAGCTGATCGAGGAGATCGGGCTCACCGGACGGCTGGCCGGGCCCGGGAAGGACCGGGTCAAGGCCGTCCGGCTGCGGGGCGAGCTGTCGCAGGGCATAGTCTGCCGGCCCGGCGCCCTGGCGGACGTCGACCTGGCCGCCGCCCACCGCGCCGGCACCGACTTCGCCGAGCTGCTGGGCATCGTCAAATGGGTGCCGCCGGTGCCGGTGAGCATGTCCGGCGACGTCGTCTCCGCCGCCGACCTGCTGCCCTGGACCGACATCGAGAACATCGCCCGCTACCCCGGCATCTTCGAACCCGGAGAACCGGTGTCCGCCACCGAGAAGATCCACGGCACCTGCTGCCTGTACACCTACCTGGCCGAGACCGGCGAGAGTCTGGTGTCCTCGAAGGGCTTCGGATCGAGGTATCTCGCGCTGGCCGAGGCCGACAAGAACCTGTACTGGCGGACCGTGCACGCCTACCGGCTGCCCGAGGCCGCCGTCCGGATGGCCGAGTCCCTCGGCGCGCGCCGCGTCGGCATCTACGGCGAGGTCTTCGGCAAGGGCGTCCAGGACCTGGCCTACGGCACCGACGCCGGACACCGGCCCGGCTACGCCGTGTTCGACGTCTGCGTCGACGTCGACGGGGCGGTGCGCTGGCTGGACGGGCCCGAACTGACCGCCGTGCTGGCCTCGGTCGCAGACCTCGGCATCCCCCGGGTACCGGTCCTGTACGAGGGTCCATACGATGAGGCACTGCTGTTGGCGCTGGCCTCCGGGACCGAGACCGTCAGCGGCACCGGCGCGCACATCCGCGAGGGCATCGTGGTGCGGGCGCTGAAAGAGCACCGCAACGACGTGGTGGGCAGCCGGACGATCGGCAAGATCGTCTCGGCCGAGTATGCGACCAGGAGTGGGGGGACCGAGTATGAGTGACCTGGTGGGCGCGGGGGAGCGCCCGCTGCTGGCGGACGTGCTGAACCCGGGCGAGCTGGCCCGGGAGGTCGCGGCCGACCACGTCACGCGGCGGGTGCACCCGACGCTCCCGCTGTCGATCTACTCCTACAGCCGGACCTGCCAGTACGAGCAGTACTGGACCGCCGTCACCACCCGCACCCGCGGCCTGGTCGTGGACGACACGACCGGCCGCGTGGCCGCCTGGTGCCTGCCGAAGTTCTTCAACCACGGCCAGCACGGCAAGGCCGATTACGCGCCGCCGCTGCCGGACGAGCCGTTCGAGGTCTACGACAAGGTCGACGGCTCCCTCGGCATCGTGTTCCACTACGACGGCGCCTGGCGCGCGGCGTCGAAGGGCTCTTTCGTCTCCGACCAGGCGGTGTGGGCGCAGCGGTACCTGGACAAGGCCGACACCTCCGCGCTGGACCCCTCGGTGACGTATCTCGCTGAGATCGTCTACCCGGAGAACCGCATCGTCGTGAACTACGGGGACCGGCGCGATCTGGTCCTGCTGGCCGCGTACCGGGCCGACGGCACCGAGCTGCCGCTGCGCGCGGCGGCGCCGGCCTGGCAGGGCGTCGGCGGCGTCGTGCGCACCCATGACTGGTCCGACACGTTCGGCGTGCTGGCCGCGATGGCCGAGAAGAACCAGCACCTGGACGGTGCCGTGGCCACCGGCACCGACGCCGAGGGCTGGGTCATCCGCTTCGCCTCCGGCGTGCGCACCAAGACCAAGCTGACCGGCTACGTGTCGCTGCACTACCGGCTGACCACCGTCACGCCGAAGCACATCTGGCGGGCGCTGGCCGTGCAGCGCTACCCGGACGCCACCGACGTGCAGATCGCGCAGGCGCTCGGCGTGCAGACGAACGAGGTCGTCGGGATGCGGCGGATCCCCGGCGGGCCGATGGCGCCGCTGCTGGAGGACGTGCCCGACGAGTACGACGCCTGGGTGCGCGGGGTCTGCGACGACCTGACGGCGCGCGCCGACGTCCTGACCGCGGAGATCGAGGCCGCCCACGCCTCGCTGGCGCACCTGGCCGCCGATCGCGGCGCCTACGCGCGGGCGGCGAAGGGCCACGACGGGTTCGTCCGCGCCGGGATGTTCCTGCTGCTGGACGGCCGCCCGATCGCCATGCACGTGTGGCGCGCGGTGAAGCCGGAGGCGTCGGGGGCGTTCCAGGACGACGAGGAGGAGACCGAGAGCGGCGCCGGGGCGGAGAGCGTGCCTGGAACGGACGTGTCCGGAACGGAGAACGTGTCCGGAACGGCAGCGCGGGACGAGGACTACAGCGAGGACTTCCCCGGCCGGACCATCGAGCCGGTGCCGACCGGCCCCGGCGTGCGGCCCGGCAAGCCGGTGGTGCACCTGATGCGCGGTCTGCCGGCCTCGGGCAAGTCCACCCGCGCCCGCGAGCTCCAGGCGGCCTCCGATGGCCGGATGCGCCGGGTCAGCCTCGACGACCTGCGCAAGATGCTCGACGGCAACGACGGCTCGCTGCGTCTGGGCCGCGCCCACGAGGAGACGGTGCTCGCGGTGCAGGACGCGGCGGTGCTGGCCGCCGTCCAGTCCGGCTACGACGTGGTCGTGGACAACACCCACCTGGTCTCCCGGATCCCCAAGCGCCTCAAGCAGCTGCTCGGCGGCCGCGCGGAGTTCCGCGTCCACGACCTGACCGACGTCGACGTCGAGGAGTGCGTCCGCCGCGACGCGCAGCGCCCGAACTCGGTGGGGGAGGAGCACATCCGCGCGATGGCGCTGCGCCTGGCCTCCACCAAGGCCTCGGGCTGGACGCTGAGCGAGGCCGACCTGAACGAGGTCGTGCCGGTCCAGACCTACGTCCCGGACCCCGCCCTGCCGACAGCAGTCCTCTGCGACATCGACGGCACCCTGGCCGACAACAAGCAGCGCGGGCCCTACGACTGGGCGCAGGTGGAGACGGACACCTTGATCCAGGCCACCGCCGACGCCCTCGTGGCCTTCGCCGCCCGCGGCGACCGCATCATCCTGATGTCGGGCCGCGGCGACGACGTCCGCGCGGGCACGGAGCGCTGGCTCGCCGCGAACGGCGTCGCCTACGACGAGCTGTGGATGCGCAAGGCCGGCGACACCCGCGCGGACGACATCGTGAAAAGTGAGCTGTTCGACGCGCACGTGCGCCACCGCTTCGCCGTGCGGGTGGTGCTGGACGACCGGTCGCGCGTGGTCGCGCTGTGGCGGCGGATGGGGCTGGCCTGCTGGCAGGTCGATTACGGGGATTTCTAGCGACTCTGGACGGCGGGCGGGTTTCCGCCCGCCGT
>JABFXP010000459.1 GCA_013361685.1 Catenulispora sp.
GCCGGCGACGGCCCGGGCCGCACCGGCTTCGTCGGCGCCCTCGTCCCGGACCTGGCGAACCCCTTCTTCCCGGCGGTGCTGCGCGGGATGCGCGGCGCCCCGCCGGCCGAGGCGCGGCACGTGCTGTCGCTGGACGCGGTCGAGGACCCGGCCGTGGAAGCCGATCTGCTGCGGATGATCGCCCGGCAGGTGGACTCCCTGGTGCTGCTCGCACCCCGGCTGCCCAGCGCCCGGCTCAGGGCCCTGAGCATCCCGGGCCGCACCGTCCTGTTCAACCGGCTGGTCCCCGGGCTGCCCGGCGTCGTCGTGGACTGCGTCGACGGCATGCGCCGCCTGGTCGCGCACCTCACCGCGCTGGGCCACCGGCACGTCGGCTACGCCGGCGGTCCGCGCACCTCCTTCGGTGACGCCGAACGGCGCCGCGGCCTGGCGCTGGCCGCCCCGGCCGGGGCGCTGCGGCTGGTGGACCTCGGCGCGTTCCCGCCCTACTTCGCCTCCGGCACGCAGATCGCCGACCGCGCGCTGCGGGAGGGCGTCACCGCGGTGATCGCCTTCAACGACCTCATGGCCCTGGGCACGATCGTGCGGCTGCGCGAACGGGAGGTGGCGGTGCCGGAGCGGATCAGCGTGGCCGGTTTCGACGGCATCCCGCTGGCCGCGGCGAGCACGCCGCGCCTGACCACGGTGGCCCCGCCGCTGAGCCGCGCCGGGCAGACCACGATGGCGCTGCTGGACGCCGAGGTCGGCGCCGGCGTGCCGGGCGCGCCGCGCTGGCGGGTGCTGCCGGTGCGGCTCGTGGTCGGCGGGTCGACGGCACCGCCGGGCGGCGGTGCGGGAAATCAGTTCCGTCCGCAGCCGTGATCGGTTAGCCTCACTGCGACGCGTCCACGATCTGCCGTGGATCGCGCGACGAACGAACGCTGCCTCGCAGACGGGGAGGGATGGATCATGACACGCGGCATCTCCGCCGTCGTCGCCTCCCGGCACCCCTTCGAGGTGATCCTCGTGTCTTCGCCGGCTCGGCGCCGGCTGCGCGGCCTGCGCTGAGACCACCTCCCGGACTTCCTCGGGCCCTGATCCACAGGGCCTGATCGGCGGCCGCGTCCCCACGACCGGACGCGGCCGGCCCCGGGCATCGCGCTGTCCTGATCCGCCGCGAGCACGCCTCGCGGATCTCACAGCGACCTCGTGAAGGACCGACCGATCATGCGTTCCCACCTGACCAGGCAATCCCTTTCGCTCGTCCGCAACCTGGGCATCCTGGCCCACGTCGACGCCGGCAAGACCACCGTCACCGAGCGCGTGCTGTTCCTGACCGGCGCCGTCCACAAACGCGGCGAGGTCCACGACGGCACCACCGTCACCGACTACGACCCGCAGGAGCGGGCCCGCGGCATCACCATCTTCGCCGCGGCCGTCAGCTGCCAGTGGCACGGACACCGGCTGAACCTCATCGACACCCCCGGCCACGTCGACTTCTCCGCCGAGGTCGAGCGGTCGCTGCGGGTCCTGGACGGCGCCGTCGCCGTCTTCGACGCGGTGGCCGGCGTCGAACCGCAGAGCGAGTCGGTGTGGCGGCTGGCCGACCACTACGGCGTGCCGCGCATCGCGTTCGTCAACAAGATGGACCGGATCGGCGCCGACCTGGACGGCGCCGTGGACTCCATCCGCGAACGGCTGCACCCGGCACCGGTGGCCGTCCAGCTGCCGATCGGCGGCGAGGGCGACTTCGCCGGCGTCGTGGACCTGGTCGGTATGCGGGCCCTGACGTGGCCGGACGGCGCGGGCGAGCTGGCCGTCTCCGCCATCCCCGACGACCTGCGCGAGGAAGCCGCGCGGCGCCGCCGGGTGCTGGAGGAGACGGTGGCCGAGCGCCACGCGGCGGCGCTGGAGGAGTTCGTCGAGCAGTCGCAGCTCTCCGCGGAGACGCTGAGCGCGGCACTGCGCGAGCTGACCGCTTCCGGCGACATCGTGGTCGTGCTCTGCGGCGCGGCGTATAAGAACCGCGGCATAGAACCGTTGCTGGACGCGGTGGTGGACTACCTGCCCTCGCCGCTGGACCGGCCGGCGCTGACCGGCGTCACCGGCGAAGGACGGCGCGGCGCCGATGTCGATCAGCCGTTGGCGGCGCTGGTGTTCAAGGTGCAGGCGACCGGCACGGGCCGGCTCACCTATGTGCGCCTGTACTCCGGCACTTTGCGAAAGGGGGATTCAGTGCTCGACGTCACCGCCGCCCGCACCGAGCGTGTCGGCCGGATCCTGCGCGTGCAGGCCGACCGCCACACCGAGGTCGAGCAGGCGGTCGCCGGCGACATCGTGGCGCTGGTCGGCCTCAAGGGCGCCGGCACCGGCGCGACGCTGAGCGCGCCCGGCGCCCCGATCCTGCTGGAGGCACCGGTCTGCGCCGAACCGGTGGTCTCGGTCGCGGTCGAGGCCGAGCGCAACGCCGACACCGAACGGCTGGCCGCCGCGCTGGCCCGGGCCGCCGAGGAGGATCCCTCGCTCGTGGTCCGCACCGACCCCGAGACCGGACAGACGCTGCTGTCCGGGCTGGGAGAGCTGCACCTGGAGGTGGCCGTGGAGAAGATCCGCCGCGACAAGGGCGTCGCGGTGACGGTCGGCCGTCCCCAGGTCGCCTACCGCGAGACCGTCGTGCACGGCGTGACCGGCTTCGTCTACCGGCACGTCAAACAGGACGGCGGCTCCGGCCAGTTCGCCCACGTCGTCCTCGAGGTGCACCCGCTGACCGGCCACCTCGGCGACACCGGATTCGTCTTCGAGTCCGAGGTCGTCGGCGGCCGCGTCCCGCGTGAGTACATCCGCGCGGTCGAGGCCGGCTGCCGCGACGCGCTGGCCGCCGGTCCGCTCGGCGGGCACCCGGTGACCGGGCTGCGCGTCGTCCTCACCGACGGCGCGACGCACGTGAAGGACTCCTCGGAGATGGCGTTCCGCACCGCCGGCAAGCTCGGCCTGCGCGACGCGCTGCGCCGGAGCACGCTGGCGTTGCTGGAACCGGTCGTCGAGCTGACCGTCACGGTGCCGGAGGACGGCGTCGGCGCGGTCCTGGGCGACCTGGCGGCCCGCCGCGGCCGGGTCGGCGACTCCACGGCGCGCGGCGCCACGGTCGTGGTCACCGCCACGGTGCCGCTGGCCGAGGTGTTCGGCTACGCGACCCGGCTGCGGAGCAGGACGCAGGGGCGGGGGACGTTCACGTCTCGGCCGGTCGGCTACGCGGCGGCGCCGGACCCGGGCGCGCGGCGGTGAGATGAGGTGAGGTGAGACGGCTCGGCCGGTTCGTTCTTCGGAACGGGCCGGCCGGGCCCGCCGCCTGGCACCGGCTGCTCAGTACTGAACGGTGATCCGGCGTCCGGGACCGTCGACGCGCACAGTCCCGCCGTACGGGATGACCTGCTGCGGATCGGTGTGCCCGAGGTCGACGTCGAACACCGCGACCGCCTCAGGCGCGTACTCGGTCAGAACACTGAGAATCGCTTCTCGTTGCGCGCGCCGGTATTCAGCCCGCGCCGCGGCGTCGTTCGGCTGCTCGAAGGACCACGCCTTCGCCCGGCCGATCAGCACCGCCCCGAACTGCCGCAGCAGACCGCGCTCGCCGAAGCTGCGCAGGATGTAGCGCACGTCCCTGGCCGCCGGCATCTCCTCGGAGGTCTCCAGGAACAACACCTGCCCCGCGTACTGCTCCGGCGGCCCGATCTCCCGGTCGGCCAGCGCCAGGTGCGCCACGATCTCCAGACAGCCGCCCCAGGCCCGGCCCTCGACGACGCGGTCGGCGTGGTGCCACGTCCAGGCATCGGCGGGCTCGTCCTCCGGCTCGGCCTCGAACGTCGCAGGGTCCTCCCACCGCCGGTTCACGGTGCCGGTCCGCCGCGCCGGTGCGAGGTCGAACGCGTCCCGCGTGAACAACGCGGCGCGCACCGAAGCCTCCGTCAGCGGATGCATCCGGCCCGGCCGCCCGAACTCGACCATCACCGTCCCGCCGTGATACCCGACGACACCCGCGTTGGCCAGGAACATCAGCAGGTTGGTGTTGTCGCTGTAACCGAAGAACGGCTTGGGGTTCGCCCGCAGCAGTTCCCGGTCCAGATAAGGCAGCACCCTGATCTGGTCGTCCCCGCCGATGCTGGCGATGACCGCCTTGATGTCCGGATCGGCGAACGCCGCATGCAGATCAGCGGCCCGATCCTGCGGCGAGCTCCCCATCCGCCGCGTGGTCGGATACTCCACGACCCGCAGCCCGAAGTCCGCGCTCAGCCGCGCCAGCCCGAGCTCGAACGGCAGCGGGAGGATGCCCGGCAGTCCGGCGGCGGGGGACAGGACGGCGACGGCGTCGCCGGGCCGGGGCTTGGGCGGGTAGACCGGTGCGCTGATCATCGTGTGACCCTAGCAGCGGCGCGGGCGCGTGCTGAGGGATTATCGGCGCTCATGACATGTGTGTGGGCCGGGTTGCGAGGTCGGGTTGTGCACGGTCCTGTGGTTG